>JAAOYF010000050.1 GCA_018221205.1 Candidatus Woesearchaeota archaeon | reverse complement strand
TGGTGTTATTCGCGTGCACTGTGGCGAAGACAGAATGGCCGGTATGGATAGCTTCAAATAAGATTTGGGCCTCTTTTTTTCTTCTAATCTCACCTACGATGATCCTATCAGGGCGCATACGCAAGCTGTTGACAAGGAGATCGAGCATTGAAATACCTCCTTTGCCTTCAGTATTGGGCTGTCTTGTCGATAGGGGGACCCAATGGAGGAATTTTGGCAGCCGGACCTCTCTCGTGTCTTCTATGCTTATGATCCTTTGATTAGGAGGGAAGAAATTTGTGATGACATTTAGCATAGATGTCTTTCCAGAAGCAGTACCCCCTGCGATCAATGTAGAGAGCTCATATTGGATGCAATGCCAGAGAAAGGCTGCAGCCGGAATGGAAATTGTCCTTTCCCTGATGAAATCGGTTATGGTCCAGGGCTTGGCAGAGAACTTTCTCAATGTGATCGTATTGCCTTTTGTCGATATAGGCCTCAATGTCGCGTTCACTCGGTCTCCTGCCTCGATATTCGCATCCATCAAAGGATCGAGAATAGAGATCTGCCTGCCGACCTTCCTTCCAAGCATGGAAGAATAATGCTTAATCTGATCCTCATCCTTCAGGACAACATTCGTCTTGAGCCAGCCGTGCTTCTTATGATAGACCCAGACAGGCTCATTTGCGTTATTTATGCAGATCTCCTCAAGATAGGGATCATCATCAAGAATCTCGACATTACCCATCCCTAAGCTTTTCTGTATAAGATAAGAAGAGAGAAATTCGACGGTCTTTTCCCCGACATCAGGGAAATATTTCTTGATAAGGCTGACAATAGTCTCTTTAAAACGTCGCTCTGCCAGGCCCTCTCTATTCTGGTCAGTCAGGGCGACCATACCTAGGTTGACTTCTTTGATGAGCTCTTTCCTTATCCTTTCCAGAATGATTTCGGTGTTCGCAGAGATGCTGGAAATGGATATTTTATAGATAGGGACGAATTCATGGGGACTCCTAAAAATACGGATGACAACAGGAATATTATCAGAATTGAATTCATATTCCTCAATAACCGTATCCTGTCCTTTAGCAGACTTCGTCTGCTTTACCACCTCTTTTTTTGCAACTTTTTTCATTTAAATAATGAACTAAGCTTGGTCATATTCTGCTCGAATCTTCCTTTCTTCTTCTTGATATCTTCAAAAGTGGTCTCAAGCTCTTTTACATGGCCTTTCAGCCCGGCTGAGGTTGAGGCAAGATGAAGGGCTTTTGCCTTCTTTATCAGCTTAATCAATTCCAGCTCCAGCTGGTCTTTTTCTTTCTCAAGGGTCTTTAACAAGTTTTCTATTTCTGTCTTCCTGTTGAAAAATTCCCTGAACTTCTTTGTAGAAACTCTGCTTTCCTCAATCTGCTTCGTGATATAATCCTTGTTCTTCACCACTTTATCAAGAACGGCTTTCTGTATCTCGAAAATCTTCTTTTTATGAAGAGTCCCTTCTTTCATGAGCATCTTTCCCTTTCCACCTTTGGATTGGATATCTTTCTTAATGCGTTCAGCCATACTCTTGAGGTTCTTTATCCTTGTCTCACCATCATCTAAAACAGCCTCTTCCTGCTTCACTGCCTGATTGATCTTTGAGATGTATTCCTGGAACTGTGCCAGCTTCTTCCTGACATTCATCTCCTTTTCCCTCAGAGAGAGCGTCTCTAATCGTTGCTTATCGAGCTTCTCTTCCTCCCTGTTCAGATTGTCTACAATGACAAGATATTTCTGTTCCTCCCTTTCAATCTCTTTCTCAAAGACATCGATCTTATTCCTGAATTCTTTCTCATGCTCAATGATCTGTTTGTCAACCCCTTTCTTGAGGTCCTCGAATTTTTCCAGCTCTCTTAACTCACCTTCAACATTCTTCAAATCAGAACCGAGCTCTTTCTTGAGGTCATCAAAGTTTGCCTTGAATTTCTGGAAAGTCTCTCCTTCCCTATCAAGCAGGGCCAGCGTGACTTCTGCTTTCCTAATGAACCCTTCTTTCTCACCATGGAATTCCTTCTCTTTTGATTTGATCTCTTGCTTGGTGAGCTTCCTTTCGACAAGATAAGGGGTGGCGAACCGATATTCAATGCTTATGATGCCCTCTTCCTCAAGAAAATCTGCCCATTCTTCCACTACTACTTCTCCTACACCAAGCATCTTTGAAGCGTCCTGCACAGAAATCCTTCTTTTTGCACGGATAATCTCAACGAGCTTATCTACTCCAGTCTCTATTATAGAGCTCTCTTTAACCATGTCTCCTTATTTAGAAGGGGGATTTAAAAACTTTCCGGAGAGATTCTAGCTGCAAGTGGACTCATATGTCGGTAGATGGGGGTTGTCGAGCCTGAGCCAAGGCAGTTCTGTCTTGGTCTGGTTGACCTGGCAGCCGGCATCCTGTACGCCGAAAAAGATGTAGTCGATAGTGCTGCTGCTTCCGTCATAAAGCGTGGGAGCAACGACCTGTAATGTGGGTATGTCTACAATGCTCTCAATACCATAAGGAGAAGGACTTAAATTGCCTTCGAACCTCATCAAGAAGCTAGGGGCTGACGACGAAGCAATGTATAATGAATTATTTGCATGGGTTATGAGATTTGAGGCATCAGAGCCGTCTACAAAATCAGTTACACCTGTTGCGATGACCTGATTAGTGAGCTTACCAGAGCTGATAATGGTGTATAATGGATCCTCAAAATCCTGGATGTCTAAGGCAGTTGTGACGTTCAATACCCTTTTCCATGAGGCGAGCCCTTTCCTATCAGTTATATTTATTGTCCCTATCACAGTCACTTTCAGTCTCCATGGGTCATCATGGAACGGAACTACCTTCATGCCGGCTGTAGTGATTCTCAAATCAAGCTTAGAGCCGATATCTGTCACTTTCTCCATCCACGTCCCGAAATGGGAGTTAAAGGTAAGATTCAGAGGCATCCCATCGGCGGTGCCGTTGAAAATGGCCTCATTGAATGACGCTTCAAAATCAGTATAGAATGTTCCGTTCTCTGCCACATACTCGGTCATGCCGATAAGAGACCTCATCGATGAGATGAACAACCCCCTCTCAATATCGTGCTCAATGTCATTGATAAAAGAATTCATCGTTGCTACCCTTATTGTAATGACGCGGCTTCTTTCCTTTTCAGAGTACCTATTGCTTGATACATAGAAGAACAGCAATCCGGCTACGAGGATAATGCTGACGATCGTGAAGAAGGCAGATTTTTTCCCTATTGCCATGCCCTGACCTCTACCACTGCAGGTCCCCACAGGAACGGCACTTGCGTCACTGAAAGGGATTCAATCTCAAGATCCTGCTCTTCAATATTGATGTCAATCCTTCCGTCGCTATCAAAGTCCAAATTCGAGAGCAGATTGAATACTGCAAGATCTATACTATCTTCACTATCATAGCTGAATAATGAGTTGGTATAATAACAGTTCTTCCCTCCACTATAGTCTGAGGGAACCCTTGCAGTGATGTTTCCCGAACCCTCAGTCTCAATCGTCCAACGGCAGCCATCTGCCTTCGGTAATACTGAACTGTAGGATATCGATGAGTCTACCAGGCCAGTATAGAGGAAAGTATTATTCAGAGAGCAGCCGGTCGTATTATAGGGATCGTCACCGGTCCGGACATAAAATGAGTTTGAGCCTCCATTGAGCATCGATGGAGGGATGTCGATAATAAAAGGATCTCCGAGGGGAGTATAATCAGTATGGAATGAACTTAAGTTATATACATCCTTGTTGTTCATTATCAGCCCGTCAGCCCAATGTTCAGATGAATATGACGTCAACCTTGCCTCTGATATCCTGATCTGGCTCGGGATATTGACATTGAAAGAACAGTTTGTGAAATTACTCTCTTCAAACCTCAACGCAATCTCCCCGAATTGTGGAGGGGCCACACCAGGAGTGAAATTGAACCAGATGTAGGAATCATCATAGAGCGTGCTGTCAAACAATGTTCCTTCTACTTCGATCGTCTGGCTGTGTCTGGTCGCGGAAACGATAAGCAGGGCCACATCTTCATAGAATTCCTGCAGTGCAGTCACATTGCTGCTCTGCGCAAACAGCCCATCTCCGCATTGAGCTATAGATTGCAGGGTCGCGACATCTGAGGATGCACTATAACCGACAGCATAGACAGTGATACCATAATCTTCACGTGCTTCGCAGGCTGCTTCAATCGCTTCCTCTGAAGGCGTGCCTGTCTGGGGACAGCCAGCATCTTCATTTGCGACACCATCAGTCATGACCATCATTGCAGTATCTCTTGAGTTATTTAGGCCGATCAATTCTACGTCGAACTTTGCAGCTAATGCCGAATTTCTCAATTCGGCAGCAATCACATTTTTCCCTTCTCTGAATACATTGCCATTAATATTCTTTCCCCGTCTATTCCACTGATCTCCCATATGAGATCCGTAATCAACGTCGACTTCAACACCATTGATGTAGACTGCAGCTGCATCATCAGAGAGTACATTAAGGACACCTTTCTTGACCTGTGAGATATTTGTGATGTTGAAATCCTTTCTCAAGTAGTAATAATCAGTTACATTGCTTATCTCGATTTGGATATCATCGAACCGCCACCACCCCCATTTCTCAAAATCATAAAACCAATATGGTGTAGCCTGCAGCTTTCCACCTATCTCAAAGTAATAGAGACCGGGAGATTCTATCCATGCGGTAATGTTCTGCGAGTAGAATCCTGAAAAGTCGTTATCTGGATTGTCCCGGGTCTCAATTTCGACGGAGGCATCAGCTCCGCTATGTCCAGCATCAAGGTTTGTCCCGAGGTCATGGCCACCAGAAACAGGAGAGGTCCATCGTGATTTTATCCATACTTGATCATTCGTACTGCGGAAGACGTTATTATTCCGATCATCCCATTGATAATAGAACGAGATATGGGCTTCACCATTTGATTGCAATATATTAAACAAGGCAGGAGTGATATTTACCATAATACCGTATGCGGCAGAGCAGTCAAAGTTTGTACACTGATTTCCATTACCTTGGTAATTGTTATCGAATTCCAATACATAACCCTGGGAACCCCCATAAGTTACCAAGTTGTTGTAATCTACATCATCATCATATCCGAATGGCCCTGTACCATTTCTTGGAGAATCAGTGTCCCAACCATCATCATTGCCCCCAATCCCATACGTATTTCCAGTCGTGTTCAATGTACCAGAAGAAAAATCATTCGGGGCTCCAACACTATCCCCACTGTTTTCCCAAAGATTCGCATACACCCGAGACCCAGTCAAGGACGAACCCATCTCAGTTATCACAGGAAATGCGTAGGCAAATCCATTTGTTGCACCCAATACAGAAGCTCCAACATACCATCCTGATTCGAGCGTATAATCTGCATCATACCATGAATTATTCAGTGGATCGTTGGGAGGCGTACTGCTTAGGCTGAAGTTATTATACCTCCATAAGGAATTAGGTGAGATGAGGGAGATGTTCCCTATTTCAGCAACTAACACATCCTTGGCAGAGTTTATTCCACAACAGATACATGTTCCGCCAGACGCCTCATAACCAGTCTCAGGCGAGGCATTACCTATTATTGTGTCAATCTGGTTTAAATCAGATGTAGGCAAGACCGTTTCCCCATTGTGGGTTGAGCTGTCATAAGAGACCAGGCCTACCCTATTACCAGTTGAATTGATGATATCTCTTGCAAACTCTTTGTCAAGACATTTTGCGATGCTCAAGCGGGCAGTACTCAGATTATCAAGATCGGTGTCATTGCAGTTCCTTCGTACACCGTTCACATTGTCTACATCCATCCGCCAGTCCATGCTTCCTGAGACGTCGGTTATGATCATGACGTCCCCATTGCCTTCGAAGAATGTCTGAAAGCTGACGTTCTCAAAGCCTATCCTTATGGGGATAGTGCGCATATTCAATTCAGTGTAATTGAGGAATTTGGTGAGATTTATGTCCTGCATGCTGACGATCTGGTCTCCACTGAAATCAGTCGATCGATAGACTGTGGTGTTTCCTATCATGAGATAAACGGTGTTGGAGTTATTCAGGGTGTTTGCCAGGAAGTGCAGGTAGACTTGCATACTATCAAGCGTGCCTGGAACGAATATCGAGGAGTAGAGGTTGATGATGCCTGAAATCCCAGGAAGCCATTCTGTCTTTTCCTTTTCGGGAGCCGGAGGGACGAATTCATCAGTCGTGTAGGACACCCTAATGAACCCTCCGCCGACAAAAGATGAAGTGATAACTCCGGGGAAGAAAATCTTAAACGTGTTGACTGCACCTGTATTGAATGAAGGCATGCACATGCTGATGTTCCATCCATCTGCAGTCATGGTGCCTCCAGACGGAGAATAGGTCCCGTTGCATTGAATATTATTGATGAAAAGGTTGAAATTGCTGCCTGCGTCAAGCTCCATATACATGCTATCCAACGCAACACCTGCGGGGACATCACTGACCAAGACAGAAAGGTTGCCCTGGCCGATGAAACCGCCTAAATAGGCATAGGATGAGAATGTCTTTTCTTTGATTCCTTTGAGATATGAACGAGACGTTGATCCTTTGAGGGGTTTTGTCTTTTCGTAGCCTGAAATCATCTTCCGTGAGGCGATGATGTTATGCTTAGTAGAAAAGTTTCTTTCATATAATACTTCATTGCCTATCACGATGCCGAATCCAAAATTCCTAGGGAAAAGATATTCAGTAAGGTTTTTTGCCAGATTAGTGGCAAGCGTAGTCTTGTTCAAGGCCCAAAGTTCGCCAAGCTGCTCGATGAGGGTAAGGTTAGCGTCTTTTATCTCTCCTTGCGAGAACAGATAATCAACATAACTATTATTGATCTCTCCGATACGCATCTCTGAAAAAACACCTAACGCATCATTGGAAATAGAGCTCAAATGACGGGTATTTGATTCTTCGATATAGAGTGTCGATAAGATGAGAAGTGCGGATATCAATATGATTGACGCTATGAGCGCATCTATACTGAAGAAGATACCTCCCTTCATTCCCATACATACACCACCATCGTTAGGATATCTGAATCGTGAATGAGTAGCCTCTTCACTGTGATCAGGATGAAAGGATCCTCCACCTCGTTGATGTTCTCTTTTGACACACCAGGCTTGCCGAAATACGTTCCCGGAGCAAGGGTCTGAACATCATTGCTATTGTTCTCGAAAAAGAATAGGAAATCATATCTTGTCTTCAGCAGGAGCTTTGATCTGCTATAATCCAGAGATGATAGGCTTGTCAGCTTGGTCTCATTGAGGCGGAAATCATCACCGGTCAATCCGATCTCCTTCACTGTTGAAATATCCCAATTAGGAGGAGAGCCTGCTTTCATCAATAAATCTGAGAGGGCTGCGGCATCCGCATAAGTCTCATCAATATTTTCGTTGCCAAAATTGGACAGATTATCCGTATAGATGAAGTAGATGACGATGGCAAAGAGAAAGATGATTATGCCAGCAGTCAAATCTGTTATCCACACCTGTGATTTACGCATTTTCAATGAAGACGGTCTGATCTATATTCCTAATGATGTTGGTTCCCTTCTGCAGCGCCCCTTCTGTCTTCGGGACAATGAAACTGAATTCGTACTTATCAGCAAGAATGACTATGGTGGAGTTCAGCACATTGATGGTGTAATCAATCGTGCCATCGATTTTGTCAGGCAGTTCTATGGTCCGCTCATACCCTTCTTTCACCACTGATGCAAGGACCAATTCGTTCTTGAGAGATTCACCAAAATCCTCTATTGCGACCCTCTTTTGGTTATCTGAAAAATCTTTCATATGACTTCCAGCAGCGTAGATGAATCCAAGTGAAACCACGAAGAGAAAACTAATCAGGAAAAGAAATTCAGCTGTGACTTGGGATTTATCGAATATCATCTGTTATGTTCACCTTATTTTCTAAGGCAGTAATCTTTATGAATCTTAATCCAGGGTCACGCTTTAAGCTGCCGGTAAGGTTTACATTCGCGGTGCTAACAATGGATTTATCAGACTGCAGCAGAATGATGATGTTTCTGCCTGTTATGTTTATGTTCTCGATGCCTTCCGGCATGTATACTTTCAGGGTGACTGAGGATGGATGGCCGAGATAATAGACAGAATTGGCTGAATCTGTAATCTTTCTCGCGATAAGGCCTCCTTGGTTCATTGAGATGTCATCATAGGTCTTTGAGCCGTGCTCAAAGAGAAGGACGGACAGAGGGATGATCATCAATAGGGAGAAAGCGACTGTTATGACGAATTCCGTACTTACCTGTCCTCGAGAAGAGTTTTCCACGTTCAACCTCTTTTTTATACTACACACTATTACATTCAATCAGAAAAAAGAGATTTATAAAACTTCTCTTAATAACTGCTCAATATCGATAATGCTCAACTGGTTACGCTCGGTTGGCATGTCAGAAATCAGAGATTTCTGATCATGATCAAGAATCTTCGATTCTTGACACGCAAGATGGGGCTAAAGCCCCATTACGCGGCTTTCTTTAATGCGAGCGTAGCGAGCACAGGGGTTTAATTCCCCGACCTTTAGGTCGACTTCTTAGAAATATTTTTACGCGGCTAC
>JAAOYF010000049.1 GCA_018221205.1 Candidatus Woesearchaeota archaeon | reverse complement strand
TAAAGGCCTGCAAAGAAGTAGGCTACCCAAATAGCAATGGCAATAAAGATGATAGGCAGGACTGTCGAGCGCATTCCGAGTGCGAGCCCTTCAATGAGGTTTGTCGCAGCTCCTGTCTTTGAGCTTTCAGAAACTTTCCTCGTCGGTCTGTGCTCATATGCAGTATAATATTCTGTTACAAGGCCGATCAAGACTCCGGTGACCAATCCTGCGACTGTCGCATAGAAGATCCCCATTGCGGTAAAGGTCACTCCTCCTAGCTGGAAACTTTGAGGCATGAGATATCTGGTTATGAGATACACTAAAGGAACAAAGAGAATGCTTGCAGTGAATAAACCGATATTCAATGCGCCGTGGATATTCTTCTCTTTCTTTGTCCTCACTAAGAAGGTTCCGATCATTGAGGTGATGATCCCTGCTGCTGCGAGCATCAATGGCAGAAGGACAAATCTCGTGTTCTCTCCGACAATTGTCAGAGCGAGAATCATTGTCGCTAAGATTGAGCCTACATAGCTCTCAAACAGATCTGCGCCCATGCCTGCGACATCTCCTACATTATCTCCTACATTATCTGCGATTGTCGCTGGATTTCTTGGGTCGTCTTCAGGAATGCCTGCTTCAACTTTTCCCACTAAGTCAGCGCCTACATCTGCTGCTTTTGTGTAGATGCCTCCACCTACTCTTGCGAATAGTGCCACTGAAGAAGCGCCGAAGCCGAAGCCGATGATGACTTCTGGATCTCCGATAAGCCAGTAGAGAATTGCGACTCCTAATAGGCCAAATCCGACAACTGAGAAGCCCATGACAGAGCCAGAGGAGAATGCGACTTTCAAAGCGCCTCCAAGAGATTTTCTTGCTGCCTGGGTTGTCCTGACATTAGCAATGGTTGCTATTTTCATGCCGATGAATCCTGCCAAAACAGAGAGGATCGCCCCTGTCAAGAATGAATATGCAGTCAGTGGATTAAGATAATACCATAACACGCCGCCAACAATGATGACGAATAACAGGAGAACCCTATATTCGCGAAAGAGAAATGCCATCGCACCTTCATGGACTGCATCTGCAATCTCCTTCATCTTCGGTGTTCCTGCATCAGCCTTCTTGATATTTGAGAACTTCAAGAAGACAAACAGTAATGCCAATACTGCAATCACAATAACTGCAGATAATATCGCTAAACCCATTATTCCACCCCATATAGTAAATTTAGATACTAGACGAATTAGCACTATAAAAAGTTATCGCCTAGAAAGATTTATAATCTTTTATGGCTTGGGGAGATATATGAACTTCAAACCTACAAAAGCAAAGCTCATCGTAACTCTATTGCTATTTATTGTTGCGCTTTTTTTCTTTTATAATTTTTCTCTCTTATCCTATCATGGCTGTGAGGGATTATGCTACCCTGATGGGACGGGATGTTGTGGACCGACCAATAGAGAGAAAATCCTTATGATAATTCCCGATATTATTGGTGCCTTGTTAAGCTCAATAGCATTCTATGTGATTTGGTCGTTGCTGCAGAAAAGAATTACTGCTTAATTATTTGAGAAATCATTGTGGTTGAAGCAGTCAAAATCTTCTTTTATTATTGTTGGTTTTATGCTAATTTCCTTTACTGTGCTGCCGAGTCCTTTTGGGTATTGTTCTGTCAGAATTATGGGTATTTTTAATAGTTGAAATGCTTTGATGAGTTTGTTTGTGTTTGTTATTACCTCATTCAGATTGGGAATGGCTTTTCTGAACTTTTCCTGGATATCAATAATCAATAAAAAAAGAATTCATGATCTCCCTTGCTTGAGGACATCTACAACACTTGGATCTGCTAAGGTTGTGGTGTTGCCGACATCATCCTTGCCTTCTGCTAACGCTTTCAGGATTCTCCTCATGATCTTTCCGGATCTTGTCTTTGGTAAAACGTCTGCAAACTGGATCTTATCAGGCTTGGCAATAGGGCCAATCTCCTGTCCGACATGTTGCCTTAACTCGAGCATCAGCTTGTTGGTTTTTTCCACTCCTTTATTCAGGGTCACGAAACAATAGAGTGCCTGTCCTTTTATTTCATGGGGGAAAGGAACGACTGCTGCTTCTGCCACGTCATGATGGCTGACCAAGGCAGATTCTACTTCTGCTGTCCCTATCCTATGGCCGGAAATGTTGATAACGTCATCAATCCTTCCCATGAGCCATAAATAGCCATCTTCATCACGCCGTGCGCCGTCTCCAGCGAAATAGACGTCTTTAAATCGGCTCCAGTATGTATCGATATAGCGTTGATGGTCGCCATAGACTGTCCTCATCAGGCCTGGCCATGGTTTTTTGATCACTAAAAAGCCGCCCTCATTCACGCCGACTTCTGAGCCATCTTCTTTCAGTATGGCAGGCTCGATGCCTGGAAAAGGGAACGTTGCTGAGCCTGGCTTGAGCGTTATGGCTCCTGGTAGGGGAGTGATCAAGATGCCTCCTGTCTCTGTCTGCCACCAGGTATCGACAATGGGACATTTTTCTTTTCCTATAACATTGTAATACCACATCCATGCTTCTGGATTTATGGGTTCGCCGACAGACCCCAATAATCTGAGAGAAGAAAGATCGTGCTTGTTCACCGGATCGTCGCCATACCTTTGCACTGCTCTGATCGCTGTCGGGGCTGTGTAGAATATGGACACTCTGAACTTTTCAACAATCTGCCAGAACCTGTCGTTATCTGGATAGGTCGGGACGCCCTCAAACATCACTGTTGTGGCCGCGTTTGCTAATGGACCGTAGACGATATAGCTGTGGCCTGTTATCCAGCCGATATCAGCGGTGCACCAGTAGACGTCTTCTGGACAGTAATCAAATACCCATTTGAATGTCTGGTAGGCATAGGTCAGATAGCCGCCTGTCGTATGCAAGACTCCTTTCGGCTTGCCTGTTGTTCCTGATGTGTATAATATAAATAGGGGGTCTTCTGCATCCATCTCTTCTGCGGGGCAGTCATCACTTATGTCCGGAGCATTCATTTCATCCTGCCAGCAGATGTCTCTCTCTCCCCACTGGACATCTGTATGCACCCTTTTAGCGACAATGACTTTCTCTACGCAATCGCATTGTGAAACAGCAGTATCTGCAATCTTTTTCAGCGGGATCGACTTTCCGGCATGGAAACTGCCGTCTGCGGTGATCAACAGCTTGCATTGAGAGTCAAGAATGCGGTCTTTCAACGATTCTGCGCTGAAACCTGCGAAGACTATGGAGTGCATGGCCCCTATCCGTGTGCAGGCGAGCATGGTAACAGCTAATTCGGGGATCATGGGCATGTAAATACAAATGCGGTCCCCTTTTTTCACGCCGTATTTTTTCAGGACATTGGCGAATCTGCACACTTGCCTATGGAGCTCTTTATAAGAAAGTTTTATCACCTGATCTTCTGGTTCACCCTGCCAGATGATGGCTGTCTTGTCTCCGTCTTTTTCCAAGTGCCTATCGAGGCAGTTATAGGAGACATTGGTCTTGCCGCCCTCGAACCAGGTGAACTTGACTTCTTCCTTGTCCCAGGTGAATACTTTATCCCAGGGCTTGAACCAATGCAATTGCTGCGCTTTTTCAGCCCAGAATTTTTCAGGATCTTTCACAGACTCATCATAGATGTGCTTGTAATGGTCGAAATTCTTAATATGCGCTTTTTCAGAGAACTCATGGCTAGGGGGAAATTTTCTATCCTCTGTAGACATGGATTGGATAGTATCGGACATATCTATTACCTCTTTTTAAAATAAATGAGGATGGTATTTTTATAAGGTTTGTGGTTTTAATAGTTCAGCTTATACCTGAGAATAGCACCTATGCCTCCTAAGCCATCTAACTTCTTACCGCCGTCGTGCTTTGAGGAGATGATATTGACAGAGGCCTTATTCTTATCTGCTGTCCGCATGATCGCATCTATTTGAGAAAAAGTATTTTCGTTTCTCGCTTTTTGGATGAAGCCATCTGTTATGAGCAATGTCTCCACTGCGCTGGCCTGTGCTGCCTGCTCCACTTCTTTCAATCCATAGGCTGCTTTCCCTTGGTTACTGATCTCTTTCATGAGTTCTTCTATTATATTGATCTCTTTTGTTATCCTGTCTTGATGGAGCACTTTCTTCACTTCATCTCTTTTCAGGACTTCGTTGATCGCTGTTTTTCCCACGGCTGAGCAGGTTGCGAGCACCATCTTCTTCTTCAACGCTTCATCATTCAGGTTTTTCAGCAGTTCTTCTTTCCAAAATGCGGGTGAGCCCATTATAATGTGGTCTGGATGCAGGCGGTCATCGTATTCTTTCACTTTTTGAAGGATTTCCAGATAGAAATTTGGCTTCTTGCCCTCGTCCATGTCTTTTTTTGCAACATTGCCTTGGATATTGGCCAATAATTCATATCCGTATTTCTTCATCTTTGCGAAGAATGCTTCTTCTCGGTCAAAGACAACGATCAAGATGGGGGAGATCTTTGAGGAAAAGGCCTCTTCGAGCTTCTTTCTCTGGAAGTTGAGCCACTCTTTTTCTATGCTGATTTCAGAACCCTCTTCAAGGGAAAAAGAGTGATGCTCTCCTTTGGGAGCGTCTTCAGGGCCTTCTTCGATTATGCCTAGTGTCCTCAGCTCATTCTCTGTATATTCTATCTTTTCGACCTTGATCTTGATGAAAACTGGTTTCTTCGAGGCTTTCTGTTTGCCCTCTTCATCACCATGCTTGACCTTGCGGAGAGTCTTGCCACTAACAAGATCTCCTGCTTCTATGACCTGGCTCAGATACCATAAGTCATCGGCGTTCTCTATCCTCACTTTCACGACGCCTTTCTTGAAATCTGCATGTATCTTTTTCATACTCGAGAAAAGGCAAAACTTTATATATAAAGATATTCATTTTTTAACTCTCCAATAGCGAAAGGTGAGAAAATGAGAAAAGCCCAGATGAATGCTGCTGTTTTGATTGCAATCGTTTCTGCACTGATCATTATCTATATCCTCTTCCTTCCCTCTGAAGAGCGGCTTGATCTCATCGGGGAGAATGAGACTGTCCGTGAAGATCGAGAAACAGAAGGAGATGATCTGCTCTTTGAGGAGACAAGCATCATCATGGATGTCATCGGCAGTGATGAAGTTGAACGGAATCTTCCTTCAGTGAACTTATTTACAAGAACATCTGCTGATGTTCTGCGGGATGTCTCAAGCATCTATGTCAAGAACGGGCTTTTTGACAAGCAGGACCATGAGATTGATTTCAGATTGGATGATCCTGATAACACCGACAATATACTCATCAGCTTCTTTGCGAAAACCGCTAAAGGGAGATTGATGATCAGCCTAAATGGCCATAAGATCTATGACAATGAAGTGGATAAGGTGAATGTCGATCCTATCCCTGTCCCGGAAGATCTTCTTGCTGCCACCAACAACCTCTATTTTGAGGTAAGCGGTGTAGGGGCAAAGTTCTGGGGCACTAATGAGTATCTTCTTGAGAATTTCAAAGTCACTGCTGATGTAACTGATATCAGCACAAGGGAAAGTGTCATCTCTTTTGTTGTTCCTCGGGAAGAAGCGAAGAATGTCGAGGAAGCTCACCTGAGATTTGTCCCTGAATGCAAACAAGGAGAGGTAGGTATACTAGACATCTCTATCAATGAGAAGATCGTGTATAGCTCTGTCCCTGATTGCGGCACCGTGCATCCAATAGAATTTGCACCCAACCTTCTCATCCGTGGAGACAACACCCTAGAGTTCGGCAGCGATCGAGGCAGATATCTGATTGACCAGATCGAGATCGTGACTGACCTTATTGAGCAGCCATCTTATACCTATTTCTTTGAGATAGATGATGATGAATGGGAAGAGTTCAGAGATGGGGACAAGAATATCAACCTCACCTTCTTCTTTGTTGATGATGAAGAAGAGAAAGAGGCAGAGATCCTTATCAATGAGAGAAAGACCTTCATGACAAGGCATTATGACTTTGAATGGAGCACCTTGATAGACAATTTCGTCGAGAGAGGGGACAATTCCCTGAAGATCATTCCAGAGGAGCGGCTTGAGATCAGAAAAATAACCGTTACGCTGGAAGATGAAGACTGAAAAAAGAGGCTTCTATGACGATAGACCCCCGTAAAAGGCTGAGTGATGCCTATAAAGGACGGCTTTCTGAAGGCAGGATAAAGGCTTTTCTCAAGGCCCCTTATGATGCGTTCGGCGGCAAAGCGGTCTATGATAATTATCGGGACCGGGTTGATAAACGAAGCCAGCATCCGGTAAGGGCTGCTGCTATCGCACCGGTTGCTGTCGCTGGCAGTGCTTTGGGAGGAATGGCTGGCGGCGGCGCTGGAAAAGTCATAGATGCGACGTTCAACCGAAGCGGTATCTTATTGCTTCTCGCGCTGTTGTATAATTTCTTATGGGAAGTGAGGAATCCTGCTGTACGATTCGGCGGATTTGACCTTGCCTATTTCCAGAATGCTATCCTTGGACAGGGTTTTATCGGGATCTATAACATGTTCCATTTCAATATCTTCTTTTTGGCTGTCCTCTTTGCCTGGTTCAACCTGCGTGGTGGGAAGCCCCATATCCTGAGGGTGTGGTTAGGCATGATTCTTGTAACTTATCTCCTGAGCTCTATCCCTGTTCTTTTCACCTATCTCGGCACCAAGAACATCTTTGAGTTCTTCATCCTGTTCTTCACTGCCATCTACCTATCATTCTATCAGACATCGATGGAAGATTTCATCGCCACGATTGTGGTGATGTGGGTCTTCTATAACCTGTATATGTTCGGTGCGATCGACACTTTAGGCAGCAGAATCCACTTTTTCTTCTTTATACTGTTCTACATCTTCTTTTGCATGGGTGAGACGTTCAAAGCAGACCGGGTAAGGATCAAATATTGGCTGCTGCTTCTGATACTCTTTGATTTCTTCATGCCGTCGTTCTTTGCGAGTGCATTCCCTGGCACGACTATGGCCAACCTTCCGTTCCTCACTTTCGGTTTCCTTATCTTTGCTCAGGTCTATCAGCCCAGCTGGCTGACCTCTGTGCTGATCATCTTCTTTGTTGCTTTCTATTTCGTCAGCTTCATACGGGCGAGCACTGCTTTCCAGGATGCCATCAACCAAAATTTAGTGGATGAGGAGCAATTGCAGGAGAGGAGGAATGTCTTCAAATTAAGCTATTGGAAGAGCAGGTATTATGAATGGATGAACAAATCCATCTATTACGGCTCTGGGCAGGACTATTATACCAGCCAGGTGGACGCAAACGCGAAGAAAAACCTGGGGGTCTACCTCGAAGATATAGGGAAGAATCCTCTCAAGTATTTCAGCGATCAAAAAATCACGTTAAGCGCGACCCTCACCGCAGAAAACTTTATCTCGGATGATGATGAGTTCAGCTTCGAGAACATCACTGTGGATATCAGCTGTGCTGCCTATAAGGCTGGTGAGAAAGTTGTGGATGGAGGGATCTGGCCCTCTGGAAAACTGATCATCGAAAGCTATGATGTCCAGAACATCCTCTGCACTTTTAAGGAGGGAGAACTGGAAGAAGGTAAATATGAGATACGATTCAGGGCAAAGTTCAACTTTGCTACCCAAGCCTATCTGAAAAGATATTTTGTCAGCAAGGAGAGGATCGGCACCTTGCGGAAGCAGCGCGTCATCTCCAAAGACCTCGACATCCTGAAAATAAATGATATCAGCGACATCAATCCTATCACCAAGAACAGTGTGGGGCCTGTGCAGATCGGGGTGAGTGAAAGGATGCCTGTTGTGATCAAGCTTGATGGCAGCCAAGATACGAAAGAGTTATTCAATGTTGAGATGAAGAATGCCTGGCTGGGTGATATCGCCCAGATCAAGGATATTGAATTTTATCTGCCTGAGGGAGCTTCCATTGATCCTGGAACATGCGATCTCTCTATGACTGAAAGTGCGGTCCTTGACCAAGAGTTCTATAAAGGCTACCGCTACTTCCACCTGCGAGAGAATACTGCTAGTGTACTGCAGAATCCGAAGGGGATGCGGCAGAGCTGTGGGCTTCTCTTCAAGGTCAGCCAAAAAGACATCCTGCTGCAACCTGGTGATGTCACCACAAGATATTTCAGGATGGCGGTAAGTTATGACTATGTACTCTCAGATAAACATTTCATCAACATTGCGGATGCGACAACATGAAACGATTACTTTTCCTCGTGCTGCTCACTGCATGCAGCTCTGTTCCTGACCCTGGAGACATCATACTCCAAACAGGCACCTCTGGTATTGATCTTAAATTTCTTGAAGGCTTCTCAGATGAGGTTGTCGAAGGCTCATCCTTCTACAGCAGCATTGAAGTGAGGAATGAGGGATTCAGTGATGTCACCGGCGGGGTTCTTGTTCCGATCCTGGAACAGGATCTCATGGAGATAGAATCGTGGCAACTTCCGGATGGATTCCGATTATCAGGGAATTCTATTTTCTTTGATCTTGAAGGGAAAAGCCTTGCGTATGCGAAAGGTGAACGACAAGTTCTAGGGGCAGTGATGAAGGCAAGAGAAATCGGTGATGCACGCACAAAAATTGATTCTAGGCTTGCATTCCAGCTCTGCTATGCCTACAAGACAGTATTCTCTGATACTTTGTGCATCGACACTGATCCTGCCAATACCCGGGTGGCAGAGAAAACATGCAGGGCCAAGGATCTGACAGCAAGCAGCCAGGGTGCTCCGGTGGCGATAACAAGGATAGAGCAAAGAGTCATCCCTACCTCAGAAGATACTGTCCTTATTGATTTCACTATCCGTATCAAGAACAAAGGAAAGGGGTTGATCGTAGATCCTCTCAGCTATGGCAACATCTGTGAAGCGCGGGCTGTTGGTGACCCGGATAAAAGCCTACTGCTCACAAGCCTTCGGTTCTCGAATTATGAATACTCTCTTGGTGATCCTCTCTCTCAGCCTTATGAGGATGAGATAGAATGCCAGAAACCTAGGCAGGTGAAAGATGAATATATCATACATTGCAGCATCACTGAAAATAATGCCCTTCCGCGGAGTGTCCTGACTTTTGATACTCCGATTGTGGTTGAGCTGCTCTATGGATATCAAGAAACCATTTCTCGAAGAGTCGCTATCGTAAACAGCAATTGAATCGATACTTTTATATAGAAATTTATGGGTGAGTAGTAAAGGAAATGAAAAAAGAAGTCATCGTAGTTATGGTCATATTATTGGTCTTGTTGACTGCCTGTTCTAGAAGAACAAACCCTGATGGAGAGGGGATTTCCCAACGGGATTACCGCACTGGTTCTCAAGGATTGGAATTAGAGTTCTTGCGCAATAGTCCTCCTGATAAGATCTTCTCTGGAGATGATCTTGATATCCTCATTGAGGTCAGGAATGTGGGAGCATATCCGGTTACGGACAGCTTTGATGGTAAATTAGAGATCTATGGTTTTGATGAGAAATCATTCTCTGGAGAGAGGTGGGATGGCGGACCGTTCCTGACTTCAGATCTGCAGGGAAGGAGCCAGTTCAGTCCCCAAGGAGGAAGAGAAGTGATGCAGTTCCATGCTGATAGAGTTGGAACATTGTTTAATTCAGAATTCTATAATCCTACTTTGGTCGTTGCTGCCTGTTATAAATATCGGACGATCGCTGAGCCACTGGTATGCATCGATCCTGAGCCGTATACTGTGCATGATGAAGAAAAGGTCTGTACATTGGGTAGGGGTGGAAGAGGAAAGGTGTATAGCTTAGGCACTCAAGGAGCGCCTGTTGCTGTCACGAAAGTTGATGAAGAGATCTCTGCCAACAATGTCCATTTCGGCATCTATATCAGAAATGTCGGAAGGGGAAAGGTCGTTGATGAGAATGTCAGGAATGACTGTCCTTTGAATTTAGATTATAATGATGTCGACAGGGTTATCGTTCAAGCTAAATTACCTTATGATTCCTCACCACGATGCACGCCTAATGGAGATTATCGCGATCCTGTGAGGCTTGATGAAAGCGGAAATGGATTCATCTTCTGCACGTTCAGAAAGCCAGTCTCCAAGAGCGCTTTTGAGACCATCCTTCAAATTCAATTAGACTATCGATATATGGACTGGATCGATAAGAAGATCGAGATTGTCAATATTGACCGGTAAGGTTTATAAACTTTGAATATAAGAGGTTAGCTACCATGAAAAAAACAATCATACTACTGCTTTTGGCACTTTTTGTCATCTACGGATGTGATGATGGAAGTACTGTCGCGACAACAGATGAAGATCCTTTCATCGGCGGCACTGACGGCCTGATCATCTCCTTTGAGGAGGATGCACCTCCTGATGAAGTATTTGATGGAGGAGATTTTCCTTTTGACATCGCTGTGAGATTAGAGAATGAAGGAGAGGCTGCCATCAACAAAGAAGATATCAGAGTGACTATCTCAGGTGTTCTTGCCAGTGAGTTCAGCAAGACAGAACTTGGGCTTGTGCAGAACCCTGAAGAGGATGTCCGAGCCAACAGAAAGGATTCTGAAGGAGATATCGATGAAAGCTCTCCTGTGTTTGTGGAATATCGTGATTTCAACCATGTGGGTATGTTAACTGGGAATACAAAGTTTACGTTCAGGGCAGATGTCTGTTATCTGTATGAGACCACTGCAAATTCAAAGATCTGTATCAAAGGAGATAACCTTGATGATGACGATGATGATGTGTGCACGATCAATGAGAACAAGGATGTATTCAGCTCTGGTGCTCCTCTTCAGATAGAGGATTTCAAGGAGAATTCCCGGGCCAAGAATAAAATAAGCTTCACTTTTGATGTGGTGCATAAGGGAAATGGCCGGATCTATCTGATGGAAAGCAGCTGCGATGAAAGCAGCAGGAAATTTGAGGACAGGATCTATATCGAGGTTGATTCTGGCATCGAAGGATTAGAATGTAGCGGCTTGAGTGAGGGAGATGCTACTTCCGGCTTTATCACGCTGTATGGCAATGAGAAACCTGTTACATGCACTCAGACTGTTGCTACGAATTCAGATTATGAGCAGCCGGTTGTAGTCAAACTGGTGTATGATTATGAAGGGTTCAAGGAGAAGAGTGTTCTAGTCAAACATTCTTTGACTTAATTTTTTATCAACGCCACCTGGGCCAAGAACGCTTCTAATTGGAGGTACTCATCAGAGCCTTCAGATATTCTGAACTCGGCTTCGCCGCATTTTGCTATCAGTTCTAGTTGCTTCCTTCCTTCTAAGTCTAGATTCAGTATTTCTTTCTGCATCTGTTTTATGATATCTAATCCTGATAATCCGTGCTTAAGCATGGTATCTAAGAGTTTGTTTCTTGCATCTACGAATTTATTGCTGACTGCAAGGTTAAGAATGTCAATGACTTCTTTTGGTTTGGCAGATGATGCCATGGAGAAGATAGTATCTTCGGTTATATGCTTGCCCATGACTGCACTCGCTTGTAGAATGTTCTCTAATTTTCTGCAGTCTCCTTCTGAGACCTCTATCAATGCTGCTTTTGCCTTCTCATCAACTTTTAGGTCCTCTTGTTTTGCAATTATGTCTATTATCTTATGCAGTTCTTCTTTCTCTAATGGTTTGAACCTGAAGACTGCACATCTTGATTGGATAGGGTCGATTATCTTGCTTGAATAATTGCAGCCTAAGACAAATCTGCACGTTTGAGTGTAATTCTCCATGGTTCGCCTCAATGCCTGCTGGGCCTCTTTCGTAAGGGCGTCGCATTCATCTAAGTAAATGATCTTAAAGGGAACATCTCCTATTGCCCTTGTCCTTGCAAAATCCTTGACTTTGTTCCTGATGACATCGATTCCCCTTTCATCTGATGCATTCAATTCTAGAAAATTCTGGTGCCATTGCCCTTCGAAAAGCTGCTTGGCTATAACGAGCGCTAGAGATGTCTTGCCCACTCCTGCGGGGCCTGCGAACAATAAATGAGGCATGTTCTTCTGCTCTACGAAGTTCTTCACTCTGCCTACTATCTCTTTCTGGCCTTTGATATCTGAGAAGGTTTTAGGACGGTATTTCTCAGTCCAAATAGCATGTTCCATGGCATTCTAGGAAGCTGAGTTGATTTAAATAGTTAACTTAAATAATATCTTCCAACTGGTTACGCTCAGTTGGCACGCAATGTGGGTTTCGCTTCGCTCAAGCCCACGACTTAAATAATATCTTCTTCAGAAACAACGACAAAATCGCCGACAGCGATGACTGATGAGAATGGAATCAATAGTTTTCCTTCAGAATCTTTTTCAAGCTCTAATTTCGCGATGTATTCTGTAGGGGTTGCCAATACAAGATGGATCAATTCCCCTGATCTTGTCTCGAAAATAATGTCCCCAACTGTGCCGAACTTCTTACCGGTTTTTGAGACCACTGTCTTGCCCAGAATCTGTTTTGCGAACTTCTTATCTCCTTCAGTCATGCTGGTTTTTAGAGGTGAGATGTATTTAAATCTTTTGTTTTTGGCCAGTAGGGACAAAATCCAATCATAAGGTTTTAATATCTTGGATATTTCTAGGGTGATATGGATAGAATGGCTTTGATTAAGGAAGTTGGAGAGGAGATTCTCACTGAAGATGAACTTAAAGAGATCTTGAAGAAAAAGGAGATTGTTGCGTATGATGGGTTTGAGCCTTCTGGTGTGGATATCCATATTGCACAGGGTCTGCTTCGGGCAATCAACATCAACAAGATGATCAAGGCTGGCTGTACATTCAAGATGCTGATAGCGGACTGGCATGCCTGGGCAAATAACAAGCTAAGCGGAAATTTGGAGCATATACAGAAAGTCGGTAAGTACTTGATTGAGGTATGGAAGGCCTGTGATATGGATCTTTCTCATGTTGACTTTGTTTGGGCTTCTGATCTTGTCAAAGAGGAAGGATATTGGGAAAAAGTCATGCAGGTGAGCAGGCATTCCACTATCAAACGGATTGTCCGTACTGCTCAGATCATGGGAAGGAAGGAAAGTGAATCTTTGCAAGCTTCTCAGATACTCTATCCCTGCATGCAGGCAGCAGATATCTTCCATCTGAAAGCAGACATCACCCAATTAGGGATGGATCAGCGTAAAGTGAATGTTCTTGCCCGGGAATTAGGGCCAAAACTTGGTTATTGGAAGCCTATTGTGGTGAGCCATCATATGTTACTGGGGTTGGGGCAGCCCCCTAAAGGATTGAAAGGAGCTGATCGAGCTATTGAGATGAAGATGTCTAAGTCAAAGCCAGATACTGCTATTTTTATGAGTGATAGTGCTGATGAGATTTCCCGGAAGATAAAGAAAGCGTACTGTCCTGAAGGTGTTGTTGAGGATAATCCTATTTTGGAGTATTGTAAATATATCATCTTTGAAAAAATTAAAAGCTTTGATATCAAGCGGCCTGCTAAGTTTGGTGGGGATGTCAGCTTTACGAGCTATGGTGATTTGGAGAAGGCTTTTGCTGACAAAAAAATTCATCCGATGGATGTCAAGGAAGCTGTTTCAGGTTATCTTAATGGGTTGCTTGAGCCTGTACGGAAAAAATTGAACAGTGGAACTGCCAAGAAGCTTGCTGAAGAGATCAAGCATTTTACTGTTACACGGTAATTTTTTAAAGGCGCTGTCTTTCTATTTTCCCATGAACATTAAGAAGGTGCTGCAGGAAAAAAAGATCGATATCGCATTGTTCTGCACATTTGATTCTGATTATTATGATAAAAATCAATACTATCTCTCTGGTTATCGGGGGATGGGTTGCTTGGTTGTTCCTCGGAACAAACCTTCTTTTCTTTTAGTTCCTGAAATGGAATATGAACGGGCCAAGCAAGATTCAAAAGTTAGGGTGATGAAATGGAAGAAAGGCAAAAGATTATTTGATTTTCTCAAGGAAGTCCTGCGTAAAAGGAGGATTCGTGTGAAAACCTTAGGCATATCAAGAGTTGATATGAACTTGGCTGTCTATCGATCATTGAAGAAATATATCAAAGGCAGAGTAAAAGATATTGCTCTGGACTGTGTCAGGATCAGAAGGATAAAATCCAAGGAAGAGATTAAGATTTTGGGGAAAGCATGTTCTCTTACTGATAAGATACTGCAGAAATGTATATCTCGAATACGGACCTTCAAGACTGAGAAAGAAGTTGAACAATTTTTGCATGTGGAGACGATCAAACAAGGCTGTGAGCTTGCGTTCAAACCTATTGTTGCCAGCGGAAAAGGTGCTTCGATGCCCCATTATGAGGCAAAGAATATTTCGTTGCGGAAAGGTTTTCTCGTCATTGACTTTGGTATCAAGTACAAAGGATATCATGCTGATATGACCCGGACAATCTATCTCGGAAAGCCTTCTCAGCAGGAGAAAAAAGTGTATTCACTTCTCTTGGAGACACAGAAAAAGGTCATCATGGATATCAAGCTCGGAAAGAGATGCACCAAAAGTTTTGAGGAGACTGTCAGTCTGTTAGGAACATATGGTAAATATTTTACTCATGGCCTGGGGCATGGCATTGGTTTGCAGATACATGAATGGCCTAATCTCTTGCCTGCCTCTAAAGATAGTTTTGAGAATAATATGGTGTTCACTGTCGAACCTGGCATCTATGTTCCTGGAAAATTCGGCATGCGCATCGAAGATAGTATTGTCATGGAGAAAGGAAGATTAAGAATTCTAACGAAGACTCCAAAAAAATTGATTGTAAAATGAGATATGATCTGAAAAAGCTGCAGAAGGTTGTTGAGCGCTATAAGAAATCTCTCGGCAAGATAAAAGGAAAATCTGTTTTAGTCAGTCTTGGCCTTGATCAGAAGAAAGCATATTATTCTCTTGCTCCACTTTCTCAGGCAGTCGATGAACTGGGTGGAGATATCTCTGTTTTTGTGTATAAAGGAAGATCCGGCAGCCTGGCTGTGTTGGAAGAAGTGTGGAAAACCTATAATAATCTGCAGAAAGGCGTTAAAAACAAGAAAACAAAGGCCCTGAAAGAATTTATCTTGCTTGCAGATGGATTATGTAAAGGAGAATTGGGGCGGATCTT
Source organism: Candidatus Woesearchaeota archaeon (assembly GCA_018221205.1). Lineage (GTDB taxonomy): Archaea > Nanobdellota > Nanobdellia > Woesearchaeales > WJIZ01 > JAAOYF01. Next base: position 20,893 of record JAAOYF010000049.1, on the reverse strand, counting down.
CAAAGCTCCGGAAATTGTGCTGAGGGCTGGAAAAAACGGTTTCTCGGGAACATTGCCTTTTGATATGTCCTGGATGAAAGAATATAGGCAAAAGGATCTGGTGAAGACAGGAAAAGTTGTCTTCAAGCAAGTGTATGACCTAAAGAAAAAGGAAAGGGTGAGTATCGGCTTCACCCTGCTCAGGAAGAAAGCTGAATTGGGTTTGCCTGTCGAAGATTATCTTGATAATTTCCAGATCTGTTATGCGATGATGCGTGCTGTTAGGAAGCATAAAATAAGTATGGCTGCGTCATCTGCGCGGAAGACACAGCTTGATGATGCTGAGCGCGTGTCAGAGTTAAAGACTACGCTGCTTGGTTGTGAGCTTTCGAAACAGAGTGATGAATTGATATTTAAGAAATTCAATATGCTATCTTCGTTGTTACGGATCAACAGGATGGAGGTTGCCAGTGCTGTCTTCGGTACACGCGGAAAAGGATATCGGGGCAAGCATATCTTTGGAGAATATGTCGGTTATCCTGCTCCTGGGAATAAGACAAGGTGGAGCAGTCCGGCACGGATGATGTTCAAGCTTGATTTTGATCCTCAGACGAGGTTAGATCCTCGAAAGCCTTTGTCTCGGATTGCATTTACTGAAACCCTTCCTATCGATATCTTCATCAAGACCAGTTTTATAGATTGGCTTGCTATGGCCAAGCGAGATTGGAAAATCAGGAACATCGGGGATAAGAGCGAGTATATCATTGTCAAAGGAAAGAAGTTCGGAAAATATCAGACAGATCTGAAGGTCGGCCTTGTCGGAAAGCACGGTAGGAGATATTTCCGGGGAAGTGATGTGGCTACCAGACATCTGATCCAGCCAAAATTACTGAAGAAAGGCATCAAAGCAGGAACGATGGCAAATATTCCTGGCGGCGAGGGGTTTGTCACACCAGAATATGTCAAGGGACAGTTCATCGGTGATGTTGTCATCAGCCTAGACCAGAGCTATCGGTTAGATACTAAGAGGCCCATAGTCGTGAACTGCAAGGGAAACACTTATAAGATAGTTGATGGTCCAAGTGATATTCTCAAAAAATTTCAAGACAAGCGCAACGAGGGCATGAAGGCGTTGCGCAAGCAGGAGAAGAATAAATCTCTCCCGCGAGAAATCATTGAGATACAGAAGAAAAATTTCATGAACATCGGTGAATTTGCGATCAATACCAATCCCAAAGCAGAGCTGTGCAATTATCTCATCGTGAACGAGAAGATTGCGCATATGATCCATATTGCGTTGGGAAGCGGTTTTGAGCCTGATAGGGCAAGCGTTTACCATACAGACATCGTGATCAACGCGCCAAGACAACAACTGGACATCTATGGCATTGAAAAGAATGGCAAGAGACACTGGATACATAAGAAAGGGAAGTTTGTTATCTAAACTAGACAAGGCTATTTCTATTGTTTACTCGAAGAACCTTGGAGTGAAGCAACAAGAGAGTGTTGTTATTGTCTATGATGTCAGAAAAGAGAGATTAGCTAAACGTTTCAAGAAGATCGGATTGCTGTTCTCTGATAGTGTTGAGCTGTTAAAAATCCCTCTCGCTAAGGTCAATGGGCAGGAGCCCCCTCTGAAAGCAAGCAAGGAGATGAAGAAGTATAAGGTTGCCCTCTTTATCACCAGTTTTTCTCTATCGCATACAAAAGCACGGAGAGATATGACCAAGAAAGGCATACGGATTGCGTCGATGCCGATGATCACTGGGGATATCCTGAAAAGAAGCATTGATATTGATTATAAAAGATTAAAGCAAGATACGTTGAAGCTGGGAAAGAAGCTCGACAAAGCAAAGACTGTAAGGATAAAAACATCTTTCGGCACTGATTTCGGTTTCAGTGTCAAAGGAAGGAAAGCGCACGGCCTTAAAGCCGGAATCTTTGATAAAAAAGGTTATTGGGGCAATCTGCCTGAAGGAGAAGCTTTCATCGCACCTGTCGAAGGAACTGCTTCTGGTGTGTTTGTTGTTGATGGTAGCATTGCGGGCTTCGGAAAGACGGGGCATCCGTTGATCTTTTTCGTCGAGAATGGATTCTTGAAGAAGGTGACTGATGGGAAGAAACCTCCTCAGATCGAAAAGGTGCTTGATAAAGTAGGACGAAAGGCACGTAATATCGCAGAACTTGGTATTGGGCTGAACAGAAAAGCAAAAGTCACCGGCATTGTCCTTGAAGATGAGAAAGTATATGGTACTTGCCATATCGCCCTTGGCAATAATATCGGTTTTGGCGGAACAGTGAATGTTCCGCTGCATATCGACTGTGTTATTACGCGGCCGGATATTTATTTTGATAAGAAATTAGTCATGAAGAAAGGAAAACTATTATGACAATCTATTTAAATGGTAACTAACTAACCCATCACAATGACGACGAAGGATAAGAACATCATCGACTCGGTGCTGTATAGCTACACTTCTGCTTCTACACTTCTTGAAGAAGAAAATCGTATGTTGAAGGAAACGATCAACAAACTGAAGGAAGAGATTGATCGTCTTAAGCTTCCTCCACTGATGGTCTGCGAAGTGATGGACATTGTCAAGGAGAATGCTGTCATCCGTATCCCTAACGGCAACCAGTTCTATGTCAACTTTGACAAATCACTGAAATTGAAAGTCGGTGATGGAGTGTTATGCGACCAGAAGAACCTGAATATTGTCAAGACTATCGATACGTCAAAGAAATTCAATGTCGAGAAATTTGTCATTGTGGAGAAGCCTAAAGTGAAATGGGATGCGATCGGCGGCCTGAAGGAACAGGAGCGGGAGATCAAAGAGGTCATTGAACTGCCCTTGAAAAAGCCTGAACTGTTCAAGAAAGTAGGCATCACTCCTCCAAAAGGGATTCTACTCTATGGTCCTCCTGGAACAGGAAAGACCTTATTGGCGAAAGCTGTCGCTGCTTCAACACATTCAACGTTCATCGAAGTTGTCGGGAGCGAGCTTGTCCAGAAATTCATCGGCGAGGGAGCGAAATTAGTCAAAGAGATCTTTGAATTGGCGCGGAAGAAAGCTCCAAGCATCGTATTCATCGATGAGCTCGACAGTCTTGCTGCTAAACGAATGGAAGTGGGCACTTCTGGTGAGAGAGAGGCAAACAGGACATTCATGCAGCTTCTTGCTGAGATAGACGGCTTCAAGTCTCTTGATAATGTAAAGATTATAGGCGCCACCAATCGAAAAGATATCCTGGATCCTGCTGTCATACGGCCCGGCCGTCTGGATAGATTAATCCGTGTCCCTAATCCTGATAAGAAAGGACGATTGGAGATATTCAAGATCCATACCAAAAATATGAATCTCAATAGCGACATTGATGTGAATGTCCTGCTTGAGAAGATGGATGAGTTTTCTGGAGCAGAGATAAAAGCAGTGTGCACTGAATCAGGTTATTTTGCCATCAGAGACAATAGGTCTCAGGTGAAAAGAAAAGATTTCTTAGATGCGGTCATTAAGGTGAAGAGAGAAGAAGAGCTGCATAGGGAAGAATATCTTCGGATGTTTGGATAGCTTTTTATATCAGATTATCATTCTCTGGTGTGTGCGATGATGAAGTGAACACCATTGCCTTTTGGCATACGGAAGTAACTGCTGAGCACACTTACTTTATCTGTGCATCCAGACAAACTCTGAACTTCGCAGGGCCGAACTGTCCGCATCTGACCAAAGAAATAATCCTGCAAGAACGCTTATTCTTTTTGCAGGCTGATTTGACTTTCTTCTCTGCGTCTTTGAACTCATTCTCATGCAGGAAGTCATAGAAATGCAACATCCCTCCTTTCTTCAGTTTTTTTAGTGCGATATCTAAATACTCTTCTGCGCTTTTGGGCAGAGGCATCAGCACCCGATCAAATTTTTTCCTTATTTTTGGGAGGATATCATTGACATCGCCTTTGTACAATGAAATATTCTTTGTTTTGTTCAGGGTGAGATTCTTTAATCCGTATTTATGGGCAATGGGATTGATCTCTATGCCGATAATCTCTTTTGCTTTGGTGTTTTTTGCTATATTTATCGGATAGACTGCGCAGCCAGAGAACATGACCAATACTGATTCGTCTTTCTTTACTCGTTTGCTTATCCTTTCTCTCTCGTGACCTAATCTTGGAGAGAAATAGACTTTTTCAGCATCTAATAAAACGCGGATGTTGTTCTCTGTATGTGTTGTCTCTTTTCTTTTCTGTCCTGCAAGGATCTTCAATTTAGGAGTTCTGAATGTTCCGGAATATTGTTTTGCTTTTTTGCAGACTACTTTTACTTGAGGAAGATTATCTAGGACTTTTTTTGCTATCTTCTTCTCTTTTTTTATCAGTTCTTTAGGAAAGTCTGCGAAGATAAGTATATCACCGACAAGATCGAAGCTTGTTGGCATCATCTCTAGCTCCTTTTTTGTCAGATCCTTCTTTAACAGCTCTTTTAGATGTCGTGGCATCAGATAAACTCTCCTAAGCCTTTCTGTGTCTGCTTCTCTTTCTCTTTTTCTAGCCTATCTAATGAAGAATTGATGCGTTCTTCTGAGAAATCATGGCCTTCTACTAATATCTCATTTATTTTCTCTCTGTTTATGGGTTCCCATTCTAATTTAACATTCTCATGCACGGGCATCTTCTTGAATAAGTAAAAGACTTCTGTCCAGGGATAATCAAAATAATCTTCCCATTTCACCTCTTTGAACAAGGTATCAAAATCATTCTTGTGCTTTTCCAATAGTTTGATTGCTTTTTGCGGACCGATTCCTTTGATGCCGCCGTCATTGAAATCTGTCCCCACGAGCATGCCTAAAGCGATAAGCTGATCCTGATCGAGGCTGAGATTATTGAGCGTGTCTGCCAAAGAAACCATCTCTGGCTTTATGGTCTCGAATGCCAGTTTTCCAGAGCGCTTTCGTCTTCCTGCTATAGAAAGATTCCTGATCAATCTTGGAGTGCCGAACATCAGGGCGTCTGAGTCTTGAGAAGCTACGGCAAATGCTTTTTCCCCTTTCACTAAGTGAGCTGCCTGCGCTTCTCCTTCAGAAGGCGCCTCTATGACTGGAATGCCCAGAGCATGGAGCAATTGCTTTGCTTCTTCGATCATCTCTTTAGTCAGGCGTGTTGTTCTTGCGGCGTATTTCTTCATCTCTTCTATATTTTCAGCTGCTTTTGCCTGCTCGTATCTTTTTTCTGCCTCTACTTTAAGGGATTTCCTCCTTTCTCGTTCCTTTTCCTTGAGTTTTGGGGGTTTCCCATCGAAGACATAGGCAAGCCTTAGGCCTTGCTGCATCAATTTTGTGTTTCTGGCGAATAACCCTGACAGATGAGAAGTCACACGGCCTTGTGAATCCATCAACAAAGCACCATCCCGCTGCCTTATGGTGGTGAGAAATTGATAGAGGAATAGGTGGGCGTCTACGGCGATGATCTTGTCTTTCAATATGGAGGTATCGATCTCTTTCCGTGCAAGAAGATCAGTAATATTAACTCCCAATTTTATTGAACCTCATTCCCTTAAATTCTGTCTCGAGCATCTCAGCGGCTTTTTTTGTCATGGTTCCTTTTGATAAGAAGAGGACTGGCAGACGCTTTGTCTGGCCCTGGATGAATACAGAGCTTAGGTCGCCGTCATTAATGCGTTTTTTGCTCTTTGCCTTTACAAAATATTTCAGGCTGCCGACAGAGCTCTGCAATTCTACTATGAACTCAAGGTCTGATTTTTTCCTTATGATGCTCTCTTCTATGACCTTTATGCTGTTATCCTGGAAATAGTTGATGACTTCCTGATAGAACTCCCCGGGTGTCTTTGTAGCTGTCTTTTTTTGCTTCAGTTTTTTCTGCTCTTCTTTTTTCTTTATGGGCTTTTTCCTGACTCCGACCAATGCCCTTGTCAATTTCTCTGTCTCTTCCTTTGTCAGATCATAGAATTTCCAGAATATCTCTTTGACTCCTTTTATCGATACTGTGTAAGGAACAGCGAAATCCTTCACTGTCCTTATGGCTGCTTTGAACACCGGCACCAATGAAGAATCTCTTATGATCTTTTTCTGCTTGAGCAGTCCATAGACCTTTTTCTGCTTTTCATTCAGATTTGATATGAACCCCTCTAAGTGGGCCTCTTGACCTGGCAGAAAATACAATGGAGAACCTCCACCAACCTTTATGTTCGAGATCTTTATCTTGCCCTGTTCTTTCAGCTCGGCCAAATGGGCAGAGGCGATATAGGAAACAGCCTCAATCTCTTTTGCTATTTTAGTCGGCAGTGTAGGGCCATGCTGCCTGATAAAGGCCAGAATTTTTTCTCTTGTATCCATGGGAGAATCAAAGCGGGCTTATTTTAAATATGTTATGGGCGGACCCATCGAATTTCCCAATATGTGACATCGGCTTCTTCATCCACACAGCCGATCAATAATCTTTTCCTTGTTGAATGTGCTACCCTGTTCTTTGCTGAGAATTCATACCACGTCAATTCAGAAGCTTCATGGACCGGGAAGACGACCCATTTTGCATGGTCCTCTCCTGGCTTGATACCTCTATCGTACACCCTAAAATCTGCTCCGAATTTCATGGCTGTCTTGACAACATAGCCTCGATTTCTTAGATCTTTGTAGACACAATAGCGTACCCAGAAGTTCGGTTCGAGCTTTTGGGCTTTCCTGAGGAATTTCTCGGGCTCGATTGCTTTATTTCTTCCATCCAGAATCTTCATTCTTCCTTTCTCGAGCAAGTAATGTGCCTCAACCAATGAGAGCTGGACTTTTCCATCTGCAGTGGGTGTGCCAAAAACACTCTGGTTATTCAATTCGCGAGCAGCGTTTGAGTTTTCTGTCACGACCCTTTCTTTGAGGAACAGTGAAGTGACTAACTCTTGTTCTTTCTTTTCTTTCTTCTTTGCCATAGCCGGCTAAAGTAAAGCTCGCTATAAAAAGATATTTATTTTCTATATTGAAAAGATAAAGATTTAAATAAAGTGTTGAGACTCTTGAAGGTATGATAGACATCACCTTTTTAGGCACTTCCAGTATGGTACCGACGAAAGAGAGAAATCAGAGCGCGATTCTTATCAGTTTCAACACTCATGGGGTGTTGGTCGATTGTGGAGAAGGGACACAAAGGCAGTTCAAGAAAGCCGGGATTCCTTTGACTAAAGTGTCTAAGATCCTGATCAGCCATTGGCATGGAGACCATGTTTTGGGATTGCCTGGGTTGATCCAGAGCCTGGCTGCAAACGAATATACCAAGAAGTTAGAGATCTATGGGCCTAAAGGAACATCGAAGAGATTCGAGCACATGTTCAAGACATTTGTCATGGACAGACGGATTGAGATGGAAGTGAAGGAGATAGGCCAGGGAAGATTCTTTGAGGATGATGAATTCTATCTGGAGGCCTATGAATTGGAACATGGCATCACTTGCTATGGCTATAATTTTGTCGAAAAGGATAGAAGAAGGATCAATGTAGCCAAGGCAAAGAAGATCGGCATCCCTGATGGTCCTCTTTTGGGTAAACTGCAGAAAGGGAGAGATATCATGTTCAAAGGCAAGAAGATAAAAGCTGATGATGTGACCAATACTGTTAAAGGCAAAAAAATCAGCATCATCTCTGATACCAAACCTTGCAGCAATTGTGTAAAATTAGCTAAGAATGCTGATCTGTTGATTTCAGAAGCTACGTATGCAAGCGACCTAGAAGGGAAGAGTGAAGACTATAATCATATGACTGCCCGGCAAGCTGCAGGTATTGCGTCTAAAGCAGATGTAAAGAGATTGATCCTTACGCATTTCAGTGCCCGTTATAAAAGTACTTTGGAGTTGAACGAAGATGCCAGGCAGAATTTCGAGAATACTGAATGCGCTTTTGATCTGATGAAGGTAAAGATTTAAATAAATTTCAATTAGCTTTTTTCTTATGTCAGTGAAGTCTAAAGGCATCAATGCTGAGCGGGAGTTGATCCATAAATTTTGGTCTGTGGGTTGGGCTGCCATTCGAGTAGCTGGTTCGGGCAGTTCGAAATATCCTTCTCCTGATATATTGGCTGGAAATAATCTTCGTAAACTTGCTATAGAATGTAAAGCATCTGGCAGTGATATAAGGTATCTGACCAAAAAAGAGATTGATGAACTGAAAGAATTCTCTCAGCTTTTTGGGGCTGAGTCCTGGATCGCTGTTCGTTTCGATAGAATGGAATGGCATTTTGTCAATCTAGAGGACCTAAAATTTACTGGAGCAAATTATGCTGTCACAAAAGAGCTCATCAAGAATAAAGGATTGTTATTAGAAGAAATAATAAAATAATTATTTTCTTTTCTTGAGAGAGCGTTCGATCTTAATCTCTTCTTTGATGATCTTTTCGACAACTCTTTCAATATGCATCTCGATTCTCGCCATACGTCTTTCCATAGAAACTAAAACTCTGAGCGAGTAGACAATAGCTGCAAGAGTGCCAATGATTATTGCTAGAGTAACTTCGGGAACAGTTAGTGCCATAATATCACCTCTGAGTCTTTAGAGAATAATGGGTATTTAAATGTTTGGTTGCTACCCTCTAAACCGATTTCATACCATTCCACTTCTCATTGAAGATGCCTTCTAGGGTTGCTGCGAAGAATTTGCTGTTAGCCCAGATCGCCATGTCATATGCTGGATGGACAATCTTATCATCTAGCAACATGAAGAGGACTTCTGAGGAATTGATTATGGTGAATCTTCCTCTGATCTGAGTATGCTTGACTTCTGCATATCTTTGATATTCCTGTATCAATGCTCTGTTGTCTTTTGTCATCTGTGTTGCGATCTTCACTGAGACGTTTTTGTCTTTTAACCTCTTCAGCATAGGGATCATGAATTCCTGTTTTCTTTTCAAAGCCTCTGGGGTTGTGAGCATGCAGACAGTTGTCTCAGCTTTTGCTAATCTTGACTCAAGATGATTATGTAAGTTATCTCTGCCTGTTATTGAACCAGTCAATTCTGTAGGATCTACCAATTCAATGCCTTGAGAGTGGAGCAATGAAAGCTCTTCGAGAATATCAGAGTCTCTCAGCTCTTCGATCATCTTCATCCTTGAATCGGTCTCTTTGCTTACTTTATCTTTGACCCTATCAAGGACCTCTGTAGGTTCGACAGCAATATACTTTATCGGCTTGCCTAATTTTCTTATGATGAATCCTTTTCTTTCTAAAGACTCTAGAACATCATAGGTACGGCTTCTCGGTACGTTAGCGATATCAGATAATTCACCGGCTGTTGAGGAGCCTCTTGATAAGAGCGCTGTCCACAACTTCGATTCGTAGGTATTCAGGCCGAATTCACGCAGTTTAGATAGGAAATTCTTTTGTACAATCATCTTTTCAAGCCTCCACAGCACCCCTTTTCATACTGTTCAGAATACAAAGTGCTTTATAAAGCTTTCTCTTTTCGCCACTCAAGAGTGAAGAATCAATTTCCAGTGGAAATCATGGGGGTTTATAAGGTGGAATATCTCCATTTATAAAGAGAAGTATTTATAAAGGCGGGCGCGTTTATAAATGGAACTTGGGGGCATTGGGTTTTTTAGAGTTCCCTGGAGGTATCACTATGGCAAAGAAAAAGGCAAAATCCAAGGAGAAGAAAGATATTAAGATAGTCAACATTGTTGTTTCTACCAGCCTAGAGCATGATATTCCACTAGAGAAGATGGCTGCAACTTTAAGCAATACTGAGTATAACCCAGAGCAGTTCCCTGGTTTGGTCATCAGGATCAAGGAACCTAAGACAAGCGCATTGATCTTCAGTTCAGGAAAGGTCGTGTGCACTGGGGCAAGGACCTTGCGAGAAGTAGAGGAGTCTTTGAAGAAGATCATCAAAAGCCTGGAGAAGATAAACATCAAGATCAAGATCAAGCCGGAACTGAATATCCAGAACATTGTTGCATCTGGCAGTGTAGGCATGGTGCTAAACCTCAACACACTTGCTATGAAGCTTGAAAACACCGAGTATGAGCCTGAGCAATTCCCAGGACTGGTGTATAAGCTAAGGGAAGCGAAAGCAACCTTCCTCTTGTTCAGCAACGGAAAGATTGTCTGCACAGGAACGAAGAGCGAGGAAGAAGTGTATCAAGCAGTTGATATGCTTGTTGTCAACCTGAAGAAACTTAAGTGATGTTTTTTTTACGGATTATTTACGAAACATGGTAGAGGGTATAATCTTCAATGGAAGTCCAAGACCAAATCCAAAAATTCAGTGAATTCATCGATGGTAGCTGCAAGGAGCAGCTCATCGAGAGGATAAAGAAGGATGAGAAATTTTTGTTGATAGATTTTTCTGAACTGATCAAATTCGAGCCAGATCTTGCAGAGGAGATCCTTGAGCAGCCTGAAGAGACCATCAAGGCTGCTGAGATCGCTATCGAACAATTTGATACTCTCGGAGAGGTGAGAGGATTCAAGGCCCGTTTCTTCAACCTTCCTGAAGGCCATAAGATCATGATAAGAAATATCAGAGCAAGACATCTGAACAAGATATTATTTATCGAGGGAACGGTTCGGCAGAAAAGTGATGTCAGACCGCAGGTTATTTCTGCGAAATTCGAATGTCCTAGCTGCGGGAATGTCCTTAATGTGCTGCAGCTGGAAACTAAATTCCGAGAGCCTACCAGGTGTGGCTGCGGAAGAAAGGGAAAGTTTAGGCTACTGGATAAGGAGATGGTCGATGCACAGGGCATTGTCCTAGAGGAATCTACTACTGATTTAGAAGGGGGAGAGCAGCCTAAACGAATGAATCTTCTATTGAAAAATGATCTGGTGAGTCCTATCACTGAAAAAAGGACAAATCCTGGAAGCGGAATCAGAGTAATGGGCATCTTAAAGGAAGTGCCTATCCTTGCCAAAGATGGAGGCAAAAGCACCCGGTTTGAACTGATGATCGAGGCTAATTTTGTCGAAGCCGTTGAAGAGGATTTCTCTTCTCTTGAGATCACCTCAGAGGAGGAGCAGGAGATTCTAGATTTAGTTCAAGATCCTAAACTGCATGAGAAATTGGTCAATTCTGTTGTGCCGAGCATCTATGGCCATGAGATGATCAAGGAAGCTGTCTTGGTACAGATGGCTGGTGGAGTGAGGAAAGTAAGGGAAGATTCTTCTGTAACTCGGGGGGATATCCATGTGCTGCTCATCGGCGATCCTGGTGCGGGTAAATCCCAAATCTTGAAAAGAATCTCTAAAGTCGCCCCTAAAGGGAGATTTGTCTCTGGAAAAGGTGCTAGTGGTGCAGGATTGACTGCTGCTGTTGTCAAAGATGAGTTCATGTCTGGCTGGAGCCTGGAGGCAGGTGCCTTGGTTCTCGCCAATAGAGGAGTATGCTGCATTGATGAGCTGGATAAGATGAGCACTGAGGACAGGGATGCGATGCATGAGGCTTTAGAAGGGCAGACTGTTACGATCTCAAAGGCAAATATCCAAGCTACCTTAAGGAGTGAGACTACTGTCCTAGCTGCTGCCAATCCTAAATTCGGCAGATTTGATCCGTATGAGATCATCCCCAAACAGATAGAACTGCCTTCAACATTGATCAATCGTTTTGACCTGATCTTTCCTATCAGGGATCTGCCTGATGCTGTCAAGGATGACAAGATTGCATCGTTTATGCTGAATATCCATCAAAGCCCTGAGATGGTCACTCCGGAGATTGATGGAAATCTGCTACGGAAGTATTTTTCTTATGCCCGCCAAAGAATCTTTCCGAAATTAAGTGATGCTGCTGTTGATGAAGTCAAGAAGTATTATCTTAAGATGAGGGGAAGCGGTGGAGATGAAGAAGTCAAGGCCATCCCTATCTCGGCCCGGCAGTTAGAGGCACTCATCAGGATGGCTGAAGCGACTGCACGATTACGATTAAGCCAGATTGTCGAAAGAAAAGATGCAAAGAAGGCTGTTGAGCTGATGCATTATTGTCTAGCACAAGTCGGTATGGATCCGGAGACTGGAAAGATCGATATCGACAGGATCTCGACAGGCATCACTGCTTCTGAAAGAAGCCATATCTCAACTATCAAAGAGATGATTGTTGATCTAGAGAAAAAATCTGGAAAGACCATCTCATTAGATGACCTTTCTGACATGGCAAAAGAGAGAGGGATTGAAGAAAGTATCTTTGAAGAGACGATCCAGAAATTAAAACGCGCCGGTGATATCTTTGAGCCAAGAAGGGGCTTCATCAGTAGGATTTAAGAGAGCTACGGCCTATAAAGTGCCTGTCAAGAGTATTCTTGAGAGTGAATATATCCGGACAGAGGGTGAGTTCTCTCCTAATTATCTGAACTTTGGCGAGATGCAAGTAAGTCGGGTGAATCTTATCGGGGTTGTTGTTGCTAAGAGTGATGATTCTTTCATGATTGATGATGGTACGGGAAGAATCTCTGCCAGGGTCTTTGAGCAGCGTGTTGAAGATATCCAGATCGGAGATATTCTGATGGTCATCGGCAAGCCACGGGAGTTCAACAATGAACGGTATATCGTCCCTGAGATATTCAGGAAGAGCTCTGAGAAGTGGATGAGAGTAAGGAAGTTAGAGACGAAGTCTATTGTACTGCCTGAGAAAATAGAGGTCGAAGATGTTGTCTCTGATGATAAAGGTCTTCTCAGTTATATCAAAAGCATTGACAAAGGAAAGGGTGTTGCTGTTGAAGAGATCATCAAGAAATTCCCTGATTCTGAGAAAGAGATCGAGACTTTGCTGAAAGAGGGAGACTTATTTGAGAACATGCCCGGCAAAGTAAAAGTTCTAGAATAATAATGGAGTGACAAATACCTCTAAGATCGCACCAATAAAGACAAATCCTACAGCGATCAATAATAATTCTCCGACATCAAAGAGAATATCTGCGGATTTCTCTGTCGCAAAATGGTTCTTTATTATCGCGACTGAGATGATGCCTCCTGCAATGCCGCCATAGAAATAAGATAAGATCTCTGGAATGCCGTGGATAGCGTATCTCAAAAATCCTGCTGAGACCAATGTAAAATAACCGGTCGCTTTGCCGACTGCCGAAAGGCCTGCCAATGGTGCTAGCTTTGAGCGGATAAAATTCCCTACTGCTGCCGATATGACTGTCGCGTTCCACGTCAGGATGAACACTGCGCCTGCACCATAGATGAAGGCGAAGAGGATGCAGAAGATGAGCACTTTGATGTTGTTGAAGAATATCCTGAAGAATAAGGAAGATGATGTTGCGAGACCTGTTGGATCGGGCGAGACTTTATTGTTGATCTCTGCGATTGTTGATATCTGCTGCTCGAAGAGAAAGCCTGTCTTCTGCGCCGGTAGGAAGACATACCATATGACTCCTGATACTATTATCCCTAAGAAGAGAAACGACAGCACCATAATCGCCTTATTATGCTCCTTGAGGATCTTTTTCGGAGAATCCAGTTCCAGGTCCTTTGACTCTTCCCATTTCAAGGTATTGTAGACAATAGGTACACAGGCAAGCACAATGAAAAAGACCATGACAAAACTTGATTGCCTCTCAAATATCCATAATGCAAGAAAGATACCCACTGTGCTATATAATAATCCGATGAAGAACATCTCCCAAGGCTTCTTCTCTGCCTTCATGGGAAATAATAAAGATTCTAAGACCATGGTTTTTTTCTGTGAGGATAGTATATAAAATTTTGCCCCATAGCTTTATAAATCGTTCTTTGTTTCTGATGACTATGAATTACAAGGGATTATTGAAGGATGCGAGGAAGAATCTTCCAGAGAGTGTTTTTGAAAAACAGCGCTTTGAAATCCCTAAAGTTCGCGGGCACCTGCAAGGGAACATGACAGTGATCAGCAATTTCAAGCAGATTGCCCAGAGTTTAGGGAGAAGACCAGAACATCTTCTGAAGTATATCCTAAAGGAACTGGCTGCACCAGGAAACATGAAGCCGAAGGGATTGCTAATCGGCACTAAGGCTGCTGCTTCAAAAGTGAACGAAAAGATTAAACAATATGCTCACGAATATGTATTGTGCAGTGAATGCGGCAAACCAGACACTATCATCGAGAAAGATGACCAGTTCTCTTATCTGAAATGTAATGCTTGCGGTGCACGACATTCTGTGAAATCGAAAATATGATCGTCAAAAAACACATCTCCGGCGGAAAGACTGTCCTGGCTGTCTGTGATAGTGAAATTCTAGGCAAGAAATTTGAAGAAAAGGGCCTGCAACTCGACCTTTCTGCTGGCTTCTACAAAGGAGAAGAGATGTCTGAGGAGAATCTGCGAAATCAGCTGGCAGACACTTATGCGCTCAATATTGTCGGAGTGAAAAGCATTGATTTCTTTCTTAAGGAGGGATTAGCCAATAAAGAGCATTTGCTTGTTATTGAGGGAATCCCTCATATCCAGATCATATTGGGAAACTAGAACCACTTGCCCAGACCAGCTTGTTTCTCTTTGTCTTTTCCAAAAATGCTCTCCACACTCACTTTAGTCAGCTCAAGACTTTGCTTTAGGTAGTTGGGGAGATTGTAATGCTCTGCCAGACTTAATGCGGGCTCAAGATACTTCACAATAGATCCTTCTGAGATGGTGAAGATGATCTTTCCATCGCATTTTATGCATTTTCCTGCCAACGGCGGCCGCCTATATTTTTGGTTGCAGCTGACACACCTGAACTGCTGTTGGGAGAACTTTCTCAAGTTTCCCCGTATATCTTTTATGAAATGTTTCTCGATGACAATCTTCGCTACCTCTGCCTCGTCCACTGCCCTTATTTTCAGAGCAAGATCCATCTGCCCATGCAGTTTTTCCTGCATCGATGGAAGGGTCTTATATGCAGAGCACTTCACTCCGTCGTTGATGTTGGAGGTGTGGTGGGTGAAGAGAAGGCCTTGATAGGGGTTCTTTGTCTGGAGCAGATGTTTGACTTGCCTCACTTTCACTTCCCAGGGGGATTTATACTCCATGGCGGCCTCATAAAACTCCAAAGGATATTCTTCTGCTATATCCACATCAAACACCATATCATCCACTTCAGAAACAGTCAACTTTGCTGTCAGCACCAAAGGGGCATCCTGGGTTGCGCCTCTTGTGTTTGGCAGATACTGCCTTGAGAAATTAAGAAGTGCGTCTACCAATAAGGTGACGCATGCCTCGTCGCCATCACAATCTCTTCTTGTGGCTGCATGCAGCATGGGGTGGGCATAGAATCCTTGTGTCTGGGAAAACCCGATGATCCTTCCGACAATTGCTGCGGATGTGTGTGGTGCCAGAGCGATGACTAGCTGGCCTACCAGGTCTGCTTTGGACTTCAGCTTGTAGAAAGGCTGCTGCTTGTAGAGCCGCTTCAGCAAATCGTCGATAAAGAGTGCTGACCTAAAAAGGACCTCGTCAGCACCTTCTTCTTGAGATTCTGTCGCTGCGGGCAGGATCATATCTTGCGGGAAGAGTTCAATCACTTGGGTGTCTTCTGTCAATCCATTTCCATAGATATCCTTTTCATAACCGAGCTGATTTAACTTTTCTATCGGGGTCGAGACCTCTTGTGGAGTGAAATGTGTTATCGCCAACTGAGTCATATCATATCTTGTTGTACCGTCCTTATTGACGGGAATCTTGTGCTTTGCCCTCAGTATTCCTTTTGCCAAATGCTCAGGCATATGGTCCCTATTCGAGGTACCTCTCACTCCTTTGATCAGATCTGGATAGATCGAGAGGCCGAGATTCTTGATGGTGTGGTTGAATATTGAATTGATGTCTATTGCCTGATTCCTGAACGTTGCATTCCTTTCTGGATCCTGTTTTTCTTCGAGTGTGCCTTTTGCTTTGTTGAAGAACCTCCTTTCTGTTCTTGCTCCACACTTTTCACATACCTTCAACACAGTCTGATTCCCACAACCACATTCAAACACTGGAAAGTCTGAAACAACCCTCCCTTTTTCCAATGCTGCCTGGAAACTTCTTAGCCTACCTCCTTCCTGACCGATGGGGAAAAGACAATGCGGCTGTCCGTCCATCTTTCTGACTTTCGCCTTTTCTGGGCGGCCCATACGCGCGCCGATGAAAACCCCTCCTCTGTCCCTCTGTTTTATTGATGAGATCTTATTTATCGCCTCTACATTACTTTCTGCCTCTGGCAAATCTTCTTTGAGAAGAGTGATGAATTGGGAGAGAATCCTTGCGTCGTCCCCCTCAATAACGACAAATTCCTTAGCGACTGTTGAATGGGGTACGCCTAACCGTTCGAGAAGAGCCTTCTCTTCCTTATATTCTGTGATGATCTTCCTTATCTTGTTGTCTTCTGAAATCAAACGGGCTGTGTCGAGCCATTTAATGAGTGCCTTCATCTCCTCTCTTTTAAGAGAGTTCCAGTAATAAGTATATTTTGGATGCAGTGGAATGGAACATTTCTCTGATATCTCCAATGCTTCCTCTGCTGTTATGGAAGAATCATATCTCTCTGATAATATCTCTTTGAGTCTTTTTTCTGGAATACTGACTTCTTCCTTGTTCTGCTCGTATTCCTTTATCCACCACTCTTCACAATATCCTGCAGGCACCAGCTTATGGGCGCGGTTGAAGAAATCACCATAGTTGACGAGGATATCACCAAGATAGATAATCTGTGCTACTTCAAAGCTCACTTTCTTGGCTTGTTTCATATCGTTAATCCTAAGCACTGTGCCATTAGTGAGCCTTACAAGCGGGCCTTCAATCGAATCACATGTTGAGAGGGATGCTGCTTTCCCCGGGCGCTCCATCTTCAATTGAGTTCCTACTGCGGTGAATTTATCGAGGATATAGGTGGTTGCTGGATGGATTGCTGCAGATGAATAGCCTGAGTTTCTTGAGCGGCCATATCTCAGACGGAAAGAACCGTTACGCATAGGGAATCCTAAAATCGGTCTGCCTGCAACAAGATCCTTGATAAAGGTGAAATCAGGAGAAAGTTTCTCATCAGTGTCTTCTTTCTTCTTTGCTTTCTTTGATTTCTGCAGCTTGACAAAATCCTTAAGGAATCCCCAGCTTCCCAAATCAAATTCCTTCATCTTGGAGATCTGATTCCATATCTTCGGGGCTTTCTGGCAGAGGCACTCTCCCATGACCAAGCAGAAGCCGTTCCTTATGATGTTTGTGTCTATCCTCGGCAGATCCTTATAATTCGAGACCTCAAATTTCTCTGACGGGTCCCCTGCTATCTGCACGGGGAGATTGGATGCCATGAATTCAATCTCTGCCTCACTCGGGAGGTATTGGAGATTGGTCACACGATCATGATAATCATACAATTCTGTCGCTGCCCTTTTCACTTCAAGCTTTGTGGGATCATATTCATCATACCCCATCTGTTTCCGGATATAATCAGCGACAATGACAGAAACAGCTGCTGCAGTCCCTCCTGCTGACCTTATCGGTCCTGAGAACATCAGGCAGAAATATTCATTGTTGTTGTCCTGTCTTCTCTTCAGTTTGAGCTCAACAAATCCTTCTAGTGGAGAAGCGACAACACCTAAAGTAAGATATGCTAATCCTACCCTGATGCCTGTCTCCATCGCCTTGATCTTGTCTGGAAAGGAACAGAACCTTTCTTTTGCTGTCTCTAAGGCGACGGTGAAAGCGACTTTCCAGCTCAGCTTCCCGTATTGTTCCTCCAATTCATTAATCCTCTCTGAGATGCCTGAATTCTTTATCTCTGGAACAATCACTGAGATAAGTCCTTCCACTCGTTCAGCCATATTCTGGGTGAGTGGGATAGCGACCTGGTCTTCAGGGTCAAAGCCTTTCTTCCTCGCTATGTTCGCTATCTCGTAGGCCTTCTCGACCTCTTTTATTATACTCCCGAAATATTCTTCGATGTTCATTTTCCAAATCTCAATATCTTCACTTCCCTTGTCTGTAGATTGACTAATGGGACGCGAGAAGGCTCTGGGTGGTGGCCTACTTTTTCCTGGAAATCTGTCCTTCCTTCCCAACAGGATGCTGCTATCAACGTCACGTTCTTATATTTTGAGACTGCTGCCTTATGGATGTGCCCTGTCGCGAAGATATCAGGGATTTCCTCAACAACCAAAGGATCCTTATCAGTATAAGGAACATATTGTGTGGAAGTGTGTGTAGGGGCGAGATGGCGCCTTTTCAAAAGGAATTTCATGATTAGATCTGCGCGATCATACCCTCCTTGGTTACGGATTGAGTCGACATTCGCAACATAATAGTCAAAAGAATAGCCATGATAGAGTAATATATTGTATCCTGGGAAATCGTCGCTCGTGTGGATGTTTATGACTGCAGGATTGGAGACTATCGTCGTATTAGGTAAGGTATGGAGGCATTTTGTGAACTCATTCGTGAAAGGGGGTTGGGGTTCTGCTACCCTCAAAGCATCGTGGTTGCCTGGGCAGATGATCATCTGGATATTCTTGGGAATCTTCTTGCAGAGATCGACAAATTCATTGTATTGGTCGTACAAGTCAGTTATTGTCAGATCCTCCTCTTGGTTGGGGTATACTCCTACCCCTGCAACCAAGTCCCCTAGGATGAAAAGATATTTCACTTTTGAGGCAATGGCCTTCTGTCTTTCGTTCCCTGTCTCTTGGTTGAGCCATTGGATGAAACGATCAAAGTCTTTCCCGAGGAAATCTTTTGAGCCGACGTGCAGATCAGAGATAAACAACGCATATCCTTCTTCGTCTGATCTCTTTAGTTGATTGGTCATAGGAATATCGGGCCAGAGGACATTATTGGCGAATACAATATTCTCGCCGTTCACCCCAGAGATTCCTATGACCTCATCCAGGACTATATCCTTCGCCTCCAGGAACAAGTCTGGTTTATTTTGGTTCACCAATACCTTTATCTCTCCTGTCGGATCCTCTACTGTAAACATCAGGTTCCCTTTTTTTGTCTGGCGTTTCTCCTTCACCATCCCTATTATAGATACTCTCTCCCGGTCTCGCTTCGCGAGCACCCTGCTTATCGATGTTGTTCCTTTCAATTCATCCCTGTTGTAGAGAATCTTCTGCAAAGCATTGAACCGGACATTGAAATGAAGTGTAAAATCTCTCACTTCTTTTTTGGAAGATATCTCTTCATAGGATTTCATGACCTTGACCTTTTTCTCTGGCTCCAGTTCCTCTGAAATATAGTTGAGGAATCGGTTATAGGCACGGCTATCATTTTTCTTTTCAAGCAATGCCCTTGCTTTCTCGAACTCCTCCCAATTCACCTCAATCTTTTTAGAGAGATCAAGCAAGTCGGTGTTGAGATATAATAATTTTTCATCTTTTGGTAAGGGTGTTTCTTCAGAAATCCTATCAATGACGTCTGGAGCTAGCAATAAGCCTCTCTCTAATAATTTTTCAATTAGCTCTTTTTTACTCATAGGGTTAGAAGAACTATTCCAGTCAGGTTAAAGCTAGTTCTTCCTCCAACGTTTTCTTTATGTTGGTGATGGATGAATTTGGAACGGCCAATGAGACTTCTCTTGAGCGGCCATAACGGCCTTTTGAGATTATCTTTGCGTTTATGATGCCGAGCATATCCAGCTCAGCCAGGACATCTGAAATCCTTCTTTGGGTGAGCGGCCTCAGGGATGTCTTTTTACAGAGAGATTTGTAGTGCTCATATATTTCACCAGTGAATATGTTTCCTTTTTTATTTGTTGCTAACGCGATGATTGAATAGAGTATGCATTGGCTCTGTTTTGGTTGTGTTGAGGTGATGTCCAGTAATCGGTCCCGCTCTATCTTTTCTTCTGCTTTGTCTATGTAATCAATCGTGATATTCTCTTTAGCATCTCTCTCTGCCAGCTCTCCTGCAACCCTCAATAGCTCTAATGCCCGTCTTGCATCACCATGCTCTCTTGCTGAATACGCAGCACATTTCTCTATTGTTCCCGGATCCAGGGTGTTTTTTTTGAAAGCGATCTTCACTCTTTGCTTTAAGATGTCTTGTATCTGGATAGCATTGTAAGGTGGAAAGATAAGTTCTTCTTCTGATAATGAGGATTTTGCTCTTGGGTCAATATTATCGATGAATACCATATCATTCGACAGCCCTACAATAGTTATATGTGCGTTTTTGAGTTCTTCGTTGCACCTTGTCAGATTATAAAGGACTGTATCACCTGTCTTTCTTACTAATTGATCTATTTCATCCAAGACAATCAAAAGGGGTTTAGATTCTTTTTCAATCGCGTTGAAGAGTATCTTATAGACTTCGTCTGTCGGCAGCCCTGTTGAAGGTATCTCTTTCCCGAATTCTCTTGCTAGCTGCGCCATCAATCGATATTCTGTATCAGCTACCCTTTTGAGCTTGCAATTCACATAGATGAATTTAATGGCATTGTCTTTCAGTGCGTCTTTCATGCTCTTGACGACGTATTTCATACTCATAGTCTTTCCAGTCCCTGTCTTACCATAGATGAAGATATTTGAAGGCTTGTCCCCCCTCAATAAAGGAGCAAGAATCTTTGCTATTTGGTTGATCTGTTCATCCCTATGAGGGATTGTTTCAGGTAGATAAGCGCCTTGGAAGACTGTTTTATTGAGGAAAAGGGGCTCTTTTTTTAGATAGTCACCAAAAAACTTAGAGAGGGTCATTTAGTTCCAGAAGAAATAGGGGTTTATATATTTTATTGCTGTGGGAAATATAGGTTTTTTTAGATAGAGGTGACCCCTTGATTTCTTATGGAAGTGTGTTGTTATGTTATATGTTATATGTTATTTTATTATTTTCTATATAGAAAGTAAATAAAAGAAGTGTTTTTTCTTGTATTTATTTTCCAAAGGAAATGATGGTGTGATAGGTAGAGATTTTATATATGATTATTCGGACAGTGTTAACTAATCGACAGATTAATAAATAAGTTCATCTCAAAAAAGAATGAGGTGAACTTTAATGAAGATTTGTCCGC
>JAAOYF010000048.1 GCA_018221205.1 Candidatus Woesearchaeota archaeon | reverse complement strand
ATATTAATTATGCTCCAGACTATTGCAACCATAGTAAATTGTCTGAATCTGTTTACTGTCTCTTTCGTCATTTTTTTCTTACAACGGCTATTAACGAGAGACCGAGAGGAAGGCTTATCCAATATTCTATTCCTAGAAGAAGTGAGAGGAAATCGTTTACCAGTTTGCTGAATCCCTTCTTTTCACGATACCGCACCGCTTCATTAATCTTCTTCTGTAATACCTTTTCAAAAAACGCATATACAATTAAACCCAACATATTCCAATATCTTATTTCTTCTATAATGAATCCACCCTTCTTAAGCTTGCGCACGAAATCCCCTTTCCCATACCTTCGGAAATGTTCCATATCGACATCCCTCTTCCCATAGAGCCATTGAAAAGCAGGAACGAGAATAATAGCCTTTCCATCTTTCTTCAGCACGTGATGCATGTTCCTTATCGCGTTTTTATCATCTTTTACGTGCTCGATAACATCCAAGCAGACTATGCCGTCATAGCGCCCCTCTCCAAGTGCCTTCAGCTCTCCTACCCCGAGATGCTTTATAGATTTTTTATACCTCTTCATCACTTTCTTTGCAAGGCCCAACAAGTTCTTATCGATATCAATAGAAGTCACTTCATTTCCAGCTCTGAGGATATCCCGACTCATAAATCCTGGACCGCAGCCAACATCAAGAATATTTCCATGGGGGAGGTACTTCAGAATCAATCTCCTTAAAGACATAGATCGGAAATCTACTTCCTGTGATTTCATCAAGTCCCTATAATGCTTCACTAGATCTTCTTGCATTTTATATTCTTTTTTCTATCCTGGTATGATCTTCGTTTCTTTGGTGATATGTTTTCATGGAGATATCTGCCACGATACCCAGCGCGAAAAACTGAACACCGAGAATAGTGAGGAGCACCGCTAATAGCAACAACGGCCTATCTGCGAGACTTATATTATACACTATTTTTGCTATCGTGAGGTGCAATCCTATACCAAATCCAGTGAGAAAGGAAACAATACCCAACCCACCAAAGAAATGCATCGGCCTTACAGAGTATCTCATCCAGAATGCAATGATAAGGAGATCAAGAAATCCTCTTACAATTCTACCAATACCATACTTTGTCTTACCAAATTTTCTTTTCCGATGGTTTACTTTTATCTCTCCAATCTTGAATCCTTTCCATAGGAGCAGGGCAGGAAGATATCGGTGCATGTCACCGTAGAGTTCAATGTCCTCGAGACATTCTCTTCGATATGCCTTTAATGAACAGCCTGAGTCATGTATTCTTTCTTTCGTAATCGCTTTTCTTATGTTATTTGCAATTCTCGAGAATAGCCTTTTCGAGATGCTGTCTTTTCTTCTCGCCCGCCACCCTGATACCATATCACAGCCTTCATCTAATTTTTTTAGCAACCGAATAATATCCTGCGGATCATTCTGCAAATCTGCATCCATCACTACAATGATTTCTCCTTTAGCTTCTTTAAAACCAGCATCCCACGCAGCAGTTTGGCCAAAGTTTCTCCTGAATTTAATGACCCTGATTTTCTTATCCCTTTTGTTCAATTGCGCCAATATCTGAAAGGTCCGATCAGTGCTTCCATCATCAATGAAGATTATTTCGTAGTTTCGGCTTTTGAGTACTGAAGAAATCTCCCTATAGAGTATAGGGATATTCTTTTCTTCATTATATGCAGGAATGACTATGCTTAACATAGCTTGCGCAAATAAGACTGCTTATAAAAATCTTTCTTAACCCCTTAAGATGCCGGTTGTAGAGCAGCCCTCTAGAAGGCTTACAACATATATCTTTCCACCATATTTCTTCACTATAGGAGCTTCAATACAATCCTCACCATATTCAGAGCCGTTCACATGGATATTGGGCTTTATCTCTTCAAGCAGCTTCAACGGGGTTTTTTCATCGAATATTACTACATAATCCACGAATGAGAAGGCTGCGAGCATCTTTGCCCTTGATTCCTGATTGTTGACTGGCCTTTTTGGACCTTTGTTTGCTCTTATGGAACTATCAGAGTTCAAGCCTACGATAAGGATATCACCCTGTTTTTTCGCTTCCTTCAGGATCTTTGCGTGGCCTTTATGCAAAATGTCGAACGCGCCGTTGATTGTCACCATTTTCTTGCCTTCTTTCTTCAATCTTTCAGCCAATGCAACAATCTTTTCTCTCGGAATGATCTTTTTTTCATTTTTGAAGGTGATAAAATCAGCAGCCTGATCAATATTCGCTGCTATGTAGCTCGGATTAAGCTCCTTTACTTCATCCAGATGTTTCACTCCATATCCTGTCAACACATGTATTGATTTTGCGCCTATTTTCTTTGCCAACCCACAATCTAACTTTGTATCGCCGATGACCCAGGAGTTCTTCAGATCGATATCATGCTTCTTATATGCTTCTCTGGCCAATTTATCGCCTGGTTTTCGGCAATCACAGCCGTCATAGGGAGAATGGGGACAAAAGTAGATCTCTTTTATCTTGATATCATGATTTTTTAGCTCATCAAGAAGGTGATTGTTGAATATATGCATATCTTTTTCAGTAAAATGACCTCTGCCGATACCAGATTGGTTGGTGATGACGAAAAATGTGAAGTCTTTGAGCTTTTTCAGACCTTCAATGACACCCTCGTGCAGCTTAAAGTCTTTTATCTTATAGACATATCCTGGATCGACGACCAGAGTGCCGTCCCTGTCTAAGAAAATTGTTTTAGTCATGTTTGATTCGTTCTTTTAGTTCTTCCATCGAGACAGCAGACGTGCCCACTTTTCCAACTTTGATGCCTGCAGCCTGGTTTGCTAATGAGGCTGCATCTGTCAAGGAAGCGTCTGCACTCAATGCTAACGCCAATGTCGCTATTACCGTATCTCCAGCACCAGAAACATCATAGACTTCCTTTGCTACTGTCGGAATATTGAGAGGGGTCTTTCCTTTTTCAAAGATGGACATGCCTTTTTCTCCTGTTGTGATGATGACGTTGCAGTTCAGCTCTTTTACCAATGCTTCGCCGGCTTTCTCAAGACTTTTTTTGTTTTCAATCGCAAAGCCAACCATCTGTTCAGCCTCTTTTTTGTTCGGTGTTATCAAGAAAGCACCCCTATACCATGCTTTATGCTTTGGTTTTGGATCGATGATGAGCAAGATGTCCTTTTTCTTGCAAAATTCCCTTAATTTTTCAAGCAATTCTTCTGTTATTGTCCCTTTATTGTAATCTGAGATGATCACCGCGTCAATCTTTCCTAAAGAGGTTATATGATTGAACAGTTCCTCATTCGCCTGGGCATCGATATAAGAGGTATCTTCATAATCTATCCTCAACAACTGCTGGTTCTGACCTAGGACGCGAATTTTCTGGATAGTGGGCTTGGTCGAGGAGAAGATTATGCCGTCGGTATTGATCATCCTTTTTTCTATCTCTTCTAAAAGAATGTCTTTTGCCATATCGTTGCCGATTATTCCAGCCAAATAGGCAGAACCCTGCATGGCAGCGACATTAGCAGCTGCATTCGCTGCACCTCCCGGAGTGTATTTCTCTTTTTCCACTGAAACAATCTGGACCGGGGCTTCTGGTGAGACTCTTTCTACCTTTCCAAAGATATATTTGTCGAGCATAAGATCCCCTAAAACGAGAATATTCTGATTTTTGAAATTTTCAAGTATGTTTTTCATCATATCATCCCTATGTATTCTTTTATTGCTTCTTTTAATGAATAATCTGGCTTGAATTTTAGTTTTGATTCTGCTTTTTCTATGTCTGCTTGTGTATTTACTTGATATGTGGACATGTCATAAGGAGAATCGAAGTATTCTGGCTTGAAATCTGTTCCCAATACTTCATTCAGGACTTCAATAAGTTTGTTGAAGGATGTTCCGATGCCTGTTCCTACATTGTAGACGCCAGAAGGCGCATCTAATGCGAGCAATGTTGCCTTGACACAGTCTTTGACATAGATATGGTCCCTTATCTGCTCGCCCATCTTGAATATTCTTGGAGTTTTTCCAGCAAGCATCTGTTTTGCAAGATGATAGACCATAGACGCAGGACGGCCTTTTCCAGATTCATGCGGGCCGAAGACATTAAAGTAGCGTAATCCGACAATATGCATTGATTCAGCCAGTGCCTTAGCTTGTTCGTCCATTGTCAATTTTGATTTTCCATAGGCAGTCAGGATATCTTTTTCCTGATCTTCTTTCATAGGTACTGGACCGTTGCCATAAACACCGGCTGACGATGCATATACTAATTTTGCGTTGTATTTTTTTGCGAGGTGTACAACGTTCTGAAAACCATCTAGATTTTTCTTAAGCATGATAGTATCATCTTGGAATCTTGGATCTGTTATCGCGGCTTCGTGGATGACAGCGTCGATCTTTTCAATCTCTAAAGAAAGGGAAATGTCATGATTAATGACTTTTCCTTTGAACTCTTTCAGATTTTCTTTCTTTCCTGTGCTAAAATCATCAATAACTATTACTTCATGGCCTTGTTTTTCCAGTTCTAACGCTACATTAGAACCGATAAACCCTGCTCCACCCGTAATCAACGTTCTCATTGTAGATAATGATTCTCGATCTCTTCACAAATGATATGGTATGCAAGAAGATGACACTCCTGGATCCGTGCAGTGCTGTCTGCGGACGAATTGATGTTGAGATCTGTCAATTGTTTTAACTTGCCACCGTCTTTTCCTGTCAACGAAATGGTTGTCATGCCTTGCTCTTTTGCTTTTTCTACTGCTTTCAGGATGTTTTTGGAGTTTCCTGAGGTTGAGATGGCTAAAAGGGCATCTCCTTTCTTTCCTAAGGCTTCCACTTGCCTTTCAAACACTGTCTCGAATTCATAATCGTTTGACCATGCTGTTAAAATTGAGGTATCAGTCGAAAGAGAAATGGCAGGCAGGCCTTTTCTTGTTTTTTTGAACCTGCCGACAAGCTCTGCAGCAATATGTTGTGCATCAGCTGCACTGCCTCCATTGCCGCAAATCAATAGTTTATTGCCTTTCTCAAAGCATTCTATTAATCTGCTGATCACCTCCTTTATCTTAGAAGACTGATTAAGAAATTCTTTCTTTGCTTTGATGCTTTCTTCCATTGTTTCTTTTATGGTTGCCATGGTATGAACTATTCATACTATTGCTCAATTGATATATAAATGTTTGCCTTTTCTATAGAAAAGTTTATATAGATTAGTCATACTCGGTATGAATATGAATAAAGACAAGATCGCTATTTCAATCGAGAAATCGCTGCTCAGGGTGGTTGATGCGAAAGTTGATGGCTCTATGTTACGATCACGAAGCCAGGCTATTGAATATTTTCTTAAGAAAGGATTAGATCATGCATCCATCACTACTGCTGTTCTATTGTTGAAAGGAAGCCAGCAAGATGCTGTCCTGAAAGTGCATAAAGGCAAACCCCTTATCCACAGCCAGGTTGAGTTTTTTATTCATCACGGCATCAAGAAAGTTTTTTTGATTACACAAGGTGCTCAAAAGGAATTGCGGGAGCACCTTATTGACCTGCCTGTTGAGATTATCGAAAAAGAGGCAAAGGGAAATGCATCTGCCTTGCTTTCCCTTAAAGATAAGCTGAAAGAGCCTTTCATCGCCATGTCTGGTGATACGTACAATGATTTTGACCTTCTGAAGATGATCACCAAGCACCTTTCTCTCAATAAATTGGCTACGATGGGTCTTATGACCCGGGAAAAGAGCTCTGAATATGGAACAGCTATCCTTGATGGTGATTTTATCATTGATTTCCAGGAGAAGACGAAGAAAATAAGCTCTCATATCGTGAATGCAGGCATCTATATCTTCAGGCCAGAGATCTTTGAGATGATTTCCGGGCAAAGTCTAGAGAAAGATGTTTTTCCTAAGCTTGCGAAGATTAAAGAATTAGTGGGATTCTTTACCTATGGGGAATATGAGCATTTTGGGTGATTATCTTGTCCTCTAATAATTGATTGTCCTTTCTTTTCTTATAATAGTTGATGGCTTCTCCTACTGCAGTACCAATCAAATATCCAGCTAATATGCCTATTAACGCACCCTCAAAAAGCGCAGCATTCATTTCGTCTCCGTAATGTATCCTACCATAGCGATTGGCCGCAGCCCAATCCCTGAAATCTCCTTCCCTTTCAGCTAAACGTACACCACAGCAAACCACATAGCCAAGTCCTCCGACTATGGATCCACCAAAACAGCCCCATACTTTTGCCGCAATGGTGCTATTTTGATTTGATTGATTATCCGACATTCTGATCAAGAATGGAAATCTTGTTATAAATATGATGAATTATTTAGTTTTAGAGAATTTAATCAACAAACATCCAAAGAGCCAAAACAATTACTGCTGCAATAACATTCACAATCCTGAATATTTTGAATATAATCTTTCTTAT
>JAAOYF010000047.1 GCA_018221205.1 Candidatus Woesearchaeota archaeon | reverse complement strand
CATGTCGGCGGAAAAGTCATTCCAGGAGGAAAGCTGGAAGATTTAGTACCAAAAAAAATTCTGGATAAAATCATCAATTTTGAGATACTTAGATAAGCTTTAAATAAATAGCTAGCTTCTTCCCATTATGAAAGTCAAGGATCTGATGAATACTTCTCCTACCACCATTTTCAGCCATGATACTATCCAGAAAGCTGCAGAAGAGATGGCCAGAGCAAGCCATGGTTTTTTGACAGTCCTTCATACTGTGGCAGATAAAAGGGTCATTGGAGTTGTTTCTAATCAAGATATCATCGAGAAAGTTCTCGCTAAAGGAAAAGACCCAAAAGAGATAACAGTAGAGAATATCATGACTCCTGATATCGTCCATATTTCCCCAGATGCATCCAGCGCAGCAGCCCTGCAATTGATGAGAAAGTACCGTATCAAAAGGATCTTGGTCATTGAAAACCAGGTATTATTGGGGATTGTCACCTCAAATGATATCTTGGATGCGATGATGAAGTATAAGAAGGATCTATTGGATATGGCTATTGACCTTTAGACTCGCGCGAAATGTTTATATAGGCAAATAATAACACTTCTACGATGAAAGTCTCAGGACTGATGAGCAAAGAACTCTGCACTGTGTATGCAGGAGATACTGCTCAAAAAGCCACTGAAGAGATGGCAAAGCACAATCGAGGCTTACTAGCAGTCTACAATGATATTAAGGATAAGGAGGTCATTGGTGTTTTATCCAATAAGGACATCATTAATAAAATCATTGCGAAGAAAATCTCTCCGGAAACAGTTTTCGTCAAGGACATTATGACAAAAGGAGTGATTTCTCTCTCACCAGATAAAACAACCTCTGATGCAATGGCGTTAATGCGAGAGCATCAGATTAAAAGAATCTTAGTAATAGAAAATAGCGTATTACAAGGGATCATCTCCTCAAATGATATTCTAGAGGGGATGGTTAAATACAAGAAAGAACTCTTGGATATGGCTATCGATTTTTAGAACACACCATCTATCTTCTCGTTGCAGTTCCAGCATTTTCCATCTCGTAATCTGTTCTCCTCGACACCCATCCCGAATCGTTTGATGACAATATGTTCGCATTGAGGGCAGAAAGTACTCTCATAATCCATTCCAGGGATATTGCCCGTGTAGACATATCTCAATCCAGCATCTTTCCCTATTTTTCGGGCTTTCACCAAAGCCTTAGCAGTTGTCGGAGGATTGTTCATCATCTTATACTCAGGATGGAACGCAGTCACGTGCCAGGGTATCTTCTTATCTAGGCCAGCAATGAACGAAGCAATATCTTTCAATTCCTCAGCACTATCATTGAAGCCAGGAATAACTAAAGTAGTTATCTCCAGCCAGATCTTTTCTTTGGCAACAGCCTCGATCGTCTCTAAAACAGGCTGCAGATGAGTATGACAGACTTTCTTGTAGCTCTCTTCTTTGAATGCTTTCAGATCAATGTTCATCGCATCTAAATACTTGCCTATATACTCCATCGCTTCTTTGGTTTCATAGCCACTGCTTACAAAGACATTTTTCAGTCCTTTCTCTTTTCCCAATTTCGCAGTATCATGCGCATACTCGATAAAGATAGTGGGCTCATTATAGGTATAGGCAATGGAAGAGATATTTCTTTCCACACATAAAGAAACAGCTTCTTCAGGACTCAAATCATGGCTTTTTTTAATAAGCTTCATGATATTTTCAAATTGATTTGAGATATTCTTCATCTTATCATGCTTCGGTGTTTGAGAAATTGTCCAGTTCTGACAGAAATCACAAGAAAAATTACATCCCACAGTACCGATCGAAAAGATATCAGTCCCAGGAAGAAAATGGTACAAAGGCTTTTTCTCGATAGGATCCACATGCATGCTGCATACTTTCCCATACACCATCAATTGTAATTTTCCCTTAACATTTCCCCTAACAGCACACAACCCAGTCTTGCCTTCAGGAATCTTGCAATACCATTTGCAAGCAGTGCATTTAACAATATTCTTTTCTTGGGTATAGAGAACTGCCTCCTTCATAATCGGTAATAATCAGAGAAAGCTTAAGAAATTTGTGATACTATCCACGATAAGGAGCAATCTTAAAAAACATATCTTTAACAAAATCCATTCTTTCTTTATCCTTGCCAGGATGATAGCCGACATGAGTCAAATCTCCAACAGTCTTTCCAATCACAATACTGCGCGGATTTCCCTGCGGTTGAAATTCAATCTGAAACGATGTGCCATCTTTAGCAGACAAAGCAGTATTTTTGAAATGCAAGCGAAAGTTTACACTCCCGGTTTCCATTCTAGACTGCCAATCATAACGACAAACTTCCAAAAGTTGGAAGGCAATGTAATCAGCAGCTTGTGTGAACATTACTTCACCCCAAGAATCCTGCAATGCGATGTATTCCCAGTCAGCTATTCTATCTAATACAGGAGAGCTACGTAAGTCCTTCCCTAGAAATCTGTCCGTGAAAGTATCAATGGTCCCAATTCGAGTTTGAACCCTATCTGCAATTGAACGAGGATCAGAAGTAACGATTGCTGCTTTAATACCCTTGGCAGTGACATCTACAGAATACAATGCAACAGGTAATTCTGAGTCTTGATTTGGAAGCGGCCAATAATTTTCTTTTACATAGTCCCCATTTCCTTTTGTAGACAGGACTTCAAGCATATTTGATCTGGCTGGATCTCTCTTCCATTCACTTCTAGATTCTTCACGAAGCGCAAGAAGTAATCGAGAAACTTCAGGAAAAGATTCTCCTTGATGGGATTGTAGTACTCTAACTCCCCAAGAGCCAGGATCCATACTTTCGCGCCCAGTATCAAATAGGGTGACTTTCTTTGGCTGTGACATTTACTTTTAGATCTCTTCTCGCTTTAAAAGCACTTATATGCTGCACTATATAATTTATAAAGAAAAGCCCAGTTTTAAAAACTGAAACTCATTCTTCTCTGATATGGACAACAAAGAATGGAAAGGGATTGTAGGAAAACTGGGTGAGGAATACGATCGTGTCGTACCTGCATATGTAGAAGCAACTGCCGCAAGAGCACATATCGAAAGGCTAGAGGAATTCTTAGGATATCTTCCGCCAGCAGACCTGGGCAAAATTGCAGATATTGGCTGCGGACCAGGCAGGGATGCAACCTATTTTCATGAGCAGGGTTATGAAGTTATTGGAGTGGATTGCAGTGGGGAAATGATTGCTTTCGCTCAAGAACAGTCTCCATCTATCGATTTCCACGTTGCTGACGCTGTCACATTCGAATTCCCAGAACTAGTTGATGTATGGGCAAGTTCTTCTTTACAACATATCGGCAGAGAGCAGATTAGGGATCTTCTCAGAAATCTAAGCAGAAACCTAGTTGCAGGTGGAGGATTTCATGCAAATTTTAGAGAAGGACACACTGAAGGGCCCGAAGAATCAGAAGAATATGGAAAGCCGATCACAAGATTCGTCGCTCGCTATGGTGAAGAGGAATTCAATGGGTTACTGAGAGAAACAGGATTTGAAGTGGTAAGGTCAGAGACCTATGCTCCAAATTACTCAGGAAGAAAAGGCAAAGATGTACCTATAAAAGTTCAAGTCTATGCAAGAAAGGGATGACTACTTCTGTAATTCTCGATAAATATGCCAGGATGCAACGCTCATGAAGAAATAAGGTATCCAGATAGATAATCTTTGGAATGTTGCGCCGTAGAAGAAATCCAGATGGATATAGATATAGCCGAAAACACCAGCTAATAACCCAACAACAAAGAATCCTATCCCCCAGCCTAAAGAGAAAGGAACTCCTTTTCCACAGTAAGCAGCAAAGAAAAATAATGCTATCAATGCGAGATACAGCGGAGCATCACTCAGGATTTCATGCATCGTTCCAACAACACTAGTATTTTCACACGCATCATCGCAAGGAAAAGCAGAGACAGCAGAAAGCAACACACCAGCAACCATCAGCAATAATGATCCAGTCTTTGCACTCACCTTATGTTCTAATACTCTATATAATCCTAATCCAAAGAGAAACATCACTGCTCCCATCGGGATGAATCCAAAGATATTGGCGATCCATCTGACAGGACTGTCTACCGCACCCAATTCACTGATATAATCGACAAATGGATTATAGCCAGGAACAAACATTCCTAGTATCAAGAAAAAGAAGAACAGATAGATCGGCCCGATCAGACCAGCTAGAATCAAGACCTTATCACTTTTCTTCATACGATCATTTTAAGAAAGTTTTTATATAAATCTTTTTATGATAGCCTTATGGACAAAGTGACCAGAAACAGCATCATCATTACCATAGTGGTTGTTCTTGTCGTAATGGCGTTCACAGTCTGGGATAAGACAACTGAATATTATCAGGAAAACTATGGATGCACAAAAGACGAGGACTGCTCCTATCTCAATACCCACGACCCGACCATGTATGGGTTTTGCCTAGAAGGAACATGTGTCCAAAGCTGTTATCAGTATGAATACGTAACTGATTGTGATCAAGAACGTTGAATCGTGACGGAGTGCTTATCATACCATTCTATTGACTTCTGAATGCCTTCAGCAAGAGTGGTCTTGGCAGAAAAGCCTAGCTTGTCTTTTGCTTTCGAGATGTCTGCGATGTATCTCACTACCTCTCCTGGCCTGTTGTCTTTGATGCTGATCTTAACATCTTTTTGCAGGCTCTCTTTGATCATCTTAGCTATTTCAAGTATCGAATTTCCTTTTCCCTGGGCAAGATTATACATAGTATTCTTTGCAGAGGAGAATCTTTCGATGCAGAGGATAACACCATTGACCGCATCATCGATATAGGTGAAATCAAGCATCTTATCCTCGCCAAATATTTCCATATCCTTGTTCTCTCTGCATAGGTGGATGAATAACGGGATCAACCTGTCACTCTCATCATACATGCCATAGACATTAGAGAATCGGACAATGATATAGTCGATGCCATAGCATTGATTGTAGGAATAGACCAACGCCTCTCCACATATCTTAGAAGCAGTATAAGGGCTTTCACAGAATTCGATATGGACATCTTTTTCTGACAGGACTTCTTTGTCAAAATTTCCATATACCTCACGAGAGGATGCAAACATGACTTTTTTGATATGATGTGTACGGGCAAATTCCATCACATTGAAGGTGCTCATGATGTTGTCTCGCGCAAGGGCAGGATCGACAACAAGATTATACACACGGGCATTGGCTGCCAGATGGACGATGAGATCAACATCGTGCGGAAGTTTCTTGAGCTCTTCCTCATTTCGCAGATCAACAATGATCGTGAGGGCATCGATATCTTTGTTCCATTTGTTAGGTTTCCAGTCAGCGCCCACAACATCATACCCTTTTTCGATAAGACGTTCACACAGCCGGGTCCCGATAGTACCGCTGCTGCCAGTGACAAGTATTTTTTTGGTCATTAGGTGGGATTTGTTTTCAAACTTAGTATATATAATTATCGGATTAGCAAAATTTTCCGACCGACAATAAATTTTATAAAGCTGGTTCGTTTGGCAGCAAAGATGGAAAGGGTGGATTATCTGATCGTAGGAGCTGGCTTTGCCGGTAGTGTCCTCGCAGAAAGATTGCACTCGATAGGAAAAAAAGTGCTCGTCATTGAAAAAAGAGACCACATAGGCGGAAACTCATTTGATTATCATGATGAGGCAGAAGTATTGGTGCACAAATATGGCCCGCACTATTTCCGGACAGAGTATGAAGAAGTAAAATCATATCTCTCACGATTCACAGAATGGATACCTCATGAGTATATTATCAAAGCAAGCATCAAAGAGAGGTTATATTCATTTCCTATAAACCGGAACACCCTGAACCAGTTTTTCGGTCTTTCTCTTAAGAATGAAGAGGAAGCAAAAGAGTTTCTTGACTCAAAAAAAGAGAAGATAGCTGATCCAAAGAATGCAGAGGAACAGGTCCTTGCTCTTGCAGGAAAAGAGATCTATGAAGCGTTCTTCAAGAATTATACCATAAAACAATGGGGCATCCATCCGACTGATCTGGACGCCTCGATAACTGCAAGAATACCTATACGGACAAATACCGACGAACGGTACTTTGGCACGTCCTTCCAGGCCATGCCCAAGGAAGGATACCATAAAATATTCGAGAACATGCTGAAAGATATCCCCTTGAAGCTCAACACCGATTTCAACCAGGTCAAAGAGAAGATAGGATACAAAAAGCTCATCTACACAGGTCCGATTGATGCATTTTTCAATTACAGATTCGGCAAACTGCCTTATCGCTCTTTGCACTTCATCTTCAAGACCCTGGACAAAGAGTATTTCCAGGACTATTCCCAGGTCAATTATCCGAACGAACACGATTACACGAGGATTGTTGAGATTAAGCATGCAACACATCAGAAATGTCCTAAAACAACGATCGTCGAAGAATATCCCAAAGATGAAGGCGAACCATTCTACCCTATTCCAAGAAAGCAGAATAAGGAGCTCTATAAGCAATATCAAAAAGTGGCCGAGAAGCTGAAGAACACCTACTTCATCGGCAGGCTTGCACAGTATAAATATATCAATATGGATCAGACAGTGAAATCAGCATTAGATTTATTTGAAAAACTGAAGGATGAAGACTAAAAAACCAGTTTCTATGGTCATGGTAGCGTATACCGAGCAGGACCATATCAGGAAAGTCATCACTGAATATTATCATGATGTTTTCAAAAGATTGCCAAAAGGGTCTGAATTCATCGTCTACCTGGACTGTCCTCCAGATGGCACTCCTGAAATCGTCTTTGATATGGCCAAGCATCTTGACATCAAGCCCATGAAAGGCAAGAGGAATCTTGGATATGCAGGGGCGATGACAACAGCATTAAAGGCCACCAAGAATGACATCATCTTCTATTCAGATTCCTCGGGGAAACACCACGCAAAGGATTTTTGGGACATGTTGCAGTATGAAAAGAGATATGATATCATCACCGGACTGAGAAAATCAGAAAAGAATCCATTCATAAGGCGCTTTGTCACATTCGGGCAGCGTTTACTGGTCTCTATGCTTTTCAACATACCTCCCTATGATTTCAACACCGGCTTTAAGATCATCCATAAGAATATCATCGACAAAGTCCTTCCCGATGTCAGATATATGAAACAAAGCTTTTCAAGTGAGCTTTTGATCCGTGCGTTGAAGAAAGGCTATACTGTGAAAGACGTACCTGTGTTTTTCGGTAAGAGAGAAGGAAAGAATACTGGCACAAAAATCAAAGATTTATTCATGATTGTGAAAAAATCATTCAAGGGATTCCTGAAACTACGCAAAGAGTTACGATGAGAAAGCATACCAGCTTGTTCAAACCACCTTATCCATCACTCATTGTCCTATTCCTGGCAGTGATGTTCACGTATGTTGCTTTCGGCCCTGTACTCGAGCTGGAATCCAAGATGCAGAATATCATCATCATCCTCTCCGGATTCGTGTTGGCCGGCCTCATGCTTTTCTTGGTGAAAAAGAAAAAATTCATGAGTTTCTTCTCAAGGTTTTCCATCGTACATGTCTTCTTGCTCGGAGTGGCGCTCAGATTCCTCTGGTTAGTGTTCAGCAACCCCATACAGACCTCTGACTTCTTAGATTATCAGAACATGGCTGTAGACATCATGAATGGCCAGTATATCTTCAATCCGATCAAGCCCACAGGCGCTTCCATCATCACTGCGATGAGCTATAAGCTTTTTGGGGTCCATGACCTTGCAGCATTGGCACCGATCGTACTCCTGTCTTCCATAAGCATACTGCTCATCTATGGTTTATGTAAACACTTCTTCGGCAAAAGGACAGCTATCATCGTCTCCTTGCTCTTCGCACTCCTGCCCGAGCACATCATGTATGTCAATCTTATCGGCAGCGATGTCTATTTCTCTTTTTTCATTCTTCTAGGCATATATTTTCTGCTTGTTCCAAAAGAAAAGCTCTATCTTGCAGGCATATCGTTCGGTATTGCACAGTATTTCAGGCCATTGGCATTCATACCAGTCCTTGCTGCAATCCTGTTCTTTTTCGTAGTAAAAAAACAAGACATCAAGACATCAATCAAAAATTCCATTATAGTAATCATACTCTTTGCAGTGGTAGTCTCGCCGATCGTTTCCTACAACCAGTCTGAATTAGGCATTGTATCTATAAGTCCCTCGCAGATGGGAGGGTGGAGCATGCTGCTTGCGACCAATCCAGAGTTCAAAGGCCAGTATAATACAGATGATCTGGCATTGCTCGATGCTGAAGTCCGTGCAAGAGAGAACACAGGAGTGCATGACCATGTATTCAGAGACAACGTAGCAAAAGAGCTCGCGATACAGCGGTTCAAAGAACATCCAGGGAGATATGCGATGACGACTATAGCATACAAACCCCTAAGATTCTGGTCCCGCCCTTCTTTGGGATGGTCTCTTGAAGGGATAGAATCAAAATTAGCCATGAGCATATTGTATTTCGGAGCTACCATGATCCATCGGATGCTCCTGGTATTGTCTATGATCTTGCTCGTACTGCACTTTAAGAAAGAGTGGTGGAAGAACGAAGGAATCTATTTCATGCTTTTCTATACAGTGCTTGTTTTTGGCTCCCATCTTCTGTTGGAAGTCCAGCCAAGATATCATCACGTATTGCTGCCAGTATTGGTCATCATGTTTGGAGCACTGATAAAGCTCTACCAGCCATTGACTGAATAGCCAGCATCAACATACAGCACTTGTCCCGTGATGTTCTTTGATAATGGACTTGCTAAGAACAAAGCCATATGGGCAACATCTGAAGTTGAAATATTCCGCTTCAAAAGAGATTTCTTCTCAGCATGATCAAGGATCTTATCAAAGCCACCCACTCCAGATGCAGCCAGTGTAGGGATAGGACCGGCTGAGATAGCATTCACTCGAATGCCCCTCTCACCAAGATCCATAGCCAAGTAGCGCATAGAACTTTCCAAAGCAGCTTTGCACACACCCATCACATTATAATTCTGCAACGCCATCACGCTTCCTAAGTAAGTCATGGCCATGACTGAAGCACCTTCATTCATCAGGTGCTGGCCTGCACGTACGAGCATAGGCAAAGAAAATGCACTGACTTCTTGAGCAGTATTGTATCCTTTTCGATCAACTTCATAGAACTTGCCCTGAAGAAAATCCCTTTTCGCAAAAGCAACACTATGAACAAGAATATCGAACTTTCCGAACTCTTTCTCAATCGTCTCAAAGAATCGTTCAATAAGAAGATCATCCATCATATCACATTTCTCAAGAATAGGATTATCAAGCTCTTTAGCCAACTCTTTGACATATGTCTCAACCCTTTCTTGATATCCAAGAGCGACTTGACAGCCATTATCATTCAAAGCTTTAGCGATGCTCCAGGCAATGCTTTTGTCAGTCGCAACCCCAAAGATGACAGCTTTCTTTCCTTTGAGATCCATGCTGACAGTCATCTTCTTGCCTTCTTTCTGTCTTTTTTCAGCTTCTTTGAAAAATTTCTTATCATGAGCCATTTGCATTGCTTTTTTTATTGCTTCCATAGTAACACCCAACTGTAAGAAAAGAAGGCGATTAATAAAGTTTACCCAAATTTCACATCCATGCCCATATTGCTCTGGATAGTGAGCCACTGCTCAAACACAGCCATTCCTGTTATAGGATCTGCGGATTTCTCACCAGAGAAACTGCTCTCAACAAGTAATTTACCATCCAGATGGATGCTCTGCTTGTTGGCAGGCTTACTGAAGGTGTAGACTAAGGTATGGGGCTGTCCATCGATGATATCGATAGCATCGCTGTACATGACAGGCAGTCCACCGAAGATCTTCTTGTCCTGTACCTCATAGCCAAGCTTCAATCCAGGTATAGTCTCAGAAGTCATAAAAATCAATAGATCAGCCTCTCTATCATCAACTTTGAACACAGCATTAGGGAACGAAAACCCGAAACTGACAAATCCCTGTACATCATTAGGAAAGTCCCCATTCATCGGAAAGGTGATAGCAACTTTCTCCCTATCTCTCACAACCTGACCAGTGAATGTCCCTTCGATCAGACCTAGAACTAAAAAAGCTAAAAGCACAAGGCCGATGCCCATGATGTATTTCTCTCCCATGAATGTCACCTCTTGAATAATGATCTCTTGCTGCCAGCATACAATCCCATCGCTGACATCTGCTCATACTGCACCTGCTCAAGGCTCAATGCAGTGACAGTGAAATGATATTGCTCTTTGATGGCAGCACATAATCTCTTGACAGCATTATGGTCAATCGATCTCCCTATTAATAAAATGTTCGCTTTATCCTCTTGCTCCTTACCATGAAGGATGATCTGCTCTACACTAGGCATCTGAGCAGCCATCTGGACAAAATTATCCAAGATCCTTCTCCCTTCTTTCATGAAACCTTCAAGAAATTCTACATTATCGTTCTTGCTGCATCTATACAGCTTGAACTTTTTTATCCTGATTTCCTGAACCAATCCCAGGGTCTTCAGCTTCTTGATGATACGGAAGACAGTGGCGATGGGCACATGGACATGGTTGGCTATTTCCTGAAGATAGAACTCCTTATCCTTGTTGCTCAGGAAAAACTTGATCACCTGAAGGATTTTCTTATCGAACAACTCTTCCAATAGCTTGATGTTCCCCATTGAAATATCTTAGAATAAAGCTCTTATATAAATGTTTTTATTTTTGAAAGGATATTTCATAAATGAAATAATTAGAAAAGATAATGGAGATACATGCTATGGGGAAATATAAAGATGTGGGTGATCAGCCATAATAAAGAGAGTATCCTGGCTGGCCACACCAGGAAAGGGTACTTCACAGCAAGCATATACCCAAAAACAAGCATAAGCGGATCAGCGACAAGCCGATTGGTCCATATTTCCACGCCCTGGAACCAGAACTCTACTGCGCCCCCAAGAAGACCAGTCTCCATATAGTGCTCTACAGCCTCCCAGAGGTAAGCGACAAAGAGGACAACGATAAGATCAAACCGAAGAACAGTCTTATGGCTTCTGTGTTTTTTCCACAAAGAGACCTTATTCTTGAAGAATTTACTTATTGAATGGAAAAGACGCTGAAAATGCCGTCGATTATGCAGCCTGACAGCCATACCGATAGAGAGTCCTGTCAGGAGGTGCTCGAATGTCCATACATCGAACATAGCAACCGTCTTTAGTCCCCAGATAAACTCTAACATATCTCTCACGCTGAAAAATAAATAGCCCCACCCGGACTTTCAATGCCGAAGGCATTGACCTTCAAGCAATTTGAACCGAGGTCCTCGGACCCAAAATCCGAGATGATTGACCGCTACACTATGGGGCTATGCTAGAACAAGGAATAGAGCCTTTATTTAAATCTTGTGAGCGCTTCCTCTTCAACAAAGTGCAATTTTCCAGGAATGATCAAGCAATAAGGGGCTTTTCCATAGTCATGCTTCCCTATTTTCTTGAGAGAATCAGCTTTTATCATACTTGTTTGAGATCCTAGCCGAGAACAGCCAATAGTCAGTTGCTCTTCTCCAATCCCTCCCTTTAGGAGATAGTCAGCTGCTTCCTTAATACTTAGGAATTTGTTAGATTTAGGGTCTAAATCAAGCAAAAAAAGAGTATGTAATCCATTCTTGGAGTTCATCTCATACACTTCGATAGGTGCTTTTACATTCTCATGATGGAAAGGTATAGAGGTCGTCTTTCCAAACTTATACACTTCCAAGCCCAGTTCTCCAATAGCAGAGATGATAGAAGCATTGTGGATGATCTCCACCTTAACAGTCATATCTTTAGCTCGAGTGAGGAAATCAATATGAGTAGTCGCTGAGAAAACATCACCTACAACCAGAAATGCAACATCATTCTCTTTAGCCTTGGTAAGAATTTCATCAGCATTCTTCTCGACAATATCCCGATCAGCTAAGATGATCTTCTTTCCATAGAGCTTTTCAAGATCTCCTATAGAACAGTCAAGCAGAGAAGTATAGTGTTCCAGATAAAGATAATCACATTTCTTCACAGCCTCAAGTCCTTTAAGGGTGATATCCTTCTCGTCGTTAAGGCCTAATCCTATCATATACAAAGTCATGTAGTAAAGAACTTGAGAGCATTATTTAAACCTTTTTATCGTCGGTAAAACAAAATCTGGAGATATCTCTAATAGAAAGTTTTAAATATAAGCTAACCTATTATGTATACTAATTAGAACGGTGGTTAAAAAGTTTTTTTGGCGAAAAACTTGTTTATACGGGCTCTAAATCCCGAAAAGCGTGGTTAAAATCTTCCTTGGCATGGAAGTCGAACGAAAAACCCTTGAAATCGTCTGTTGGCGCAGACAGAGTGTCTTGTTCTTAATGTAGAAGGTGGATTAAGTACTATATAAAGATTATGGTAGTAGAAACTATAAAAGAAGAACCAAGGGGGAACAAAAAATGGATTTCATTGTGGAAAGCGCCTTAAAGCAAACAACTACAACAACAGAAGCACAACCAATGCAGGCTTGCATCAGGGTATTAGGATCAGGCGGTGCTGGTAATAATATGGTGGGATGGCTCTATAAGAAAGGTATCAAAGGAGCAGAGATCATCGCAACCAACACAGATCAACAGCACCTGAATATGATCGATGCTGATAGGAAATTCTTGATTGGAAAAGATGTTACCAAAGGATTAGGATGTGGCGGCTTTCCAGAAAAAGGATATGAATCAGCACAAGAATCACTGCCAGAGATCAAAGAAGCCTTGAAAGGCTCTGATATGGTCTTTGTCTGCGCAGGCATGGGAGGCGGAACAGGAACAGGCTCTGCTCCAGTGGTCGCAAAGGCAGCAAAAGATACTGGATCTATAGTAATAGGCACCGTAACTATGCCTTTCAGGATTGAAAGAGCAAGGGTGGAGAAAGCTGAATTTGGCTTGAGGAAGCTGAGAGAATGCTGCGACACCGTAATTGTGATAGATAATAATAGGCTTGTGCAGATTGCTGGTGATTTGCCTATCCAGCAGGCGTTTGCAGTGGCCAATGAATTGATCTCGACAATGATCAAAGGTATTGTAGAGACAATAGCAGTCCCTTCATTAGTGAATCTGGATTATGCAGATGTGAGGGCAATCATGACCAATGGCGGAGTGGCTGCAATTGGAGTAGGAATATCAGATACGACCAGTAGGGTAGATGAGGCTGTCAAAGGAGCTCTCCAGAACCCATTGCTTGATATCAATTACAAAGGAGCGACTGGCGCATTGATTCACATAAGTGGCGGTCCTGACATGACTCTGGAAGATATCAACAGAGCAGGCGAATTGATAACCGAAAGCCTTGATGACGATGCAAATGTCATCTGGGGGGCCAGAGTAGATGAAGCTTTGACTGGAAAGATACAGGTGATGACTATCATCACCGGTGTCAAATCTCCTTGGATATTGGGAAGTGCACCTCTTGAAATGCCAGTGATCCAGGAAGTCAAAGTCGAAGAAGAACTCGGCATTGAGGTGATTCAATAATCATTTATTCTTGGCCTTCCTTAACTACCCCCAACAGCTACGGAAGGCCTTTATTCTCACCTCCTTAGGGAGATGAATTCTCTCGCCTTCCTAAACCACCCCCAATGATTTTGGAAGGCGATTTTTTTATTTTTTAGAAAGGTTTTTAAGACGAATTTCATTCTTCTCTATTATGGGATTCAGCTTACCACATGCACCAAGATTCTCGCAATTTCTTGCTGATAGAATGAGTGGTATCCTTACTGAGCGTATCATTGATTCAGGTAATCATGGTAGCAAAAGAGAAGTACTTCAAGGTGGCAGAGTAATAGGGA
Organism: Candidatus Woesearchaeota archaeon; assembly: GCA_018221205.1. Taxonomy (GTDB): domain Archaea; phylum Nanobdellota; class Nanobdellia; order Woesearchaeales; family WJIZ01; genus JAAOYF01. The sequence goes on along the minus strand of JAAOYF010000047.1, from coordinate 942 downwards.
CTTTTTCACTATGGAGATCTTACGTTGCAGGAGCAGGCCCTGACTTAGTCTACGTTGGAGAACTACCAGGTCGAGATGGACGAGTCCGATTAGAATCCACTGAAACAATCGAAAGTGGGATCTTACCAGCAGCAAACGTTTCAGAACATCTCCAGACAGAAGGAGAACTAAAGGCAACCCGTCGTTATAGGGCAGATTCTAATGGTAGCGACATCATCTTCCCTTAGAAAATCACTTCTTCTTTCTCTTGTAATCCTTACCTAAAATCTTCCTGGCTACTTTCTTGATAGAATCCTCGGCCCCTTTGACTGACTTCATCACGTTCAGAGAATAATAGCCTAAAGGTGGATTCTTGCTTCCACTCCACCATTTCTCTAGATAGATGTTCCCTCTTACCCATGGTTTGTAAGGGATTTTAGGCTTTTCATCTGGAAATCCTATGGGCAGGACAGCATGCACATTAGAATCTTCTGGCATGGATAGGAGTGAACGTAATTTATCTTCATCAAACGCCCCGACCCAGCAGGTAGATAATCCCAAGGACTCAGCAGCGATGATCATGTTCTCTATCGAGGCCGCAGTATTCTGGATTGTATACAACTTTTCCCCTCGTACTCCATAATGTCTTCTGAGATGGTGGCCTTCTGCTATAACGCAGATGACAACAGGTGCCCCGGCGATCCATGACTGGCTGTGGCATGCATCTGCAATGGCATTCCTGTTTGCCTGATCTCGTACAACAATATATTTGACGCAATGGACATTGCCGGCAGCAGGAGCATAGAAACCGCACTTGATGATGGCATAGATATTATCCCAGGGAACTAATTTGTCCTTGAATTTTCTGACAGACCTCCTTTTTAGGATAATATCAATCGGGTGCATATCAACAATTTTATATACGAACTCCTATTTAAGTGTTTTTATGGAATATGCAGCTTT
>JAAOYF010000046.1 GCA_018221205.1 Candidatus Woesearchaeota archaeon | reverse complement strand
GTGCTACGCACATATAGACTCGGCTTCGCCTCGATTTATTAGCAATTCAAAAACTCCGCGGACGCGGTTTGACCCCACGTTGTAGGGTCAAAGAATATAACAGGCATTTAACGGAAAATTCGGTCGCTTACGCTAAATCGCCAAGCGATTTCCCGAATATTTCCCAAATTCAGTTTTCAGCTCTGTTCGCTACGCTCACGAGGAAAACTGAACTTCCCTTAATCGCGATGTTATATGAAATTTAATTTTGTGCCTACTTAATTATGTAACTCTAAATCTCATCAATCCTTTTTTAGAAACTAATATAAATACAATTATCCCTCCTGGATATGTGAACAACATTACTAAACTTAAACTGATATATTTTTTCAAATCGCTATTTTTCTTCTCACCAATTTTAACACTATTTTATTTCTCAAGAGGTTTAGATACCTTTCAAGTTGTCTCTCTTGAAGCAATCTTAATCATTGCTGTTTTATTCTCAGAAGTCCCAACTGGAATAATTGCAGATAAAATTGGAAGAAAATTATCATTATCATTCTTAATTTTACTTTACATTATTGGAAATATCTGGGCAATCTTTGCATTTTCATATCTTGAATTTATCTTTATTGAGATTATATTTGGAATAGGAATTGCTTTTGGTTCTGGAGCAGTTGAAGCACTTGTTTATGACTCATTAAAATATGAAAAGAAAGAAAAATTAATGAGTAAAACTTGGGGTTCTATCAATTCATATTCATTGGTTGCAAGTGTTATTGCTGTAATCGTGGGTGGTTACATCGCAAGAAGTCACGAACCAAAAACTTTTGTTTTATTATTATGGCTTTTCACATTTGGAGCAATAATTTCATTCATTATATCCTTATTTGTTAAAGAACCAAAAAGTGAAAAAGAAATCAGAGAAGTAAGCCCATTAATTTTATTCAAAGACTCTACCGCCCACATTCTAAAAAATAAATCATTAAGAAAAATAATTTATCTTTCTTTATTCACAGTTCCTTTTACTCACGTTATTATGTTTTTATTCCAACCTTACTTCTTAGATGCAGGAGTTCCAAATGTTATCTGGGGAGTAGCCATGGCAGGTGGTACAATTTTAGGTGCATTATTAATGAAATATGCTTATAAAATTGAAGAGAAAATAGGAATGAAAAAAACCATTTTCTTAACAACCATCTTTCCGGGATTATTGTACTTAGCTATGGCATTTCTTATAGGACCAATAATGTCATTTATTTGGTATATGTTACTTAGAGGAATAAGTAGTCTTAGAGATCCCTTATTCTCACAATACCAAAATGACCATATTGAGAGCCATAATAGAGCAACAGTCCTGTCTGTAATTTCAATGATTGTATCCTTCTATTTAGCAATAATGAGATTAGTATTAGGAAAAATAGCGAATGAAAACTTAATTCTTTCTTTTATTGTAATGGGAGGGATAATTGTTCTAGGTGCTATCGCTTTTAGGATTGATGAGAGATACATTAAAGTTAGTGTTTAACGGCACAAAATTAAACTCTGCGGTCGCTTTGCTCCCTTGCCACGTTGCACTCTCACTCCACTTCGTTCCGTTCGGGTCATATAACAGCGATTATCCGGAAAATCCCTTGCAGGAATTTTCCCAAATTGGCTACGCCAACTTCTCTTAATCCCGATGTTAAGTTCAATAAAATTTGGGTTCTAAAAAAACAAAAAAGGGGTCTGAGGTGCTACGCACATATAGTCTTTTACTTTGTAAAAGAAATTTATTGTTAATGGGATAATTCCTAAACTACTATTCAATACCCTTATAGACTAATGTTGCATCTCCAAATAATTCTCCTATACCAACTACTTCAGCCGTATCAACTTTAGAAGATGGTACCCATCCAGCCCTAGATTCAATATAGTGATCCCTCGCTACTCGCAATGGTTTCATATAATTGTCAACAATTTGGCTTGCACCTAGTCGATTTGCCATTACAAATTGACTAACTATATAATCAAAAAAAGTTGGTTCAAATGGCATTGTTTCAGTTTTTATCTCAGGTGTATCTGATACATTCTCTCTTTCAGCATTTCTTCCCAATAAATATTCAGTATAAGGAATAGAATCAGGACCTGTAGCTGTAATTACTTCAAGAGGAATTTGAGCGAAATCCACTAAATAGGGTTGTTTTCTTACATGTGGATTTGTTAATTGTCTTGCTACAGAGATGTACACACCAGTAAGTATATTTGCTTGTTGACATAAAAAGTCCAAATTTTTAAGGAGTTCTCTAGGAGATTGCATTCTACTACCTACCTTATCTTGTTCCATTATTCTAATTCTTAAGTAGTGTCCATCCAATTTATAATATTTATGTACCCCTTTGGGGGTCTATAGAAAGCTTTTTATACAGATATTGCTTCTTATACTCTATGAACCCAAAATTACTTGAGAATATAGGATTAACAGAAGCAGAAACTAGAGTTTACCTCTCTTTAATAGAACTGGGCTCCACTAAAACAGGCATTCTTTCCACAAAATCAAAAGTTTCCTATTCCAAAATATACAAAATTCTTTACAGATTAGAACAAAAAGGACTGGTTGGTCATATCATTAAGGGAAAGGTAAAATACTTCAAAGCGATGAAACCGAAAGCAATTCTAGATTATATTGATGAGAAAACAAAAAAACTAGAGTTTCAGAGAAAGGAAATTGAAAAATCGCTTCCTGAGATTGAGAAACTTATTCCTTCAGATAGTACGCCAGAATCAGTTACTTATAATGGTTTTAAAGCAATAAAAAATTTATTGCTTGGTATGTTAGATGAATTAAATCAAAATGAATCTTATCATGTAATGGGTGCAATGTATGAAAAAGATGTACTTGGTTCAAGGCCTTTCTTTAGATTATTTCATTCTAAAAGGGCAAAGAAAAAAATAAAAGTGAAAATGCTTGCTAATTTTGATACTAAAGGGAATATTGAACCAGAAACATTTAAACTAGCTGTTATTCGTTACTTGCCCAAATATCTCATGACAAACATGCACATTTTTTTCTATAATGATACAGTAATCTTGATTTTGTGGATGAAAGATCCTATTGCATTTAGTATTAAAAGTAAGGGTGCTGTTGAAAGTTTTAAAAAATATTTTGATACATTTTGGAAGATTGCTAATAAATGAATGGAGGAATTATCCCTTAATTCTTGTTCCTTATGTATCGCATTCGCTCAGGAGATTGAACTCTCAGACCCCTAGTGCTACGCACATTTAGTCTCCCTTCGATCGAAATTATAGAACCCAAATTTTACTTTTCGGACGAAATTTGACCACACTTCGTATGGTCAAAGAACTTAAAAGGGCTTAAAGGGTTCAAAACGACCGCTTCGCTATTTTGCCAAGCAAAATTCGTTTTTCTCCCAAATTTTTTGGTGTGGGTTGCCTCAAAACCGAACTTCCCTTAAGCCCGATGTTAAACCTTACTCAGTTTTATCAACTCTAACCACCTATTAGAGCTCTCCAGAATTAAATCAGTGGCTAATTCGTAGGGGCAACAATTTATCGCTTGGTGTTTTCTTATGAAATTGTAAAATATCTCGTAACCTTTCATAATTGAGCGTGCTGATTCTACACTTCCATGAAATCCCCTAAACGTCTTTGTTCTTTCCCTTATAGAATTGTGAAGTCTCTCAATAAACAAATTAAACCCTTCTCCCTTAGAAGCTATGACTTTCTTGTGAAAAATATTGTATCTACCCTTTTTATTATTGTAGCCCCATGTTTTTTTAACAACATTCTCATAAGCAGTATAACCGTCAGTTGTGACTGTTGTTACATATCCCTCTGTTTTATATTTGACTTTTGCCAAAACTTCTTTTATTTCGGTTTTTCCCCTCGATTTGAAATACTTTGAACCTACCATAAATCTAGTGTGAACATCGATTGAATCAATAAACCAATCCTTACTTACACCTCTTTTCTTATGTTCTTGTCTTCGATGATACTCCATTTCATCTACCTGTATCTCTTTCCCAGATTTTACTTTCAATTTATCAGTAAAACCTCCTTTCATGTCAGAATATTTGATTATCCAATTGTAGACAGAAACATTCGTAGAATTCTTAGGATAAAATGTTTGAAAATGTTCTTGAACTTTTCTTGTTGAAACCCCTTTGTAGAATAAGTCGATAGCACAAGTTATTTTGTTAGGATGATTTCTCATTCTAAAGAATCCATCATCAATTACATACCTAAAGTTACAATTTTTACACCTATGTCTTTGAATTTTACCTCTATTCTGGGTTTTTCTTTTCCCATCCTTTTTGAACTTGTTAGAGCTACATTTAGGGCAAGTTACCTTTTTATACTTCTGTTGGGTTCTTTCTTTAGATTTCATTTTAGCGAGTGGAATCTGGGACTCTTCGGAGTCCCTTAATATTATTTACTAATAATATATTAGTTAGGTATATTAACTATTTAAACATTTCTATGGTAGAGAATATACTAAATATTTATATACTAGTTAATCATAGATCTACTAATGGCAAGAGTAAAAATAGAAGTTGAAGGATTCCAATGTGAACGTTGTGAACATAAATGGGTTCCTCGTGGGAGCGATGATGAACCTGCTGTTTGTCCAAAATGTAAAAGTCCTTATTGGAATAAACCTCGAGTGAGGAAGATTAAGAAGAAATAATTTTTTTGGTCCAGATAGCTCCCTTTAATTTAACAATGCAGGTTAAGCGCAAGCTTTTTAAACCACTTCTTAATCCAGAAACACTATGACAGAACAAAAAGTATGCTCATCAACCAAGGAAAGGATAACAAATGATGCAGGTAGTGTAGAGTTCGCCTGCCCTCAATGCAGCGAGACGAACATCATACGATCTTCTCGGGCAAGGACTTTGGCTATCAAGTATAAATGTGAAAAATGCGGCTTCACGGGTCCGAATTAACATGGCAAGCGTAGTTGTCACTGTCAAGATCATGCCTACTTCTCCAGAAGTGGATTTGAAAGCATTAGAAAAGAAAGCATTGGAAGAGATAACTGCTTTCAATGAAGGCAAAGAGACCAAGACAGACATCCAGCCTGTTGCGTTCGGCCTGAATTCATTGAACATCATATTCGTCATGGACGAAGCGAAAGGAAGTCCAGATCCAGTCGCAGAGAAGATAGCTACTTTCGAAGAAGTGAATTCTGCTGAGATAACTGATGTCCGAAGAGCTATCGGATAGCTTTGATGATTCTCACTAGATCTTTTTCAGCAACAGTGCTCCTGATGCTATTCTCCATGAAATGGGTCTCGCTCACTTTATGGCCTTTCTTCTTTATCGCTTTCATGACAGCATCCTGTCGAGGAAGACTGCCTAGTTTATGTCTTTTCGCGACTGAAGGAAGATGATAGAATCCGATAGTATGGATCTTTGACTCATCCAAGATCGTCTTAAGAAATCTGCTCGGAGATATCTTATGCATCTTTCTGACTAATTTTTCATCCCACAGCTTCCCTTCCCATAATGGTCCTGATTCTCCAAACATATCATGCTGCTTCAGCACAGGATCAACCTTGCTCTTCCCTTTTTCACATAAGAAAAAGACCCTCATATAATGGTCTTTGGAATAAGAGAGGATCGGAATCAGTGCCTTCTCATATTGTGCCCCGATTAACTGCACCTTCCTAATAAGGATTCGAATACCGATCTCATGCATCGTCTCATTCCGTAAAGGATTGGCCCAGTATTTTCGCCTGCATGCTTTGACATATGTTCCGCATAGAGCAGAAGTGTCCGTAGCAGTTATTCCCAGTATGCCATTCCGGGAGATCCTGCGTACAGATGAATCCAGAAAAGCATTCGGACTGCCGAAAGGGTCTATATCGATATAATCAAAACCTGCTGATTTCAATAAGAACAGATTTGCATCTTCATTACTGATAGAGAACTTAGCTTTGATGTTATTCAACTTTAAGTTTTTCTTTATTGATAAGGTTGCCTTCTTATCATGATCATTGAACCATATATTCTTTATTCCCTTGACTTCTCTCAGGAATCTGATTCCTCTTATACCCGAACCCGCTAAAGGCAGTCCGATCTGAAAATCTTTTTTCTTCAGAGCATTGAGCAATAAGATAGAGATATCCCGATTGAAAGCCATGACTGGGTTATAGAAGACGTTCATCTCTTTAGAGACTATCTTCTGCGTCTTTACAGCTAACGTAGCTTTGCCTTCTGTGATCATAAACAAAGAAGAAAAAGAATGGGTTAATAAATTTACCTTACATAGGTGAAGATATATCTTCCGTCTCTAGCGCCATTATCCCCATACATCCACACATAGATAGGATGCCATCCTCGATGAGCATTCAATGGGATGTCAAATGTCAAGAGTGTTGTCCACACGCCCCCATCCTCCAGATTGGATTCTGAGGTCATATCGATCAAACCCAGATCAAGCCAATATGCGCCGATACGAAGGTTCTTGATTGTTCTAGACTCCTCGAACTCGTCATCTCCTGGCTCAGTATAAGCCGAAACATAGATCTCTGCAGTCTCACCTCTTACAACAGGCTCGATAGGAAAAGCAGTATCGATGAGGCTTATTCCTGAGACTGCCGAAAAGACAATTCCCAAAACAAATAATGTGAGTATATCTTTCATAATCTCCCCTCCAGTTACTATTATAGAATGAGAACTGATTTATAAACCTTTCCATGGGATCCTCTTGAGCAACCTTTAAAAAGCTTTCACTAATCTTTATTCGTATGACAATTCGATGTCCGATATGCACAGTAGTAGGTCATGTAGACCATGGAAAATCATCTATCCTAGACAGAATTAGGGGCAGCGCTATTGTCAAGACCGAGGCAGGTGCCATTACCCAAGCGATCGGCGCCTCTATCATCCCTTTGGAAGTCATCAAAAAGATTTGCGGCCCCCTTCTTGATGCGATGAAACTCAACTTTACTATCCCTGGCCTATTATTTATAGACACTCCCGGCCATGCCGCGTTCACCAACTTAAGAAAACGTGGAGGCAACTTGGCTGATATCGCCATTCTCGTGATTGATATAAGAGAAGGTCTCATGCCCCAGACCATTGAATCGATAGAGATTCTCAAGCAGTACAAGACTCCATTCATCATCGCCGCAAATAAGATTGACTTATTGGCAGGATGGAAAAAACAGGAAGGGGCATTACTCAACAATATTAACACACAATCTCCTCAGACAATAGAGCAGATAGAGAAAAAACTCTATGAGATTGTTGGCAAGCTCGCAGAATACGGCTTGCAAGCTGATAGGTTCGACCGAGTAGAAGATTATACAAAACAGATAGCTATTGTCCCCACTTCTGCAGAGACTGGTGAAGGCATTCCAGAATTGCTCATGGTCTTATCAGGCCTGGCACAAAAATTCCTGGAGAAATGTCTTGAATGTGATGTTGATGGTCCAGCAAAAGGGATCATCCTAGAGGTGAAAGAAGATAAAGGGATCGGGAAGAGTATCGACGCGATCCTCTATGACGGGACATTGAGGGTGAATGATACTATTGTGATTGGCGGTCTGCATGAACCAATTGTTACGAGAGTGAAAGCATTGTTCGAACCTGCACCCCTAGCTGAGATGCGGGACAAGAAATCAAAATTCACTTCTGTGAAAGAAGTGGCTGCTGCCAAAGGCGTGAAGATTGCAGCTCCTGACGTACAGGATGTCGTAGCAGGCATGCCAATCATACAGGCGACTGATATCGAGAAAGCAAAAGAAGATGTCCAGAGCCAGGTTGAAGAAGTTGTCATTGAAACTGATAAAACAGGGATAGTCGTGAAAGCTGACTCATTAGGATCATTAGAAGCCCTCCTTAAATTGTTGAAAGAAGAAAAGATCGAGATAAAGAAAGCGACAATCGGCAATATAACAAAGAAAGATATTGCAGATGCGTCCGCAAATAAAGAAGTGGATCCCTTTACGTGTGTTGTTCTCGGCTTTAATGTCGAAGATATCTCAGGTATATGTGATGCCAACGTGAAGATAATCTCCTCTCAGATCATCTATGAGATCATCGACAAGTTCAAGAAATGGGTCGAAGAGCAGAAGGCAGAACAGCAGGCTTCTGAATTAGATACCTTAGTGCAGCCATGTAAAGTCCATATCATGAAAGGATATATTTTCAGGCAGAGTAATCCTGCTGTCGTCGGCGTCGAAGTGATTGCCGGAACCGTGACAGCAAATGCCCCCATAATGAATCGAAAAGGAAAGAAACTGACCTCTGTAAAAGGCATGCAGGCAGATAAAAAATCCATCGACAAGGCAGAGAAAGGGAAACAAGTCGCCATTTCCTTGCCAAATCTTACAGTAGGAAGGCAGATCAATGAAGAAGACATACTCTATTCCGACCTGCCAGAAGCTGATTTCAAGAAGTTCAAGAAGCTGAAATCCCATCTTTCAGAAGACCAAAAGATGGTCTTGAAGGAGATAGCTGAGATAAAGCGCCAGGATAACGTTGTTTGGGGCGTCTGATGGAATATAAGATTCTCAACAGCAGAGAGATGAAGAAGACCATCTCACTGCTCGAAAGGTTCGGCTACAAGAAGAAGCTCGACTATGCCTTCTTGATGAATAACAAGAATCGGATCTTCTTAGTGAACAAAGATTTCAGGAATATCGACACCTCGAAATTGAGAGTCAACAATATCGGCATGTATTTCGGAGAGCTGCACGCCAACGAGATACGGTTGAGCATCGAAGGCTCACAGTTGATCGGTCCTGATTGTTCTGAAAACATCCTCAAATTAGACGATGAAGATGCCTTGGATTGGCTTAGGGGCATCGACCTTTCGAAAGAGATCGAGGAAAAAGGCTATTATCTCATCAAGAACAAAGATGATTTCCTCGGCTGCGGCAAGGCAGTCGATAAGAAGCTGTTGAATTACGTGCCAAAGAACAGAAGATTACGGATCTAAGCGACTTTAGACGGGCGTTGCTGCAGCTGGATTATTTGACCGCGCACAGCTTCCCCTTCTTTTTCACTTGATTTTTCAACAGCAGTGATTTTTGCCCTGATGGAACTGATTTTTCTCCTTTCAGATCTCAGAAGTGCAACCAATTTTCCTGCTGAAGACTGCATCCATTCATTTGTCCCTGCATGCTTCTTGAGTTTGCTTTTCAAATCCTCAGATTCGGACTTCAATCTATCCATTGCGTTCATAAGGCCTTGCAACTTTCCAAGAAGCTCGCTGAGTGCATTTCGATTTTGAGAACCTCTCTGAAAAATAGTCTCAGTAATAGGAGTAAGTTGCCCGAGTAATCTTGTCTGCCTTTCTTCCTGTACTTTCATGGCCTCAAGCTCCTGCAAAACAGCTCCGATGCCTTCGATCTTCATATCAAACATCGTCCCTAGGTTGCCGATGATGCGTTTTTGACGAGCGACAAGGTCTCTTGCAATTTCTTCAAATTCCTTGACTGAAGTAGTGGTGAGAAAGAGTCCTTTTGCGGCCGCTCTTTTGTTTTTCCTCTTTTCTAACATAATCTTAAAGAGTTTACTGCTAATCTTACGAATCATTTTATTTTCTCCACTATCTTATCATGCTGTTGCGCTACGGCCTTGATGTGTTTATGGATAGTATGAGCTTTTTTCGGATGCATGAGATGTGCTAAGGTAAGAGTAGAATGAAGATATTCATCAAGTGCCTTAGAAAATTTCTGAAATTTCTTCATCACCTGGGTTTCGGTGGCCATAAAAGAACTCTACATACATTGATATAAATAGTTTACGCATTCCAGACCTCATCGCCGACATGATGTATGCTCTTGACAACCTTCCCTTTCTCTGCTTTCGTCATATCCTCAGCATCTAGCAATGCCTGCCCGACAGCCAAAGGTTTCTTGTTGTTCTCATCGACTATGACAACAAAATCGTCTTTTTCGATTCCTTCATCGATATGGGTGATGCCTGGCCGCATGATGTCTGCGCCATTGACGACAAATTTCACAGCCCCCATATCAACAACAACATGCTTGATTGTCAATGTCTCTTTGACCAATAACTTAAGGCTAGGCAGCAATACCTTATCTTTAAAGAAAAAAAGCGTCTCGCCATCTACTTTAGTCAATTTGTCGTCTTCAATAACTTTGCTTTTCTTAGGGATCTCATAACCGAAGTGCTCGATGGTCAGATTGAGCTGCCGGATCTCTTTATTGCTTAATGTCTTCATTGAACTCCACCGTTAATGTTGATTCAGGATTCTTTAATGTATCGATTAAGTCCCTCTTGATGTCTATCGCAGCTTTAGTAGTACGGAAACCCAATGTCCTTTTGCTGTTAAAATAGCTCCGTCTGATGACAATTTCATGCTTATCATCGAAATCATGACTAACAACAAAAGAGAATTCATCAGATATCTCTCCAACCGAAAGTCTGACATGGATCTTTTCCTTATTTTTGATGAAATTCATCAGTTTTCCATAGTCAAAATCAGCTTCCACACCGACAATGCAGTCACCGTCCATAGTCAAATGCTTATCTTTCGTGAATTCAATCGTATTTTTATGCGTTCCGAGAAGATTCTCATGTCCTTTGCAAAAAAACTTCATAGCATCAAAGAAAAACTTGCATTATAAAATTCTTTTGGCAAGGTTTTTAAGTCACAATCTACTCACTATCGATATGGATTTCCCAAAGTTGAAAGGAAAAGCGCTCTTAAGCCCGATGGCAGGCGTAACTGATGTCGCTTTTCGAGCTTTAGCGAAAAGATACGGCGCTGCTCTGACCTATACTGAATTTGTCAATTCTATTGCGATAACAAGAGAGAATGAAAAAACCCTTGAGATGCTCCAGACAGATCCTTCTGAAAGACCGGTAGCAGTCCAATTGTTCGGCAGTTCAATCAAAGAAGTCGTTGAAGCAGCAAAGATGATCGAGGATAGATTCGACATCATCGACGTCAACTGCGGCTGCCCTGCCTGGAAAGTCATCAAGACAGGGGCTGGCTCAGAGCTATTGAAAAAGCCAGAAGGCATCGCAGACTTCATCTCTAAGCTTTCATCAGCAGTCAACAGCCCCGTAACGCTAAAAATAAGGTCTGGGATAGATGAAAGATCCATAAACGCTGTCGAGATAGCAAAAAAAGCAGAAGATGCTGGTGCAGCAGCGATTGCCATCCACGGTCGGACACAAAAACAAGGGTATACTGGAAAAAGTGATTGGAATATCATAAAAAAAGTAAAAGAATCTGTCAATATTCCTGTAATCGGCAACGGGGATGTCTTTTCTCCAGAAGATTTCAAGGAAAGACTCGAGTTAAGTCGTGTTGATTACATCATGGTAGCCAGAGGAGCGATGGGCAACCCCTTTATTTTCCAGCAGATTGATGATTTTCTTAAGAAAGGAGAATACGAAAAGAGATCTGGGATGGACTTATTCAGGGAATATGCTCTTTTAGCAGAAAAATATAAAATCTCTTATTCTCAATTGAAGAATCACGCGATGAATTTCACAAGAGGCATTAAAGATGCGGCTAAATTGCGCCTGAAACTCTCTCAGTGCAGGACAACTGAAGAGATCATCAAGGTGATGTCATGATTGAGAAGATACTGGCATTGATCGGACTGATCCTTTCACTCTATTCCCTCTACGTAGAAAGAAGATACGCAAAAAAACCATTCAGACCCATATGTGACATATCAGAAAACATCTCCTGCACAAAAGCGTTCTCAAGCAAGTATGGGAAGCATTTCAATATTCCTAATCCGATCTATGGGATAGCGTTCTACTCCTCGCTCTTCCTCTTCCAAGAATATCTCCTTTATCTCACTGCGCTAGGAGTTGCTATCTCTCTCTATCTTGCCTATATCTCATATATAAGACAGAAGAATTTCTGTGTTATCTGCTCTCTTACCTATGTAATCAATATCCTGCTCTTTATCGCAGCATATCTTCGATAGGCTTGGCTTTTTTCTTATTCTTGCCTTTGCTGGCTTTCGCAGCAGCTTCCAGATCTACCCCTAAGTCTTTGAGGCCTTTGACATGCATCTGCATAAGCTGCTCAACAATCTGAAGAATACGCAGCATTTCCTCTCGCTCTTTGGCAAGCGTGCTCAATGCACCTTTGTGAAATCCGATTTGTTCATCTTTGTTTGTTTTAGCCATGAGTATCACCTACACACTAGATTATGTCTCGTTTTAAAAACATTTTGAATCGTGGTTATCATAGATATCGACTGAGCATTCAGCTATGCTGAATGTGCTCGGAAATTCTTGATTTCCGACATGTAACCAGTCGTTATGGCACTGAACGGAATTTTGTATTTACGATGACCCATTCACTTGTAAGGGCAAGGAAGGCAAGGATGGTGAACCAGATGGCCAACCTGATAGGGACTTTCTTCTTCGATGTCTGCGCAATCTCTCGGTAAGCCTCAATCAGTTCATTCGTGTTGACAGCACGATAAAATGCGCCGCCTGTATTTTTCGCTATCATTTCCAAAGAGCTATCATCGATGGTAGACAACGCCTCGATGCCCTGGAATCTGCCCCCTTCAGCAGTCGCCATGCCGATGGTATACACCGTGATAAAATTATCGTTGGCATAATTGATGGCCTTCTCAAGAACCGTACCTGCATTGCTCTGTCCGTCTGTCAGCAGCACGATGACCCTTCCTTTCTCCTCGCTGATAATCATATTGCTTCCGGCTATGATAGCGTCGCCGACTGCGGTTCCCGAGCTGTATTCGACGTTCACTCCGTCAATAGCAAGCTCAACTGCCTCAAAATCTTCAGTCATCACCTGTTTGATGAATTGTGTTCCCGAAAAACTCATCAGGCCGACCTTCGCATCTTTGGGGACAGTGTTGATGAACTCCTTGGCTGCGGTCTTGGCTGCCTCTAGCCTATTGGGAGGGAAATCATCCGCCAACATGCTCCCTGAACTGTCGATTGCGATAAGAAAATTGAAATCGCTTCCCTCTCCGATATACCAGAAGATGGGCTGTGATAACGCAAAAATAAGGAACAGCAGAGTGAAGAAACGCAGGAAAAGCAGGGGAAGGTTCATCGAAAGTTTTCGGCCGCCGCTCACTCGTGCTAAAGCTTCAAGGTTGGCGAAGCGCATCGCTTTCTTCCTCGAGAATCTCAATCCATAGAAATGGGTAAGGATGAGGAAAGGGATGATGAAAAGTAGCCAAAGGTACTGGGCGTTCACAAAAGTTACTTCTACCATGCTAATGTGTTCTGAGTCTCCTCCTGAAAAACGTGATGATGTCGTTGACAAACTCCTGGTCTGTCTCTAATAAGAGATAATTCGAGGCAGTCTTTTTAAGCTCACTCTGCAGTACTGCCAACTGTTTCTTTACCTCGCGCTCATACCCTTCTTTGGCTTCGACAGGATTGATGAGCAATTGATTCCCTGACAGGGGATCTCGTAATTCGAATTCTCCAGGTATGGAAGGCATGCGTAGATCTACCGGATCGCGCACAACGATTGCCGTCAGGTCATACTTCAGGCCTGCTAACTTCAAGGTATGGTCCCATCCTGGTTTCATGCCGATGAAATCGCTGATAAGGAACACGATAGAATCCTTTTCCAGGAAACCCAACGTAACCAAGTACTCCAGTGCATAGGATATGTCGAATTTGCCGCCATAGTGTTCTGGATTCTTCAGGCTTCTCACAATCTGATAGAACTGATGCCTTCCAGGAGAAGGAGGGATGAAATCTACTACCTTATCGTTGAACATCGCAATGCCTACATTGTCGCCTACCTGTTGGATGGCGTAGCTGAGTGTAGCGATCATCTCAGCGGCATACTCGCATTTCAATTTGCTGTGTGAGCCAGTCAGCATGCTGTCTGAAACGTCCATGAGAAAAAACACAGTCAGATTTCTTTCCTCTTGCAGTACCCTTACCATCGGTTTATGCGCTCGCAAAGAAGCTTTCCAGTCTATGAGCATAGCATCATCGCTCGGAGAATATTCTCGAAATCCGACGAATTCCATGCCTTTCCCTTTATACACAGAAAGATAGTTGCCTGCCATCAAATCATGAGAGAATCCTTTCTTCAAAAACGTTTCAAGCTTCTTGATGAGGGGAAGAATGTCTAACTTAATCTCTTTCATGGAACAGGAACCTTTTTCAGGATTTCATCGATGATATCTTCTGATTTGATATTCTCTGCCTGCCCTTCATAACTCATCAGCAGTCGATGCCTCAAGACATCCTTCGTGACTGCCTTGACATGGTGTGGAGTGACAAAATTCTGCCCATGGATCATCGCATCAGATCTGGCAGCTTTGAAGATGCCGATAGATGCTCGAGGTGAGCCTCCATAGTCGATATATTTGCCCAGTGAAACGCCGTACTTCTTCGGATTTCGTGTCGCATCGACGATGCGCACGATATACTTCTCCACTTTCTTTGCGACATATATCTTCTTTGAATCGGCCTGGATATCGAGAAGGGTCTCTGGATTGAGTATGGGCTTTATCTCATACGTATCAAAGAGCTGCTCATTGATGTTCGAGCGGAGAATCAGCTGCTCATCTTCAATATTAGGATAGCCCATATAGAGCTTGAACAGGAATCTGTCGATCTGTGCTTCTGGCAAGGTATAGGTCCCCATGCTCTCTAAGGGATTCTGTGTTGCCATGGTGAAAAAGGGTAGCGGAACAGGAAAGGTCTCCTTGGCGATAGTGGCCTGTTTCTCTGCCATGCTCTCGAGCAGCGCACTCTGTACTTTAGGCGGCGCCCTGTTGATCTCATCTGCCAGGATAAAATTATTGAAGATAGGTCCTTTTAAAGTATAGAATCCTCTTCCTTCCTGATAGGTGCTGATGCCGATGATATCGCTCGGCAGAAGATCGGGAGTGAACTGGATTCGCGCAAAAGAGCAGTCAAGAGTTTTAGAGAGGGCCCTGATCAAGGTTGTTTTTGCGATTCCCGGGACGCCCTCTATCAAGACGTGGCCGTCAGAGACCAACGCACGAAGAAGTGCAGTTACTATCTCATCCTGCCCGACGACAAGTTTAGCGATCTCTTTTCTGACATCTGCAAAGACCTTGACATATGCCTTTAACCTGTTGGCATACGTCTTGCTCAGCAAAAATTTCTGCAGTTGGTCTGTCGGCTCCTGTGCCTGGTCCTTGACAGAATTGACGATCCTATCTACTGCATCTTGTGTTTCATCCGCCCGTACTGTCGCAGCTGTTGATCTTGGCTCATGTTCTGGTTCTGGTTCAGTTTGTTTAGATCCTTGTTTAGAAATCTGTTTAATCTGTTCTTCGACATCAGCCATATGTTTGGGGCCTCGTCGATTGAGTCGAGACTGATCCCTCTCCAGCTTTGCTCTCAGCCGGTCGATTCTATCAGCTTTACCCCTTTTTTTAGTCTTCAGCCTAGGCATATTACCCTTTCTTATTTTATCCTATATATACTTTATTGTCCCACTATAAAAGAGTGAAGACAAACTTTTATATAGATTCAAAAGCCTTTTTCATCTATGGCAGGATTACATAGGGAAAAGTACCTGAGAAAGCTGGCTCAAGCCCATTCTATTGACAGTTTAGCAGCGCTGCTGAGAGAGATTCTGAGGGATGTGATGGGCATCCGCTATCAATATACGTTTGAAGAGCTGAAAACGGTGATCAAGAAGAGAAAGCTCGTTCCAGAAGTCAAGTCTGCTGTCCAGATGCTCTGCCAACGCTTCCAGGATCTTGAATACAGCCAAAAAAAGTCTTCTAAAGTGGAGATGGACATCATGCATGAAGAGATCAGGACCATCATTAGGGATTTGATAGCCACGCATGTCGAGGACAGATCTTTCTTAGGCACTTTAATGAATAAAGCAGAAAAAGCAGAGAAAGAAAAGAAGAACCAACTGCATAAGAAGCAAAAGGTGAAAGAAGGTAAAGAGGCCGTCGAAAAAGAGACTAAAGAAGAAGTCCTGGATCTCATTGATCATATGCAGGACAAGGAATTTGATTATATGCAGCGATATGCTCTGGTGAGCCACGAACTGGGCATAAGCCGTTCCCAACTACGGACAGAATTGCATGCCCTAGGTTTTCATCGGGAAAAGATAAATGATGTCATGAAGACATTACATTGATTTCTTTCTTCTTGCAAGTGCCAGGATGATGATTGCAGTGATGAACAGCAGCAAGAGCAGTACTCCTGAGACGATCTTGAACAAATCTCCTTCTCTCTGCTGAATGGGTGTGGATTGTTCAACGTCCTGCACAGATTCCAATAAGGTTCGGCAACCATTGATCACAAAGTTCCAGAGGTTCCGTGCTTTCGTCAGGTCGCCTGCCGCTAATGCCTTCTCTGATTCTTCAACCAGCTCATTCAACTCCAGACAGCGTGGATTATTCGCAAGGAGATCGCGAACAAAAGAGATATGGTCCTCGACGATACTGCGGTTGCTCTCGACACGCTTGATGCCTGTTACCGAGACAATGGCAGAATCAGTGAAGACAGGGTCAATCGAGGTTGCATTGACGATGACGTCAAATTCTGCAATAAGGCCTGTCCATCTCATGAAAAGGTCAGTTTCAAATTCTGTTCCTGGACTGAGACTGTCGAAGGTATTCCGGCTGAACCATAATTCCACTCCTTCAGCATTGGTACCGGCAGATAAAGTTATGCCGGTCAGCAGTGATTCCCCCATATTCGAAAGCTTGATCGGAGCCACCATGGTCTCATCATCAAAACTCGTCAGATGCTGAGGCACAAGGATCTGCAGTGGTTCATACACTTCAACATCCCGAGGCCTGAATTTAATGACGGTCTTGCTCTTAGTGGTGGTGACAGTCACGATTTCAACAGCAGATTGCTGGGGTGTTTCATTGATGGTTATCGTGATATTATTGCTCACTTCAGTATCATACGAGTCATTTACAGTGAAATAGATGACCTCTTCGCCTGTCGCCGTGTTGGGGATGGTGATACCGACGACATGGGTACTGCTGCTGATAGAAAATTGGATATTGGTGTAGCCCGTCACTGTGAATTGTAGTGTATCTTCAGTATCGATATCAATGAAATAATCATCAAGGTCAATCCAGTTTGGATTGGTATCTCCCTGGTCAGCGAGCAGATCAGGGATGATATGTCTGATGCGTACAGTCGTGACATTTGGAGTTGAAGCAGTATTGTTCGTCTGGTAATTCAGCTTATACTGGATATAAGTCGTGTTCGTTGAGGTGATCCTCGATCCCGAGCTGTAAGGGGAACTCCAGTTGCCCCAGCTCACACCATTGTCAGAAGTCCGTGTCTGTGCTGTGACACTCGTGTCTGCGGGGGTGGTTGCGACCCACTCAATCGTCGTATAGCCGATAGGATTATAGAAACTGCTCACCAATGCACCCATATCGATAGATAGGGAGACATAATCGCCGGCATTGGCGAATACGCTGCCGTTGACAGCAAGGATGATGCCTCCAGATGTGACATTGGTGTCATTCTCTGTTCCGGAAAACTCTGATTCTTCATCATATTCCTTCACACCGAATAAGGGCTTTCTGTTTGAATTGTTCACTGTCGCATTCCAGCTGAATCTGTCAGTGCCTCCACGACCGTCTGAGATGATCACGGTGATGTTCCGCAATCCCTCATCTGTCAGGCCCACTGAATAGTTGAAGCTCGATGTTTCGTTCGAACTGTAGACAAGCGTCCCATTCTTATACCAACTGTAGTTGATGTTATCGCCATTGCCGTCTTGGATAGAGACATTGAAGAGATAGGTATTATTTTCCGCAAGGTTGATCGAGGTGATATTGGTCGGAAAATCTGATCTGTTGGCGAACGAGAATTCAGTATAGCTCACTTTAGGGGTTCCATAAGGATAGACTGTAGTGATATTGGGATCGAAATTGAATAAGGTGACCGTCAGGTTGAACACTTGAGAGGTCTCTCTGCCTATAGTATCGTTGACCGTTAAGTTGATATGATGTATGCCTGCCTGTGATGCATTCGCAGTGAAATTGATCTCTCCAGTAAGCACATTGATGACAAAAAGGGCAGCAGAGGCGTTGGTCCTGAATCTCAGCAGGTTTTCAGCATCTTCCTCGTCAGTCGCGTTGACGTCATGATACAGCTGCGATAATTCCTCGACGATGAGATTGGGTATGAATTGCAATACAGGGAAGTCATCATAGAAACTGATGGTGAAGTTTCTGATAAGGGTATCAAAGCTTCCGTTCAGGTCTGAGACATTGAACTTGATAGAATAATTCCCGACCTGGCTGCTGTTCGGTATGAAAACAATCTGTCCGGTAGATTGATTGACAGTAAAGAACGTGCTGTTCGAGAAATAGGAAAGGTTCTCACCTACAGGCACTGATAAATCGTCATCGCTCACATTCAGCGTATAGTTGAAAAGAATGTCTTCTGTCCCATTAAGATTCGGATTGGCATCAAACACAGGGGCGTCATTTGTGTTGTTCACTGAGAAATTGATGAGTCGATAATCCCAGAGCACTCCATCATAGACAGTGAAGTTGAGGGTATGGTTGCCGACATTCGCATTAATCGGGGTGAAGTTCACATATCCTGATGCATTGATGTTGAACCAACTGCCTCCTCCGATGATGCTCACATTGAAAGTGAGATTATCGCTAGGGTTGGCATCTGTAGCATTGACTGTGCAGCTGAAGAATACATCTTCCCTGGCGCTGGTCAGGTTGTCGCAGATAGTGTCCAGTTCAGGTGGGTAATTGATCAATTCGACAGTGAGGATGATCGTCTGTGTGCTTATTAATCCCGCGCTGTCATTTACTGTGATGTTCAGATAGAAAATTCCTCCATCTGACCCGTCAGGGGTGAAATTCATCAAGCCAGTCAATTCATTAACAGAGAAGTTCCCCGAGAAGCTTCCATTTGAATAGAAATGGAGTATATCACCGAAGATCGTATTCTGGTCCTCATCTGTCACATTTGCGCTGAGATTATACAGCAAGGTCTCGTTCTGTGTCGCATTGATGTTTGGGATGAACATATAGGGGAATTCAGGTGTGTTATTGACAGTGAAATTGGTGTCGTTGAGGCTTGAGCTTCCCCAGGAATCTGTCGCCGTGAACCTGATGGTGTAATTGCCCACATCGCTGTCATTGAGGATCATACTGACATTTCCAGATGTTGCATTGATATTGAACCACGTGCCGTTCGTCGAGAACGTGAAATTGTCTCCATCGATATCAGTGGCATTCACCCAGCATTTGAATACTTCCTCCTCCTGGATGATCCTGTCATTGTCACAGATCCATTTGATGATAGGGGCAGTGTTGTTCCTGATGGTCAGATTGAATGTGGTGATGCCATACGTTCCTGCGTTGTCTGAGACATTGACCAGGACAGAGTAGTTCCCTTCCTGGCCTGATGCTGGAGTGAAATTCATCGTCGCCGAAGTAGCGTTGATTTTCGTGATGCTCATAAAACTGAGGTTGATGGTGAAGCTCAACGTATCCCCGACTGCGTTGAAGATATTATAGGGCTGATACAGGTCATCGTCATGCCCGCTTACATTCCTCCTGAAGTCGATGTTGACAACAGCCAGCTGATTGGTGATGTTAAGCATATAAGGGACATCATTTGTATTGTTCACCGAGAAATTGATGAACGTGCTTGTTGTCAGCAATCCGTCAGTCACATTCAGCTTGATGGTATAATTGCCGACTTCTGCATTGGTCGGGGTGAAGTTCGCTAAGACGCTTCTCGCTCCAGTGCTATCAAGAGTGAACCAACTGTAATTGGAACCGAAGGTCAAAGGATCGGCATCAGCGTCAGATGCATTGATCGTGCAATTGAATGCGCTGTCTTCAAGGGCAGACCGGGAGCCGGCGCAGACAAGATCAAAGACAGGCGCGTTATTGACATCGATGACAGACAGATTGACTAGCTTCCAGGTTATAGCAGTATCATTATCAGTGGTGCTCAGATTAAGTGTATAGTTACCGGGATCAAACGTTCCGGGCGTTCCTGAGATAATGCCTGTTGTCCTGTTGATGCTGACGTTCAGTGCAGAGCAGTCTGAAAGATACACCTGCTGGCAGCTGAGTATGGTGAAATTATAATCTGTTGTCGTGATATCTTCTTCATCTGTCGCATCGACATCATAATTATAGACAGATTCTGCAGTCGCATCAGTGAGGCTTATCCCAGATGGATTAGTGAAGACTGGATAATCATTCACCTCACTCATTGAGATATCAACAGTAGCAGAATCAGAGCCCCCATCAGAATCAAGGACACTCACGACAGGGCTCCAAGGCGTCTGATTAGCATGGTCAGAGGTGGTGACATTGACGATAAACTTACCATGATCGAAATTGAATACCCAGCAATTGCTGCAGTCCGGATGCTCGGTAAGGTTTCGTATCGATAAAGCACCGTAGTCAAAAGTGAAATCATCATTAAGGTCTGGATCGATGACATATTTGCTCATATTGTATTCGCAGGGTGTATCCTCGACACAAACGAGAGAAGGAAGCTTGCCTGCGGATTTATTGAAGGTAGGTGAGGTATTGTTGATGTAGACACTGTCTGTCACATTGAGTGTCGGCATGGTCGCATTCTGGCAGATGACATGGAAATAGCTCGTGCCTTTGTAAGGGATACTTCTGTTGTAGGTCCAGGGAGACGCTACCCCATTATAGGTCATATTCGTCTTGTTCTGATAGCTGCCGGTGAGATTGAACTCGACTTCGCATGTGCCATTTGATATCTGGAATCCGTTGGTATAGTTGACAGAGAACGTGACATTGTCTGTAGCAAAGACCTCTCCTAAGTCGGAGTCGTCCCAGACAGTCAGATTCCCGCCTGTGCCGTTCACGCTTGCGAGATTGTTTGCATACGCGACAGCATCACCGAAAGTGAACTGCTGGTTATGGACCCCTTCAGTCAGAACAATGACCTTCCAATATCCTGTCTGGTTGCATTCATAATCATTGTAGGTGACATCATTGCCCTCCCATGTATAGTTCAGATCAGTGAAGCCGCATTGCAGCTCATCAGGGAGGAGATCATTCGGCAACGAGCTTCCGTAGAGTGTGTTATTGATCGCGCTTATCGTCAGGTTTGCCTTGCCTGTGGTGTTGAATCGTACCTCCCATATCCCTCCGACAGTAGGATAGCTCTGCACATTCAATACCGAGATCTCCACTTCATAAGTCTGGTTGCTCAGGTGCGGGACAATCCATTCTATCTTATCGATCAGACCGTTGGCATTCTCATCAAATGCCTCGAAACTGACTTTCTCCCGTATGCCGTCAGTTGTCCTGAAGAGATGGATGGCAGAACGAGGCTTGTCATCGATAGCAGTAAAGGCAGTGATGTTCTCATAATGGACAGGAGAACTGATGACCACTTTCTTGAGTGATGTCGTCACTTCTTCTTCGATCAATTCAGGCGCTTCTGTATAATACTCTATCTCGATTTCTTGGATATCTTCATCTATCATGAGTTCAGCAGGGAGGAGGTCATCCTCAGCAGCTGCCACACCGACAACTTGAGGTGCTCGCAGATAATTTTGGAGCGGGATGAATCGATCTTGGTCTTTGACAGTGATCTTGTGCAGTGTCCTCTTTGAGAGGCCTTCAATGCCTTGTACAGTGACGTTCATGGGGACGTGATCAAGCTTGATGATTGACTTGTTGTAAGCATGCACTTTCTTGATCCATTTCACCGGCTTGCCGACTTCAGCTTTCTCTTGGACAGTTTCCTCCAAGATCTTCCTTACAGTGATATCAAAGAGATTAGAGACACCGATAGAAGTAGAGTCATTGGCGATGATGAATACTGTAGATTGTCCTTCATAATCCTCAGGAGGAGTGATACGCAGAAGATCTCCTTCATAGGCGATGATGAAATCTCTGAGGCCTGTTATCGCATAGCTCAAAGAATCGTTCTCAGCATCTTCTATGTAATCCTTGAGATTGATGATGATCTCCTTGTTGATGTCAGAGCTGATATTCGGAAGTGCCCTTACCAGGGGAGGTGCATTTATACGCTTGCCATAATGGACTTTTTCGATGAATAGCTCTCCTTTCATGAGTTCTATCTTCAACTCTTTCCGATCAAAGGTGAAAGAGCAGCTTTCGACGCATTCTTTCTCGAAGCCTATAGTTGAGGGCTCGAAGTAGACGCTGATAGATTCCTGTTCAGACTCGACAATCTCTGAATAGGCATTTTCTGGATCAAGGTTGTAATTTATATAATATATCCTTGCCCAGACAATGTTTTCCTCTTTCGCGCCGTGTTTGCCATAACTCAAGAATAAAGGCTCGTCCCACTCATCGTTTTCAGGAAGGGTCTCAAGAAGTGCGCAGCAGTCAACATTGCCGTTGCAGATGAAGCTTTTTGCATCATTCTCGATCTCCCATAAGGTACAGAGCTTGCCCTTATCATCGATTCCGTTGAACAGGCTTCCTTTGACACTGACATCGACAGCATTTTCAATAGGTTCCACGCCGTCATTGTCAGGATCCCATGCACTGTCCCCATAATCGATCTTCGCATCTATCTGCTTTATTCCTTCTGTAAAGGGGATCTTGACATCGGTTCTGGTCGGTGTCTTTCCTTTTTTCAGCAACGAGCTGTCCAGGACAATGCTGTCTCCGGCGTAGATATATATCTCTGCATCCTGCGATATCCAGCCGTCTATGCTGATGCTGTCAGCACCGATAATATCCAATGGCAGCGTGCCAGATGCATTGAATTGCATAAAGACATCGATGCTTTGCTCTTGGGTAAACGTGAATAATCCAGTGATATCAGGCTGCAGGAACATAGCTCCCAATAAAGCAAGGATGACCACGATGCTCGCGACAACAGGGGTCTGCCTCCTCGGCTTGGGCCTGAAGGTCATGATAGACAAGGCGGTGGTGATAAGACTTCTCATCTTCTTGTCAGCTATCTGCCGTCCGCTGAACTCTGCTTTCACCAGATCATCGAAGAACGGTTCAATCTTGCCATGGATAAGCTCTTTCTTCTTCCGTTCTCTCATCTCCTGGCTCAATTCTTCATAAGTTGCTGAATATTCTATGTTGAAGTCATGGGCAAGCCAGAGCTTCATGTACTCTCCAAGCTTCTTGGCGACATGCTCATTATCATTCTTGCTCACCTTCTTCCGCAGAGTTTTGATTTTCTGATCAAGGTTTGGGATGTAATCCGGTGCCTTCCGCGGCCAGAAGAAGGTAGCCTTCTCCCAGAACAGGGTGAGTTTGCTCGGTCTTGCCATAAGCTCAAGCTGGGTCGTCCGTACATCCTGTCTATGGCGCTGTATCAGTCTCAGCCACCAGAGTGCGCTGAATTTCTTGACCTCTTCTTGCTCGCTCTTCTTTTTCGGCGGCTGCATCTTCTTGATAGTCCAATAGGTGAGAATTGCCAATACGATGAAAAGGAGGATCCAAAACATGAGCCATCTGAAGGTCTGCTGGGTCGGGCTCAAAGGCTCCTTTTCCAGATCGATCTTGCCCACTAGATCTGCTAATGAACAGGCCTGACAAAGTCCGCCACAGTCCACACCTTCTTCACAGATCTGTGTTCCATTCACTAATTTATGGCAGTTCATGACTGCATCGAAACAGGTCGAGCAGCTTGCCTGACATGACCCGCCGCAGTCCACTCCATCCTCATCAAAATTCTTCACACCATCACTGCAGTGGTCGATATATTGGCATATCTTTGTCTCATTCGGCTGGAACTTCGTGGTGTGGCAGTCATTGAGATCATCACATTCCCTGGTCATGAATCCATTGACGCATTCGCTCTGGTTCCATGGTGTACAGGTCCATCGCTCGTTACATAAGTTCAGCGTCGGTCCTCCTCCACCGCCTCCGCTGCTAGGAGTAGGTAAGCTGATCACTTCAGCCACATTGAGGATAGTGAAGGTGACCGTGACAATTTCAGAGACATTTAACGTGTCATTGGCGATGATGAATGCTATCACAGTGCCGAATTGATTTGGAGAAGGTATAAGCGTCACCAGATGGTCTGAAGGGCAGCTGCTCAGGTCGCGTGGATCATCATTGTTGTTGACAACGATATTGAGGATTGGGTTGGCTACTGAATAGGATATCTCATATTTCAGGCAGTCTCCATCTGAATCGTTGAAATAGTCGTCTAGATTATAGACATTATTGACAGTGGTATCTTCATTCAGCGTATAATCTAGATCTCCTGATGAGCCGATATATTGAGGAGCGGAATTATTGGCCCAGACAGTGACATTGACAAGCTGCCAGCTCGTGTCATTCTGGCAGCTGCTGTTATCTGTTACCGAGATATTGAACAGGTGCCAGCCGACATGTGCTATGGTGGGAGTGAAATTGATCCAGTTGCCATTGAGGATTTCCGAGACATTGAACGGTGTGTAAGCGTTGGAACTCACTAATTCGGCATTGATAGTGATGCTATCATTATCAGGATCACTTGCGTTGATATAGAGCGAGAGATTCTCCTTTCTTGAGAAATTATATGTTGTTCCAAGGTCAGTGAATTGAGGGGCTTGTTTGCTGCCGCAATCCAACGAGATGGTCAGGTTGAATATGCTCGATATATACTCATTGCTGCAGCCGCTGCCGTCAAAAACACTGAAATTGATGTGATAACTGCCGATATCTCCGATTGTGGGGGTGAAATTGATCTCTCCTGTTGTTGAATTGATATCAAAAAGGGTTGTATTGTCAGTAAAATTATACGCTGTTCCGATATCTGTATCAGTGGCATTTATTTCACAGTCATAAGGAGTATTGACTGAGGCAGTAGCATTGCAGTCTGATGTATTGATGGTAGGTCCCGCATTCACGCAGAAAGTGGCGCGGGCTATGCTGACCATAGCTGTTACCTCTGGCTCAGGAGCTTCCATTGATTGTAGAAGATAATAATTCCCCAGAAGAGAGCCGAGCGCTAGCACAATGACAAAGACTGCAAGAGTATTGTTTGATATTTTCCACGGATGCTCATACTCTTGCACAACCTGTTTGATTTCCTGCCGCGAGTATCCTCTCTTATCCATCACTAGTTTGATATCTTTGAGAGAGTGGCCTCTATCTAAAGCTTCTTCGACGAACTTCTTAGCCCTATTTCTTTTTATCATTCTTCTTTTCGAGACCAGCCTCTTTCAGATATTTCAGGAGAATGCTTCGTATGCCTTCGCGTGCGATTTCAGCTTCAGTAGAAAACAGCCCTATCTCTATCAGCTTCTGTATCTGCTTCTTCATCTCTTTGCCCACACGGATGTGGAGCAAGTCGCTTTTCTTCATCTATGCATACTAGTATATCATTTTGATATACTTTATATATCATTTTGATACCTTTCCTTTAAAAATATTACTATTTTTTAAGAAAGAGCTTCCGATAGAGGAAATAGATCAGATTGATACCGAAAAGAGCGATAAGGATAGTGAAGAGTATGGAGAGGTAGGAGCCTTCCTCTGCTGCTTCTTCCCTCCCCCTTATATTGACGACAATATCATGCACCTCTTCAGGAGTCTTGCCAGAGAACTTGTCTTTTGGCAGGTATTTGACGATAATCTTGCTGGTATACGTACCTGGTGCCATCTGCAGCGGCAGATCAAGATCATAGGATATCTTCTGTTCTGGACTTGACCTGAAGTCTGCATAAGAAGTGTAGAGGGTGAGATAATCTGCTAACTGCCCCT
The DNA here is from genome assembly GCA_018221205.1 of Candidatus Woesearchaeota archaeon. Taxonomy (GTDB): domain Archaea; phylum Nanobdellota; class Nanobdellia; order Woesearchaeales; family WJIZ01; genus JAAOYF01. Next base: position 49,744 of record JAAOYF010000046.1, on the reverse strand, counting down.
CACCATAGAGCGCAACACTGAAGTCTCTTCCCCTCTTTGATACAAGGTCAAAGCTGCCCTTGATGAACCTATTGTCTGTCAGATTATGGATCGCCACCTCTGGCTCGAGAGTGAATTCTCTCAATTCAGAGAAGAGATACGTAACTTTCTCAATTTTTACGCTTCCTTGTCCTGAAAGCTGTATCCTCAGCGTATAGTTGTCCTCGGGCTGCAGATAACAGGCCTGTCCGCATTCATCCTTGAATGTTGAAGGATCATCTGTACCGTACACTAAGTAAGACTGTCGCGGAGAATCAAGATAGATACGCAAGAACCCTGTTCCATTATACTTTCCGGTCATGGTGAACGTATTCAGGGCCTGCGTATTATCTAAGGGTACTCTCACACTCTCATTGAACTCCCTTTCGATAGGATCTGAAAGCGCCTCGATGACGCTGAAAGTGATCTGGCCAGTGATATCTGAATTAAGGAAGAGGCTCGAGAGCATGATAGCAACAAAGATAGCCGCAACACTGATGACTGTCGTATTTTTATGCTTGACCTTCTTATCTATCTTAGCTATCCTTTCCTGATAGCCCTTGATAAGGTCTTCATAGTGATAGATATAGTGCCCGAACGACCGTCCACCTAGTGAAGTAGAGGTGAGCATGGTATAGCTAAGCTCATCTATCTCTTTATTCTCGAGTTGCTTGGTGAGGGTATTGAGCCGCTGATCCAGTTGAGTGAGATATTGTTCACACTTCATGATGCTCTCTTGCAGCTGCTCTTTCTCCGTCCGCAATCTTTCAGTTGAGCTCATTTCTTCACTTTGTTGTATACAGTCCACACTGTTCGTTGATCCCTGTTCAACAGTCTAGCAATCTGTGCATAGCTCAAGCTATGTGCTTCCTTGAGGTGCACGACAATAGACTCAAGAACAGAGTGTTTCTTGTCTGAGATTATGGAAACAGGAAAATCATAAGGCGATGCATCAGAAACGAATGCTTTAGGATGCTTCTTACGGGCATGTGAAAGAGACTGCCATACTCCTTGCTTGCTTCTACCAGTAAGCTTCGCGATTGTTGAAAGAGAAAACTGCTTGCCCTCCTTCAGATATTTGACAATGATCTCCAGAGAGCTCAATCCAGAAGAATAAAGCGAGACCGGAATCAGGATGTCTTCAGAAATCTCAAGAATCTCCTTTTTACTTATCCCATAATCCTTCTCAAGCTGCTCTAAAAGCTCTCTAATTTGCAGAAAACGCTTGTCTTTTCTCAGATTCCTAGGCATCTAGTATATACATATAAGTATATCTATTTATAAATATTACCCTAAAGTAAATATATATGAGTAAACAATACCAGAAACAGCGGTAGGGGAATTGAGGAGCGTAGCTCCGAATGTCCCCCGCATTTTACGAGATTTTTAGAGTGAACGAAGTGAGCGGGCAAAAATCTCCTTAATAAAGATCAGCAGTGTCCAGTCTGCTTCCAAATCTATCATACGCGATCATCCTGACATGCTGTGCAGAAAGAGGTATGGTAAACATCAAAGAAGCGCCCTTTGTCCCGCCCCTTTGGATGATGATATAATCTAAGTACCCTGGCAAAAGATTTGAGTCATACTCGACATCATAATATCTCTGGTTTTCGTCTTCTATCCTCATCTTGAAAGGATCGTACAAAAAGCCATTTTTTACATCAAAGTTAAGCTCTTCTTCTTCATCAATATTGATATTGTGGATCTTGAAGGTGACAATAAGATAGGTGCGGTCTGTACCTGTCAGATCGATAAACGCTCCTGAAACATATTGTCTTCGGTCAAAATTGGTTATTTTAAGAGAAAGCCTCTGTTCACAGTCGACAGGGCAATACACAAACGTTTCACCGGCTTCACATTTATCATTCCCGCAGCAAGGGGTGATGGAATTATGGATACATTTCTGCTGTGCGAAATCAAAGCTGTCCAGAGTGCATGAATCTGTATCTTCACAGTTGTTTGGGCAGTCTATTCCCCCTGGATACTCTCCAGACTCGCAGATCCCATTGCCTACACAGGGTTTGATGAGATCATACGTACAGCTGTAATTCGTTCCTTCATTGCAGATATCCCTCGTACATTCATTTCCATCATCGCAGCTGCCGCATTGGGGCTTTGGCAAAGGACATTCATTGAGATCAAGGACTTGAGTGATGCCATCTGGGCAAAGGGAGTACTCTTCCTGCTCCTCACATGCTATGATGACTAATAATACTGCAAAAATGAACAAATACCTCTTTTTCATTATCTCCTCTGATGGTGAAGAAATATATAAAATTACCTCTTTCTCAATACAATGATGACTTCTCCCGAATAATTACCTAGAGATGCATGTGAAGGAGTGATAAGTGTAAGGGAAATGTTTTTGCTATCCCCTTCTCGCATCGGAAAATTATTGTCATAAGTCAGCCATTTCCCCATCTCTCCCTTGGTTGAGATGATTACAGTAACCTCTTCGTGGATATCTTTTATCTCAAGTTTCCGCCCAGCATGCTGGCCGGGTTTGAAAGATCCAAAATGGAATGCCCCTGGATCAGCATTGATGCCCATGATATCATTATGGGTCAAGGTCACATCCATAGGGAATCTAGTGACTTGGATAATCCTGTTGCTCTCCATGAAGAAGAGAGTAGTCAAAGTTACCAGAACAATGATCACCACAATAAACACATAAAAATTCCTTTTTTTCATCGTTTCTTGTGTTTTTTTCTTGTGCTGTGGAAGAACCAAAGAATGTTGAGGATCAGGATAAGGGCAAGGAAGACTATGATGATGATGGTGAAGTTGTTGTTCTGCTCCTTGGTGAGTGGTTGCCCAAGAGCATCAAGCGTTACTGATTTTGTCTCTTGCGTATATTTATCATAATAATAGACGAATATCTCCAAAAGGTAATCTCCTGATTTCAATTGTCCGCGCTCCCAGAATCCTGTCAGGACATCTTCTCCCCACGCCGGCAGATTGACTGAACTTGTCCGTATCGTATCAAAGATCTGTTCGCCTTGCTTCACTTTAAGCTCTGCATAGACATTCTTGATCTCTTCATTCCAGTTGCTCCTGACATGCACATCAATCTTGGCGATGGTGCTGTTCAATTCAGAAGTGATATTGAGAATTTCGATGAAGATGTCTCCGATGCGAAATCCTGTCGTTGTGAGTGCAGGATTCTTTCCTCCATAATCGATCTCTGCTTCAGCGCGGTAAATACCCGAACCATGGCCCTCAGACTTCCATAGTACATTCACGCCTGTACGTTGCGCAGGCTCAAGCAGGGCTATGTCCCAAGTAGGCAGTCGTGCAAGGAGCACCCCTTGAGGGTCTCTCACCCGTATCTCAGTCTGCAGGTCTGTCAGATCCTCAGTGCCGAAGTTAAGCATCCATACGGAAAAGAGAATGCTATCTCCTACAGTTATCTTTTCGGGTTTGATCGACATCCCTGTTTCCAGGAACTTACCTTCATTGGGCACCCTCACATTGATTACGAATGACATCGCAGCAAAAGCAGTGGCAAACCCCCCTACCAACTTGTCTTCATCAGACAAGAATTGGCTATTGACAATCTTTAAGCGGTAGTCTTTAGGCTTCAGGTTCTCAGGTAATTCCAACCTATACTTGATTTCAGTAGGTTCACTTATGCGCTGTCTGATTTCAGTCTCCCCATCATTAAGTGTAAGATATTCTTTCAGATCCCCTACACCATAAGATCTGACATTCTTTTCTTCGTCAGGATAGACAAAATACGATCCTTCAATGATTTTCGCTCCAGTATAGATAAGATTATGGCTAGAAGGAGCCACTCCCATAGCAGACGATGCAGAAACAAGGCTAGATAAAAGAACTAAAGCAAGAAGAAAAAAGATATACCTCATTTTTCATTTTATGATTCTGCTGCTTCGAACGTGACAAACTGGATTTTTGTCCCTGCAGGTTCGCCAGGAGGGACAGTCGCATTGATACCGAAGCTGGCGATGTCGCTCCCATCGATATAGCTCAGATCATTGAGCAAAACAGCCTGTCCTGATTTATTATAGATTGAATAATAGGTATTATTGCATTGATCACCAGAGTCTGTGCTGTTACATTTGACTCGGAAACAAGTATGTAAAACCTCGGTTGGATCCACACATCCTGTAGCGACACTTGTTGTCGAATTGAATGGGCCCCATCCTCTCTGTCCTGAATAAGTACCTGATCCTGAAAGTTGACCGCTTGCGACATCGATATAGACTTCGACGCTGAAGTTCACTCCGCCATCATTCTGTATTCTCCACCAATCATCGACCCAATTGACACCATAGCCGCTGGCATTGGTCTTATTGATCTGGATTACATGAAGGTCTATCTCATCATCAAAGACAACGATGAATGCTCCCCCTGGAACAGTCAGGTTAGCTCTTCCTGTATCGGTTGTCGCGAATCCTGTCAAACCGACAGCTCCCCCTATCTCACTGAGCTTGCTCATGCTCATGAAGGTGCCGAACGCTGAGATGACAATTGCCAGTACAACCATTAATGCTAAACTTGAATTTGAAAGTTCTCTCATTTTTCCTCCTCCGGAACTGATAGCACGACCTTGCCCGTGCCTGATGGATCACCAGGCACAGAAAGCACTACTCTACCGAGTGGTGCGCCATAATCCTGTTGTGCAGGTGGTTGATAATCATAGACTGCATTTAATACGAGAGTTGTGCTGAATATGCTTACCACAACTGCAATGATAACAAGAACAAGAACTGCTTTCCTCGATACATTTTCGTCCATAGTTTATCCCTTTTTTATTATTTTAATTCCAGTATGCTTCATTTATAAAGATTTCGATTTCATAACTCATGAATGGTATTATAATGGGATAAATTTCTTATTGAATTTATCCGTAATATCTCATCATGAAATGGCAACTGCTTCCACATTCGAGATTTGAAAGAGTGATTTGTTGGCTAGTGCCTGCTACAGCTGGGATTGGTTCCTGATCAGTATTATACGCTCCCCAGAACGCCCAATACTGGCTGGGGTCATATTGATAACTATCAGTTGCAGCATCATAATAAAGGTTATCGACCAATGGCCTATCATAATATTTGAGTTGATACTCCTTCGCACCTGCTGGAGCGGTCCAACTCATAGTATAACTACCTCCATTCTGCTGAACAGTAAGATCGACTTCTCCAACAACTACCTCATTAGGATGTTTCACTAAGTACAGAAGCTGGAGCAAGTCAGGATTCGCATGCGTCCTCCATGTCTGTGCCCCATCACCATTAGCTAATGCAACAGCAAGCCTGGCCCCTCTGACAAGGAATTCTGTATCACCAGTATATGTATACGCAAGCAGTGGAGCAGCGGCGAAATCGTAGACCCATCTGGTGTTACGGGCATACGGAAGGCCTCTTGCCACTCCCGGATCAAAGTCAGCATCTTCAGGGTATACCATACCATCAAAGATGTTATAGTAGGCCATACCAATAGCAGTATCACGCACATCTTCAAGTGTAAGGCTCTGTCCAGGATAGTATTTCTCATGCATGAAGATATAATCTTTAGGCACCCTGTTCACCACCTCTAGGAAAGCTGGTGGATGATAGGTATGGATGAACAACCCATGAGAATACTGCTTCACATCAAGATCAAGAGTTGTGCTGAGGATTACTATATCCTCTTTCAAGACCGAAAACGTGTAAGACCCTAAATCTAGTTCAGAATCAGTATAGATCCTTACTTCATAGCTATCTGCCCCAGGTGCATGAGGATCATCAATAGTTTCAAAGACCAACCCTGGTCGTTCAATACGATAGGTCAAATTAGCAGTAGCATTACCTGAGATATTACTAAGCGTAACAGTAAAATCAAACCATGAACTACTATAATAGGTATCTGGTGTATTTGAGAACCATTCTACTTTAAGATGTGCTGTTCCATCATCAATAGCTATGTCTCCTTCCATCGATCCTTCAATAGGATTCTCGATAAGGGGATAATCTCCTCCACTGGCAATCATGCTTCCTCGTTGTTTGCTGAATCCCCATCGAGGCAGCTCAGGATATTGATTGACATTGCCCAAGAAAGCGTTCATCCTCTGATTAACTTGCCTGTCAAGATAAGCGCTATCACCAGTGATCTCATGGGCTAATGCTCCGATATACGCAGCAGATGCTCCGCTTCTGCTCCAGATGCTCATGCCATGATCAGTCCATTCTGAAGAGGAGAAATAACCTTCAAAGCCATCAAGCAATCCTTCCCAATAACGTTCGTCGCCAGTAAGATAATACGCAAGAGCAAGGCTCTGGAAACGCAGGCCATGTTCACTATCGCGCTCCATCTTATTATAATATCCCCCATTCATCGCCCTGCCTGCAGAAGTATCATAATCATCGTACAGCCAGCTTTGAGGATCTGGTTCGAATTTATATCGAGGATCAAAACCATCGGTAGGCCTCATGTATTCATCAGATCTAAATAAAGAATTTTGCAACCCATTCAAGAGATAGCCTCCATGACCTGTTCGCCAGTAATCGAGAAAGTCAGCAAAAGATGAATCTCTCTGATTGTCTCCTCCTCCTTTGCTATGGCTATACCATCTGAGGATTGAAAGATCATCATTCTCGCGATACCATCCAGGATCTCCATAAAATGTCCAACCATACTCATCGAAGATTTCCTTTTGCTCCTGGGAGCTTGCAAAGCCCTTCTTACCCAGGATAGCACTGCTTAGACTATATCGATCCCAGAGTGCTCTTCCGAAGAGAGGCCTGTTGAGTGCTGCCCAAATAGCATCATTGTCTTGAGGAGAAGTATGGAAATCCAGAAGGATATCTCGATTAGCATGCACACCCCAATCAAAGACATTATAATCCTTATCAATCATCCTCGATGAGAATAAGCCTATGGTCAAAGTCCCATCATCTGCAAACTCAAATGCACTAGGAAAATAAGCATACATATGAAGATAGGAAGCAGTGATACCTCCATTCTGCCCTTCAAAACTGCCCCAACCAGTGACGCAGTCAGTTCTGACTTCAGGATCATCCGTTACGTCCTTGATGATGGTTCCACCATTGACTACTTTAGTGCCACGATCAGTTGATTCATTGACAGAACTGTCTGCATAGTGTCCCGGAACCTGCCAAGCATCCCCTCCAGCGTGTAGATTGCACAATCCCTGATACAAGTATGCTTTGCCGTTCACCGTACCCGTATAGGTCTCGCTATTCGTCGGGAAGGTGTAGGTTAAAGCGCCCGATAGAGTCGTCGGTAGGATAATCTCAAATGATTGGAACTGCTGATTGGCCCAGACATCCTCATAGGCATTCCTCAATTCTGCACTCATCTTCACCTGTCCGGAATCTTTGATGAACGTCATGTATAAAGTCCAGCCAAATGGTCCAAGTGTTCCTTGATTATCAGTAAATCTTCCTTTCGCCTTGATCAATGCCTTCACAGGACCATTCTCCATAATAGTAAATTCTGTTGCAGAATCATACGCCCACCATTCTTTGCCTGTACCATCTACCAAGACCAATCCTTTGTCATGTCCAGAAGAAACAAGATTCTGCCCATTGACTGTAACACTATCAAGAACATTGAAATGATCTTTATTGAGGACAAATTGTGCTGTCCCCGTATTGATGGTGATAGTAGAGACACCCTCGATAGCAAGATCTGCTCCACCTGCTTTGCCGCTGCCGCCTGTCAACGTAAAACTGGTCTGTCCACCTGCAGGAACATCAGCAAGTGTACTTACTAATACCCACATAAGATTTCCAGAATCATACCGTTCAAGCTCATGGATTTGATAAGCGGATGTTCCTAAAAGACCGAGCTGGTCTGCTGAAGTGATCCCTTCTTCATCATACAACGGCACGCCGAAACTCACCAATTCTCCACTCCTGGAGATGCCTGCTTCAGTGCCTCCGATGCAAAGTCCTTCTGAGTCCCGATTACCTCTTTGAATACAAGGAAGAGTCTCATCAACAACAAGCAGCGCATTGAGATCTCCTGGATCAGGGCAGATATCATCTGATCCATCACAATCTTGGTCAATGCCGTCATTACATATTTCAGGTGCTCCAGGATAGACTGTATCATCGTCATCATTGCAATCAACATCGCTCGCATAACCATCTTGATCATTATCAATAGGTGCACAGCTACTTGTTTGCCCGAATTTCATGACAACGTCTCTGATATCAAGCAATCCGACTTTATTATCTCCATTGATATCCGCTCGAACATTTGAGGGTGGAGAAGTGCCAAAAGCAAGTGCAATCTGCTGCAGATCAGCTATACCTACATTTCCATTCTGATCGACATCCTCAGCAAAACAGCCTGCAATGCAGCCTTCATCTGTCTGGCCGTCGCAGTTATTATCAAGCTGATCATCACAAAGTTCAGGAGGTGCAGCTACATAATTACATCCATCACAAACCATTCCAGTATCTCCAGCCTCGCAAAGGGCATCAGAGCATTCGCAGACTTGACAATCAGAATCAGCACTATCAGTATCAGTATCACAATCATTATCCACTCCATCATCACAGACCTCTGCAACAGGATTGATTGCTCCAGTACAGCTCCCCCATTGCTCATTTGAACACGTCTGTGTCCCATACTGGCAAGGTCCTATATCAGTCACTCCACACTGTCTAACATCATTATCATTGCATTGTAATGGTGGTGGATCAAAATTTATTGGAGGAATATAAATAAATACATCATCAGTTACTGCTCCTGCTAATACAAAAATGTTTTTTGAAGGAACATATCTAAACCTTCCATATACAGGGAATTTATTCCCATAATAATCTGTTTCAATAGCTGGTTCTTCTCCACTGCCAATATATTTTGTGAATTCTAAAGTATTTACATCTAATACATATACATCTTTTCCATTTACATAAGCGAAGAATTTTCCTGAAGCAGGATGAAATTCAAAACTATCTGCACTGAATAATGGCATTTCTGGAGGTGAAGTGTAATCTAATTCTTCTAAAGGATTATTAGGATTATCAAGATCCCATTTTACTAATATTGCTTTACCACTATTTCTAGGATCACTCCCTAAAGAATAAGCATTATTATTATTAGTGTCAATTCTTAAAGTAGTTCCATAATTCCACCAACCCCAAGGGTGAATTGTGTGTGGAGTCCAAGTATTAGTTGAAGTATCAAGTTTTGCTAATCTTCCATTAGTTCCTATTCCATGAGTCCAAATATTTCCTTCTGAATCTACAGCTGCATTATGACTTCCATAAGGAACATCAGTAAAAGCTCTGGCAGTCCACTTTTTAGTTTCTAAACTATAACAATCAATATAAGGAGCTCCATGTGCATATTGATAAAAAGCCCCTCCACCTATAGAACAAAAACTTTTTATTTGAGGTAAATAAACCAGATAATCATTACTATGACGGGATCTAGGTTGAGGATTATTTTCTAAATCAAGTAAACTAGCATAAGGTTCTTCAAAACATTTATCTCTAATCAGTGTTGTAGGACATGTTTCCCTAAAATTTCTGTCTTCATCAGGCACTGAAGTAACATCAAATGCTTCATTAGAATAATATCCGCATGATTCAAAAAGTCTGTAAGAAGAGGTTATATTTCTTTGTCCATAAGGATCATAATAAGTGCAACTAGGCATAGCATCATACAAAGCATTTGCTGGATCTGTAAGTCTTTCCCATTTCATATTAAGAACATCAAAAGCATAAAGTTCATTACCTGCATAATCATTATGTCCTCCTCCAAAAACCAATAAGTAATTATAATCAGGAGCAAAAGTTGCTCCACTATAAGCATAAATTCCTCTCTGTCCACTTACAGCATGCCATGAAGCAAGATCTGGAAAATTAGGATTTGTATTAGGATCATCTTCTGGATTATAATCACTTAGTTTAGTATTAGTAAGTCTAACCCAACTATTAGGTTCTGCATTATTAATAATTGCATCTATTGGGTCTTTTTCAATAATACTGGGTGGGTTATAAACATAAATATTTTCATAAGCGTTATTCCATAATACAAAAACTTTTTCTTGAGGCCAATACCTAAATCGTCCGCCGATATAACGATCATCCCCATTAGGATCTTTAGTTCCGGTAATTGGGGCCGTATCACCTGATCCTATAACTTCAGTCCATGTTACTGTTTGTAAATCCTGAGAAATGCTTAATTGATAGACATTATTTGTTCCACGCCAAGCATATATCAATCCATCATCAGGATTGTATTCAAAACCGATGCCATAATTTTGATATAGATTAGTATCTCCGACAGAAGTGGGTCTGATAAAAGGATCATTGGGTCTTGATAAGTCCTGAATAAACATTCCTACCGTTGTATGTACAACAAATAAGTTTCTTAATGTATCTATGGTTCCTATCGCGGAATCACCACCTTGCCATGCTCCATCATTACGATAGACAGTCCATGAGTTATCATAAAGATCGAATTTTCTTAATCTTCCTGCACTCACTGAAGTATGGGTCCATATGGTATGGTCACCATCAAAACCACTTACTGCGTCTTGAGCCCTATCATTAAAACTTGTATAACTTGATGAATCTGCTAGTCTATCCCAAGAACTTCCGGCTTGTCCTTTCTTAGCAACATTCCATCTCATTACAATATCAGTTTCAAAAGCTCCTCTCCATCCTGCTGATTGAGGCAGCAGTATCATATTACCATTACCATCATGGGCTATATTATCATAAGAATGCATAGCTACAGGACCCCCATCAGGATATTGCATCTCATTATTGGGGTTTGTTCCGTCAATTATTGGATCAGAAGAAGGTATGCTCAGCTGTTCTAATGATCCTGTCTGTAGATTGAATCCATATACTTCGTCACCATTATAATCACCATGCCCGCCTCCCCAGATCAGCAGATAATTGCCTGTAAGGACGCCGCTATTCCATGCATCTATGACTGCTTGCCTATTGGTCACACCTGGTGGACTGCGCTCAGGCACAGGAAGAGGCAAATCATCAAGAAGCGTATTCTGGACTTCCATCCATGAATTAGCCGGCATATTCCGGACATCATCGACAGGAGTTGCAGAAACAAAGCCGATTAATATCAAAAATACTAGAGAATACATAAATTTTTTCATATTCTTTATTCTCATCGTCTATTCTTTATAAGCTTTTTTCTGGCTCTATCGATAACAGTCCAGACAGTCCGATCATCCCGATCTAATAAAGTAGCAATCTCCCGATATTTCAGACTATATTTATCTTTGATATAAGAGGCAACAACCTCTAAGATGCTCAATCTTCTATTTGATAACAGGTGGACAGGGATCAATATCTCGCTTTCCTCAATGCTTTGCAGAAATTGTGCTTTGGTTGTCTTCTTCCAGGCATTATCTAGCGTAGTCCAGATAGTCGTATGGTCTCTATGAAGGATTTCAGCCATCTGTGTCTGTGTACACTTATACTTAAGGTGTAAGAATAATACAACTGCTTCCAAAGGACTCACTCGTGTCTTGAACAATGAAGCAGGGATAGTGAGATAGCTCTGGAATCTTCTCAATAATTGAGCGACATTTTGATAATCCATGCCATACTTTTGAGAGAGTTCAGAGAACAGGCTGTCTAGCTTCACTAAAGAGGACTTTTCCTGCAGATACACTTTACCAAGCCTCTTCTCTTTCTGCTCTTTCAAGTCTTTTAACATATTATCTAATTTGTAAGTTATCTGATACTCTTACAATCTCACCTCGACTACCTAATATGTAAGTATCTAGTCCGTGAGACTCGCGATAGCGATGTCTCACTAGAGTGCATTTTACGAGATTTTTAAGTGACCGTAGGGAACGGGCAAAAATCTCTCCTGATATGTAAGTATCTATATTTGTCATTTTTTCTTACCTTTCTTCTTTGATTTCATGAAGTACACAAACCACACAATATTGATGATAACTAAGATGATGACCAGGACAGTGAGGACAGTATCTCGATCAATACCTTCCTCAGCCACAACCTGGGCTGTCGGACCTAGTTCAGTGGTGATAGAATCGATGTTCACTTCTGTATCAATCAATTTCTCTGTAACGCGTTGAGCATAATGGATCAATAACCGTAAGGTATACGTGCCGACAGTGATACCTTCAGTGTCCCAGAACGCTTTCAAAGTGGCTTCTTCTTGTGCAGCGACATCAACAGAGGCTGTCTTGAATTTAGTATATTCAGTTCCGTCTGCATCAAGGACTGTCATCTCGCCATACACATCAGGGATCATCTCGTTCCAATGGCTCAACAAGAGGATATCGAATACAGCGACATCTCCCAAATTGAAATCCTTGACATCTATCCGCTTGATCTCGATATACAGCTTCCCGACCTCAAAGTTCTTCTCTAAGATGATCTTCTTGCCGTCATACTCGATCTCAGCGATCGCATGATATCTTCCAGGATTGACATTAGGGATCCAGCTAGTGATCAATTGTGCCTGATCCTGCGCTTTGATACTGATTGTTTGTGTTTCGACAGCAGCGATCTCTTCATACGTCGCTCCTAATATCTTGATAGTAGCTTTTGCTTCTTTGATATCGTCCTTGCCGAAGTTCAGCACATTGATGTAGAAGTCTACCTTGTCCTCTTTTGAGTCGATCGTGAGGTCAGCTTCAGCATATTTCCCTGGGAATGGCACTCTGACCCATAGCTCAGTGACCACAGAGGCAGTTGCAGTAACAGCAGTCTCGCCTTCCTGGCCGAATGAACTCGGATACTCCACAACAACAAGATCTGTCTTATGCACTCCTGGTTTTTCAAAAGCAGCAGGCATCTTCATGACATATCGTGCTTTCTTCTGCGACTCTTCCTTCGTTACAGTCATAAGAGAGTCTTTGATGCCGATATACTCGGCTAATTCTCCTCGTGCATACACTAATGCTTTGATATCGAATCCAGCATCATTCCTGATCAAAAGGTCCAATTCAACTTCTTTATTGGGCTCAAAGTCAATGACTTTCCTGACAGGAGAAACTCCTATAGCAAAGGCCATACTTGAGACTATGAAAATCATCAACAGCCATGCTATGAACTTATGCCGCATATGCTTCACCACAAGATTTATATATACTCAAGTAATTACTTGTACTAAAGTAATTACTTGTATGAACAGAATCGGAATTATTCCGATATAAACAAGGGAGGTCATATAAAATGCCACGAATGACTGTACATATACCGGATGAATTGATGCATAAAGTAAGGAAGCAGTTTCCTGCTGTAAACTGGGCTGCTGTTGTCCGAGAAGAGATAGTACGCAAAGTAACTGAAATCGAGAAGTTTGAGGAATTAAAACGTAAAGGAGTGATATAAATGGCAAGCATAACATTCGCTATTGATGATAAATTGAAATCAAGGATGGAAACATTATCATGGATAAATTGGTCTGAAGTAGCAAGAAGTTCTGTGTTGAAAAGAGCAACAGCAGAGCAATTATTGAAAAGGCTCGATTCCAAAGAAGAGAAAGAATTCACGAAGTGGGCTGTAGAATTAGGGAGAAAATCCAAGAAAGGAAGATTCAAACGATTGCAGTCAAAACCCTCTCCTAAAGAGAAGAAAGAACTGTTTGGATAAACAATGAAAATCGTTTTGGATAACAATATTCTTTTTTCCCTTATGAAACCATCTTCGGTGACGTCATATGTCTTCTCGGTGCTATCGGCAACATATTCTGCGCCCGAGTTTGCTCTCTCTGAATTCAACAAATATAAAGAAGAATGCCTGCTGAAATCTAGATTATCTGAACATGGCTTCCAGTTAAGATTTATGGAGATATCTGAACAGATTGAATTCGCGAGATTATCTGAGTACAAATCTTTCCTCAAGAAAGCACTTGCCATAATCTCAGATCCGAAAGATTCTCCGTATCTGGCCCTTGCTCTAGCTAAGAATTCGATTATCTGGTCAAATGATAAAGATATGAAAGCACAATCATTAGTAAGAGTTCTCTCTACAAAAGAGATAGTGCAAAGCTTGCTCCGTTCTTTATGATATTTAGTCATTCGCAAAGTATCTCGCCTCTATGGTCAGATCAGATTCTTTATTGCCCGCAGGCTCATCACTTGGCACTCTTACCAATAGTTCAATCTCAGCCCTATCAGAAGCATTGGTGAAGTTCAGTTGGCCTATGACATCAGTGAAATTAGCCTTCATATTGGCCCAGGCTGTCGTGCTATTGGTCCAGTTGAATGAGTTGGTTTCAGAACTATTGCCGGCTTTGAATTGGAAGTAGATGGTATTGAGGGTTTGTTGTGTCCATAATCCAGTAGAGGCGTTTATGCTGATATCAGCAAGCACATTGCCGTCATTCTCAAGGATCAAAGGAGATGGGCTGTTGGTCGTTGTGTTATATGGAAGACCATGATAGACAGTGCCGAACTCAACAACATTATTGCAGCCTGTACAGCTTAAGGTCAAGCTGATCAGGCTGGCGATAGTGAAGTTGAACTGCCCTGCCCATGAAGAATAATTATAGCCGTCATATGCTCTTACAGTCCAATTATAGAATGTATCCAGTCCAAGATATGGTGATGGTGTATAATTCGTTGCAGAGGTTGTGTCGGTGATGGTAGAAGTTATGCATTCCAGCCCGTTTCCTGAGCAATCATCCCACTCATCTATCACAATGGTGTAAGTGATAGAGTCATTATCAGCATCATGTGTTGGACTCCAGTTGAAGAATGGCCTTCTGTCATAGATAGTAGACATATTGACAGGCAAGCTGAGATTGACAGCAGTTGGAGGAGTATTTTCAACAGTAAAGGTATTAAGATTTGTCCAGTTCCACTGTCCGCCGACATCTTGTGCATAGATCCTCCAACCGATGACATTTCCTCTCGTGAGATTGATGATTTTAGTGATATTGCTTTCATTTCTCGTTGTAGTCATTGCAACTGAGCTATCATTAGCCCATGTTCCAGTCGTCCCGTTCCAAGAAAAGACATACACACTTAATCCAATATCATCCGTCCAGTTGGCAAAGAAGTATTTCTGTTCATTTATTTTGCCTGGAACATCTGAAGTGACATTATCCCATGCTGGCGGATTGCCAGATGTATCGACAGTGAAGTTTCTGGTCAAAGAAGTATTCGAATTAAGACTGATCTCGGCGCAACTGACATTCCAATGATAATAACCATCAGCGAAATTATAGATAGAATAATTAGTATACATTCCCGATGTTGAGCTGATACCAGAGACATTTACTGTACCATTGATGATAATGTCACAAGTAAGCGTAGCATGCACATTATCAGTAGCAGTCCAGTTGAACTCAATATCATTGATGGAGAAAGAGGCAGCAGGAGTAGGTTCATGCAAGTCTATACTTGGAGGCCCTCGATCAGAATAATAATGCACAGTGGCATTATATAACCGTGGCTTAAAGCTCATATTAGTAGTAGTGAAGGAAACATTATACTGGAAGTAGGTATTATTCACTCCACCAAGTGATTGGAATGAATAATTATCAACTTGGGTCCAAGATTCTCCTGAACAAGCAGAATCATCACAGCTTCTGATAGAAAGATTGAGTTTACGCAAGCCGCCCTCATAAATTTCCTGCACTTCGTTTGCAGATATGCTTCGGTTGAAAAGCATCACTTCATCAATCGTCCCATTCAGAACAAACTGGCTTCTTCCGATTTCGAAGTCTAAGCTTGCATCAGATCTATCTGTTCCAGAGCCATTGGTTGCTGCTAGATATGGAAGTAATGTTCCGTTGCGATAGAGATGTATTCCTTCAGTGGCATTGAAACGATGAGCTCCCCCGTTCCAAGTCAGACAGAAATGTTCCCATATACCAATGGAATAAGCTTGATCCCAGCTTTTGGCTGTATTATCTCCCGGAAGATCTTTCTCAAAAAGCAATCGATTGTTGCTGGCACTTGCAATTTGAACTGTCCAATACCCATTCGAAGCAGCAAGTGTCTTGCCCAGCACACCTGCTTGTGAAGCATCCTCTTCAATATTCATCCACCAGCATGCTGACATGCCCCCTTTTTGATCAAGATCATCAACATGGCTTGGAGAGGACATGGTCCATAAATCATCAGCCCCATCAAAGTCATAGGCATTGCCATATTTCGCATCTGAAGTGAGTGTTGGGCAATTAGTACACGTTCCATTAGTACCTGTTCCGCTGAAATCATAGATAAATGAATCATTTTCATACCTGCTATCATTGTTAAAGTGCCATAACCCAATCAAACCATAAGTACTCGTGTAAGGCGCGTTAATGTCTAGCTCGCCAAGATTATTTTCTAAGGAGACATTCACCCAACTCACATTCGAAGACGCATTGAAGACATTCGATAGATAATAACCAACACCATTATCCAACGTAACAGCCTTATCTCCAAGACTATAGCTTACATTAACTAAAGTAGCATCTCTGAATCCTTTAACAGTTGTTGCAGTCTCATTCTTATAATAAGTAAGATTATAATTCACACCTAGAACAGTATAATTCCTCTGTTCAGTTTCATTTCTATTTCCTGCCCTATCCACAACATATCCTGTAAAAGTATGTTCCCCATCCGATAAATCAGTAAAGTTTTTCTGGAATTGATAGAGGGTAGCATTATAGAGAGATTGAATTTCTTCATAAGAGAGACTTCGATTAAAGATCATGACTTCATCAAGAGTTGCACTAGTAAGATTTCTAACTCCTCCCCCATAAAGATTTTTATTAGCACCGAATAAGAGGGTAGCATTAGCTGAAGTTCCATAATCGAGAGTTCCTGTCTTTGCTATTGGAGTACCACAATTTTGTGTATCGATAAAGACTGCCATATGTGTACCATTATATCTACCGATCCAATGATGCCAACCACTATCTGCAACAGCATTATAGTCACACATCAGTCCAGTAGTAGTGCCACCTGTTCTGATTCTAAATCGTACTTCAGAACCTACAGAATTTATCGGATATAGTCCATAAGATTCTGTACCGTTAATCTCGGTCTTAGAGACTGCTCTTCCATCAACTCCTGTTCCATCCCATTGTAGCCAGAAACTGATGGTAAGTTCATCGTTCTTCACATTCCATGCCTCATTGTATGTCATATTGACATAATCAAGGTCATCATCAAACTTCATCGACTCTCCATATCTCCCAGATACAGATGGTATCGCATCCACAATCGTTCCATGTCCACCATACCCTGATTCATCTATGACTTGCCCTCCTGAAATATTATCAAACCGCCACCAACCAACTAAAGAACTGTCCATATCAACAAAACTATAATGTTCATTATCATCACTCGTCGAGAGATTGATATAGATTGCACTCTGGTTGATCACTGAATTATTAGCTGCTGTCGGGAACACAAACTCTATGCCTGGATTCGTCAGATCAACTTCTAGATCTCGTTGATCAGTATTCGCACCATTGCCAGTACTATCTGAAGCAAAGGCTTGATAAGTATAACTTCCTTCATCAAGTCCTAAGGAAGAATTATAAGATTGATTGATATAGAGAATCCATTTGTTAGAATCATATTTCCGAAGATTGGTAAAATAGAGTTGATTGATTTCTGCACTTCCGAGAGTCGTGTTCCATACGATGATTTCATCTATAGTGCCATTGAAGTATGTGGCAGTACCACCGACATAAACAGAATCTCCAGTGGTTACAGTAGCTGAATTCGCGTCCGATACATTGGCATCCTGGGCTCCATCGACATACAGAAATACATCTGATCCGTTATAAGTAATACATCCATGATGCCATAATCCATCATTGACTATCTTATTACCATTGACCCAGGAGGAAGTAGCTACCCTTGTAGCAAATACTGTCCCTGAAAGGCCAGTTTGAATCCAGACGGTGTCAACTTGCTGTGTGAAAATATCTCTGCTTGTCCCTGTATGTGCTGTTTTAAACCATAAGCAGGTACTCAACTGGCTCAAATCTTCAAATACATCAACCGCTCCAAGATTGATATAATCATCTATTCCATCAAATTCATATGCAGATCCATATCTTCCTGTTGCATTTGGGCCCCTGAAACTGCCGTCGCTGTTGTTAACCAAAGAAGTGCCATTATAACCGTGTCCGCTCATATCAACAACATGAGTATCATTCTCACCTAAAGCAGAGACATTATCAAGATTATACATCAAGACTAAAGAATCATTATAGATTGTAAAGTTAGTCCCGTTCCAATTGAAGACAAGTTTATCTAAATCAGCCTCAGTGATAGACACATTAATAATAGCATAATCCTCATTGACAAAAGTAGCATTCAACGGAGTAGGATCAGCAAAGCTGATAGAAGTAGCAGTCGTATCTATAGTAAAACTATACGTAAGAGAAGTATTCGCATTCTGCGATCCATCTTTACACGTTACATTCCAATCATAACTGCCATCAGCAAGATTATTCACTTGATAATTCTCATGCACTCCCGAAGTTGCATTGGCAGTAACATTCACCTTTCCATTGATAGTGAGATTGCATAATAAATTAGTATGCACATTATCTGTTGCGGTCCAGTTGAAATTGACACTTGAGCTCGATATTCCTAATCCATTCGTTGGATAATTCAAGATGACAGAAGGTTGAGTCAGATCTTGATAATAACCAATAGTAACATTGTACAATTTAGGCTTGTAACTTATATTAGTCGTTGAGAAACTGACATTATATTGGAAATAAGGATTATCCGCTAAACTAAAGTCTTGCGGAGTGTAATCAGTTATCTCAGTCCAGCTTTCTCCTGAACAACTTGAATCATCACAGCTTCGTGCAGAAATATTTAGTCGCTGTGTTCCACGATAATAAAGATCATGGATTTCTATTTCTGACAAGGATCGGTTCCAGATAGCCAATTCATCAATCCATCCATTAAAGTAGCCGGAAGTAAAGTCCGCATAACCTATAGTCAACGGATCATTCATGGTACTAGGCGATGATGAACCATTCCCGGTTGTCCAGCTTCCTGTATAATTCACCCCATTTACATAGACTTTGACTGATTCATTGTCGCCAAACGTGTAAGAGAACACAAGGTGGTATATGTTGAATTGTACCATAGAACCAGATGCACCTAGCCAAGAATGTGTCTGTGAGTTCTCATCAATATAAGTGAAGTCAACATCTGTACCAGAAGTGTCGATATCGATCTTATAGTTTGCATTTATCGATGAAGCATCTCCTTTAGTAACTAAGACATTATCATTACCCGAGAAGTTGAACCAAGCAGAGATAGTGATTATAGAGCTGTTTGCGAAGTCCAATGAGGAAGTTCCTGGATCTGTTATGAAGAATCCTGTATCAGCTGCATAGTTCCACGCTCCTTGGAATTTACCAGCATTAGTTTGGTTATCTGGACATACAGAGGTACAAGTTGCATTCCATCCATAAGGTGAGAAATCCCTCACATAAGTACTATTCTCACCATATCTCGAATCATTATTGAAATGCAACAACAAGACAAGATCTTCAGCCAATGGCTCTTCAGGATTAATCTCAAGATTATTGCTCACCCAAGAGATATTCACCCAGCTTGCATTCGGAGAAGCATTGAAGATGAAAGAACTGAAATGGCCGGTGCCAGAATCCAATGTATAACCATAGAACGTCTGGTTATAAGTAACATTATACGTAGAGCCATTGATGAATCCAAAGCCAAGTGTCTGAGTCTCATTAATAAAGAACGTTACATTATAATCAGCGACATGGAAACTGCCCATGCTTGCTGCAGTAAAGCCGTCTGTATCTGTCGCATTGATCGTCCAGATCCATGTTCCTGATTCATTCAACGTAAAACCACTGGAATTCCAGAGGTCATTGTTGAAATTCGTACCATTGACATTGTTGATATAATTGAATCCAGAAGGACTCTGCAAAGTAAAGTTGACAGAATGGAGGTTATTGTCGGGATCAGTCACATTCGCATGGATAGTGACTTCTTGTAAGAATACTGGTGGGATTGGAATAGTATAATTGATATTGAAGACTGGTTTAGCACCCACCTCAATGTTCGAAACAACAGTCTGAGTAGTATAGCCGCCTTTAGAACAGCTGATATTATAATTCCATGTTCCTGAGCCTGCAAAGGTCCTACTTGTCTGCCATGTATTCAACGTCTCGTTCCACGTCATATCAACTGTACTATCATTATACTCTATACTGCAGCCGCCATCCTGATATACTTTGAAAGCACCGTCATCGAAGCCGACAAGGAAGTCAAGCAATCCATCTCCGGTGATATCATGGACATCGATGCCTGGCATCTGGCCATTATCAGTGCCGATAGAGCCAAGACTCACGTTTTGGCTCCAGCTCATATTGCCTGAGACATTGAACATATAGAGCCACCCTTGATTAGATCCTGCAAAGATTTCGTCAACGCCATCTCCATCGATATCAGCAGCTGAAAGAGAATAGATATCATCTCGAGTATCTGAAAGAAGCACGCTCCAGACATTGTTGCTTGAGTTATCATACATCTCTAAGTACAAGGGATCTTGATTATAGGGTCTCCTCGACGTGATGATATCATCAGTCCACCCATCAATATCATAATCAACAATCTGGGCATCAAAGGAATGACCTGAAAAGGATGCAGACCAGAGCTGTGTGCTATTGGCCCTGAAGACTCGTAGGTCATTGTAGCCGACCTGGATGAGTTCCATCACTCCGTCATGATTGACGTCTATGGTCAGCAGACTAGCTCCGTGGACTTGATCACCTGAGAGATTGAAGAAGAGTGATCCGTTATTGCCGTAGACCACTTTGTTATCTGGTTCGCAGCAGCTGCCAAGGAACCAGTTAGCCACGACCTCATCATGCCCAGTACCAGCAAAATCGTAGAGCAAGATGGTCCTTGCAACGCTGCTCGACGCGCCACCCTCCGAATAATTCCATTTACTGTTCCACGTCTTCCCATCAGAAGTATTAAATGCTGAAAAACCGTCGAACTGACCGCCTCCATGGTTGTTGACAATATCGTTCTTGAGTCCGTCTCCATCGAGATCGCCGATGCCGACCACAGCATCCAAATAAGTTGTTTCGCCAAAGCTGCTCTCGAAGACGAGCGCTCCAGTCTCATTGAGGACGAAGATATTGGGGCCATCTGTTGTTGGCGCAGCGATGTCATTGAAATAGCCATCACCATCTAAATCACCGATAGCGATATTACTACCAACTCCATCAGTCTGTGATCCAGCATAGAGATATGACCAATAGCGAGACCCATCGGCATAGTAGACAGTGATATTTCCATTTGGATATGTGGTGACCATACAATCATTGATGCCTTTATTCTGGCAATCGAAGAAATCAACAGTGCCCACATTGGACAAGGTGGTCCTATTGTACATGACTCTGCCGATCTCTGCACCATATCCTTGACTAAACTGATGGCTCGTTGTAAAATTCGCATAGAAATACGCAACATCAGTTGTCGAATATGAATCAGATCCATTCTCAAGAGCTAATGTAGTTGCATAATCCGTAACAACAACACTATCAACAGCAGAGAGATTATCATAGCTACCGCTTAAATCAAAGCAGCTTACATTAAATGAATAATTACCCACAGGCATACAACTATGTCCTGCTAAATATCCGCAATCACCAGTCCAGTTATACAGCTTGCTTCCACCATTATAAGTCATATTCCCTAATGATTTCCATATTCCTGTCTTATTATGCCTAAATTCACAGTATGCATTCGAAGAGATAGGCAGGCCATCATAGCTATAGTTAGCATAGAACTGAGTGAAGTTTGCATAAGTTGTCTGGCTGTCTGAAAGATCAGAGATTGATAGATTGATAGGAGTCTCCAAGACATCAAAAGTAGAACTATATGTCTGAGCTTCGAAGAATAACAGGGGAGCTGTCGAATTCCTCGTGCATGAGATATTATAAGCATAAGTCGTTGATTGGCTGAACGTCCTGTTGAAATTATATTCAAGTGTAGTAAAGTTATAGCCCATAGGCTTCCATACATTAGTATCATTGAACCAGATATCGCAGTTCTCAAGTTTGGTGAGGATGACATTGGTGCCAGCACCTTTAGATGCCGCAGCAATATCTGATAAGCTGTCATTATCAACGTCAGCTAAGGCAATTCCTTTATACGGAACTTCACCACCAAAATCATAGTTCCAGATATTTGTTAGTGAACCTTGGTAATAGGTGTATGCTCTTGTCTCATTGGTCGTTGAAGACATGCCAACGATGATATCTTTCAGACTATCTCCTGTGACATCTGCGATGTGGATACTATAAAAAATTGAAGAAGTGGGAACTGATGTTAAAGTATCCAGGCTGGAATTCAGAATATAGAGTTCTGATAGGCTGGAGACAATGATCTCATTGGTTCCATCATTGTCCAAATCAGAGATTTCGATATCTTGAACATCGCCAGCATCAAGAGAAGTAGTAGAAACTTCTACTCCTCCAGTGGAGTTATAGACAGTAACGTCTCCAGCATCATCTCCGATCACTATTTCAATATCATCATCTCCATCAATGTCTCCTGCTTCAACAGAATAGATTCCCAACCCAGTATCTACATTCCATATTATGGTCCCATTGCCATAGAATGCAGTAAGGTTGCTTCCTAGAGAGCCGACAATGATATCTAGAACTCCATCATCAGTAATATCCTTAAGGTCTACAGCATGATAAAGTACTATGCCACCGTATTCCCACCCCCATAGATGAGTTAGACTGCTGCCAGTGTAGTTATAAACATTAGTATCGTTAGTTCCTGAACCGCTCGCTATGATCTCCTTGATACTGTCATTGTTGATATCCCCTATTTGTATATTCCAAACCTGGGGGCCTGATGTTGTTGCAAGTACATCAAGAGTCTCATTAATGACCCTTAGCAATGGACCTGAGCCGTCATCCCCATAAATGATTTCGTCTTTTCCATCATTGTCTAAATCTTCGATAGCAATTCCTTTAACATCATTCGTAGAGCCAAAACTTGTTGAATCAATTTGCGATCCAGAAAAATTATAGAGGAACACATCTCTATCTGCATCTCCAACAACAACTTCCATCAGACTATCATTATTAGGGTCTCCAATAGCGACAGAAAACAGTAGGTTGCCTGTTCCAGTGCTTGCAGTCCATCGTGCAGCTAGAGCAGGACCTAGATTGCTATTATCATTATCTCGAGTATAATTAAAGAAGAATGTTACTTGTTTATCGACGTATGGAGTTGTTGAAGAAATATTAAATCCTGTCAATTGGGTGATATTAATACTCAGTGTTTGATTATTATTAGTTTCAACAAATTCAACAATTTGATCAAGAGGGTCAATTGCAACCCTGATACTATGATTAGTTCCTCCTTCATTCGTGATGGATTTTGTACAGGTAGAGTAATTATAGCTGCCTGTTGTGATAGTAGTAAGATATGAATCAAAGAAAGCATTATCGAGATAACACGTGACATTGATCTGGCCACCAAGTTCCCCATCATTCGTGACATTAATGTCCACAGAAAGTGTTTCATTACTGAAGATATTAGCAGTAGTGACAGTAGTGAGATTATACTCAGCAGTCTGTGCTACGCTGACATTACTGCGGAAAGTTTGCGCTTCATACGCATTCTTTGAACAGCTGACATTATAATGCTTAGTGCCTGAGCTAACAAATGATCGATTATATTCCCATCTGTTTTCATTTGGATCCCATTCCATAGGAATATATCCAGAACCAAAATCAATATTACATTGTACATCCTGGAATGCCCTAACAATGGTATTCCAAGAACCAACCACCATATCATAGATACCATCATTGTTGATATCAGCAACTGCTATGTCGTGTTGATATATTGTATTACCAAAATCATATGTCCATAGTGTTGACAAAGTTCCATTGGTATAATTGAACACTCTTGTTTCATTGGTCCCTACACTGTGGCCTGTAATGATTTCTTTTACTCCGTCATGATTGATATCAGCGATGATTATTTCATTGATTCCGATACCGTTAGAATAAGAATCTTGAGAATCAAGAGTGGAATTGAATATATTTAGCACACCTGCACTATCTCCATAAATAATTTCTATCTTGCCATCATTGTCAAGATCATTGATTTCCAGATCATAGGGATAATTATTCCCTGCGTTAGTGACGATATCGATCTGATCGCCACTTGAATTATAGATCAAAACAGTTTCATCATGCTTGCCCACAACAATCTCCACTTTGCCGTCATTGTTGATATCTGCTGCCTCGACAGAATTAACCGAATTCCCAGTATCTATATTCCAGAGAACTGTTCCATTTCCGAGGAATGCTGTAAGATTGCTTCCTGTGGATCCTGCGATGATTTCCATGATACCATCATTATTGATATCCGCAAGATCGATTACAGCGTAATAGATAGCATCATCATAATTAAAGTTCCAAAGACTCGTGATATCCCCATTAGAATAATTAAATATCCTCAATTCATCAGTTCCAGATTGTGTTCCAACAGCTATGCCTATAAAACTAGAGTTAATAAAATTTCCTATCTCTATAGTGTTGACTGTACCTCCTATGTACGCATTAGCAAGTATATCAAAACTTGCATTGACAATAGTGATATTTGCATTAGTGCCATATATAATCTCTTTGATTCCGTCTCCATCTAAATCCATAATCTCAATATCACTTACTGAACCATCACCTATGCCAGTAAGTGGAAGTACTTGTCCACCTGTGTGATTGTAAAGGGTAATTTTTCCTGTATTTCCCCCGACAACAACCTCCATCAGACCGTCATTATCAATATCTGCAGCCTCTATTGCAAGGGCGTTGGTTCCGATGCTGAAGTTCCATATCTGCCTGCCTATCTCATTCCATGGCCCAGAATAATTAGCATAGATACTAACTTGAGCATTCACTGTAACATTAGATGAGCTCTTGTTAAGGATCATAGTTGTCGAATAATCGCTGATGGAAAGGGCATCTACTTTGCTGATATTATCATAATCGCTGAAACAGCTGATATTGTACGAATAATCTCCGGCTAGAAGATTCACAGTATGATTGGGCGTTAGTATCCACCTCTCCTGGCTTTCCATCATTGAATCATATTTGCCATCTGCAATAATTTCATATTTCTTAGTAACAGGACTATATGTCATATTCCGTCCAGAACTCCAACTAACAGTTGCATTATGCCTGAATTCACAATAACCATCAATAATGGCTGCAGAATTATACGAATAATTAGCACTGAAAGTCGTATAATTAACATACACAGTCTGGCTGTCAGACAGATCTGAGATGCTCAAATTAGTAGGGATAGAAGTAAGAGTAAGATATTTTGTATTATTCCCTACAACACTACCAGAACTGACATTCACTTTGACAGGATAAGTACCAGCTGGCATATTAACAGTAAGAGTATAATCATAATTGCCGATTGAATCGGTCATGGTCAGGCTTTGGTTACCGAGATAATAGCGACGAGTAGCATTATAGATCGCCATGACTTCATCCTCAGAAAGGCTTCGATTATAGACACGAACCTCATCGATCAATCCAATGAAGTTTCCAGTAGAGCCGAGGGCACCATGATAACCAGAGCCGATAAGCAAGTTATTGGCCTTATTCTCAAGTGTTCCTGTAACAGCATTATCAGTCTGTCTCAAAGTTCCATTGATATAAAGCCTTCCTTCAGATCCATTATACGTCACTGCTGCCATATACCATCGATAAGGAACAATCCCTGCATTATATTCAGCTAAAGTTATCGCTTCTAAGCCAGATGATTTCCAATAGATAAAGATGATTGATCCATCGGCTTCAGTATAGAGTGAATATTCAAACGTTGGCTTTCCAAAGATCACACCCGCAGTATTATCAAAAGCCTTAAACCATGCCAGCATGCTGAAGCTCTCATTCGTCTTCCACGAGAGGTCTGTTGTATTGACATAATCAAGATCCCCATCAAGCTGCATTGCCCCTCCGAATCTGCCACTTGTATTGATGAATTCATCTCCTCTACCTATAGTACCATTATTTCCATGCCTGCTGAAATCATACACAAGAGCATCATTTTCGCCATAAGCCGAAGAATTATCAAAATGATAGTAGATGAGCAGCCTATCATCAGGATTAGTATAATCCAGATCAAAGCCAGCATCTACATTCCCGAAATAAAGATAGATCGACGTATTCACACTGCCAGTCAGATTGGTCCATACCCAGAAATGAGTCAGAGAAGTGTTGCAGGTAGACGTTTCCACACTGAATCCAAGTTCATTGCCATAAGAATCTCCGAATCGTGCATCAGAACAGTCATCCTGCATCTTTCCTTGAGCAATATAATCAAGAGTAGTTACATTAACCAGCACAAGGGTATCATTAAGATCAGTAGTAGTGACTGAATCGATGTTCACCTTCAACCTATACTTCCAGCTGTCATTGAGCCACTCACTTTCATTTCCTAAGACACCAGACTCATTGTACCAATACCTGCTTCCATTGAACCATATCTCTATAGGCATATTATTGACAGGAGTATTGTTGCTCCAGTTCATGTTTCCCGTTATAGAGACATCAGTAGAGGTAAGTTCATTGAACGAACTTGGCGATAATGTTTCAGTAACAGTTATGGTACGGGCATTGAATGTTCTGTTAGCAGAAGCAAACGAGTTCGATTGCGTCCCATAGGCAAGGCAGTTCCATAAGACATTCTCCCGAGGATTAGGCAACTGCCTAGTAAAGGTCGTCCCATTCGCAGTACTGCTTATGTTGACTGTCCCATTGCTCACAAAATTGCCAGAATAGTTCCAATACAGCGTGATATTGTTCAATCCTCCAAGATTGACAGCTGAACAATTAAACGTAATACTATCTTGCGCAACATAATCGTTCTCTGGACTATTCAGCGTTACAGTAGTTACATATGACGCTGTCAAATATTGGGTATTGTTGCCAACCTTTCCATTAGAAGTCATATTCACTTTAACAGGGTAGGTTCCTGCAAATTTATTGACAGCAAGAGTATAATTATATTTACCAAGACTATCAGTTACAGTCAAACTTTGGTTGCCAAGGAAATAGCCTTTAGTGGCATTATAAATTGCTTTGATTTCATCATGAGAAAGACTTCTGTTATAGATTCGGACTTCGTCAACTGAGCCATTCAAGTAAGCAACTCCGGCAGTGGTAGGATGATACCCTGATCCGACCTGCAAGTTCAGGGTGCCATCTCCGATTGTTTTATCAGAAGTGTCGTTGCTTCTATTCATGCCGTTGACATACATCTTACCTACAGAACCATTGTACGTAACTGCGACGTGATACCAAGTATTAGCAAAGATGTTCACCTGGCCATTGAAAGCGAGGCTAGTGTCACCGGGACTGCTCCATGCAGCAAAGTCGACACTATTTGTCCCAGTATAGAAAGAAAACTCAAATGGACTGGCAGTGTGATGTTTACCGATCAATACGCCATTAGTTGCAGAATATTTATAGAACCATAACATCATCGTGAAGCTGTCAGTCTGCGCCCAAGAGATATCAGTAGTATTGACATAATCTCCTACACCATCCATTTGAAGCATCCCCCCATAATAACCAGTAGAATTACTGAATGCATTGCCATAATACGTTCCGTTTCTTCCATTCCTGGAAAAATCATACACTATGCTATCATTCTCGCCATAAGCAGATGAATTATCAAAGTGATAATAAACAAGAAGATCAGAATCAGGCACTGTATAGCTTGTATCTAATGAAGCCCCACTATTGCCAAAGTACATATACATCGTTGTGTTTGTACTCGCACTCAAATTTGCCCATGCCCAGAAGATTGTTCCAGCAGAATTGCACGTAGACGTTTCAACCGTAGCAGGTAGCTTTCTTCCAAGACTATCTGCAAATCGTGCATCGCTGCAATCTGAATTCATTTTTCCCGAGGAGATGTAGCTGGCAGTAGAAGCATTGACAAGAATGATCGTATCGGTCAGACTAGAAGTAACATTCAGTTCATACGCAATCTTCACACGATATTTCCAATCAGTATCCCACCATGTACTTTCATTGCCCAATAATCCAGATTCATTATAGAAATAAGCAGAACCATTGAACCAGATCTCAATTGGGGTGTTGGTGACAGCAGTCCTGTTTGTCCAGTTAACTTGGCCAGAGATAAAGACATTCGTCATCGTATCAGCATCAATGCTGCTTGGATTCAAGGATTCTGTCAGATTGATACTATTCTCACTGACAGTAAGATATTGTGTATTGTTCCCAATCATTCCCCGATACGTAAGATTCACCGTGACAGGATAGCTACCGGCTCCTGCGTTAACAGCAAAAGTATAATTGTAATTTCCATCAGAATCAGTTGCTGTATAACTATTATTAGATACATAATAAAGAGTTTTATCAGCAAAAAAGGAATATATTTCATCAGCACTTAATGTTCTGTTATATAATCGCAAATCATCAATCATACCATCAAAATTCTGTTCTCCTTGATAATCTCCTCCAATAATCAAGGGTGTCGTCCGATTCACAATTCCTTCTGTATAAGCAGTTGTTGCATTCAAGATGCCGTTTACATAAATTGCCATATGAGTTCCATTATAGGTTCCTGCAAAATGCAACCATTTATCCGCCCAAGGTGCACTTGTCGTAGTTACTTCTGTTAGGCCTGCACCACCCGGCCTGCCGATAAAGAAATCAATCCCATTTGGACTAGAATCCCATTCAACAGCATATTGATAGATTGAACCAGCACTTACGCCAGTTTCCCAAGCTTTAGCGATAATGGCATCATCCGCTCCAGTCTGTCGGAGGTAGAGCCAAGCGGTAATGGTAAGAGCAGATCCATTGATATCTAATGCTTCACTATGAGAAGCATTAAAATAAGTATCAAAGCCTGCAAAATTGAACGTACCTCCAAATTGTGCAGATGAATTATATCCAGGACAAGTACTTGAACAACTAGCATTATTACCATACCCACTGAAATCAAAGATATGAGTGTTATTCTCCCCATAAGTAGACTCATTATCAAAAAGATACCATGCTTTTAGAGTAGGGTCAGGATTACTCAATGAGGCATAAGAAGCCCCTGGATTATTATAATACATATACAGAGAAGTATTTGCATTTCCTGTTAAGTTGGACCATACAAAGAAATGTGTATTTGTGGTATTGCATGTTCCATACACCAGTACAAAGCTGAGGTTTGCGCCGTTGACATCCGTGAATCTCACATCACTGCAGTTAGAGTTCATCCGGCCGGCGGCAATAAATCTGTCTGTTGAGATGTTCAGCAGATAGAGAGTATTATTGAGGTCTGCCGATGCTGCCTGTGAAACATTAATCAGTGTGCGGTAATGATAACTGTAATTCATCCAATCTGTATAGGTCTGGCCTGTCGCAACGCTGATAAGCGAGCTATTGAAATAGATGAGGATGTTCGCATTGCTCACATTCTCCCCATTGGACAGGTTGATATGTCCGGAAACAGAGATATTAGTTGGCGTATTTTCAAAGATGCTTGAGGGATTTAAATTCTCACTCACAAGGACATCTGCACTGATATTAAAGAATCCAAAGGTTGCATTCACAGCTTGATCTGTATTGTCAATACATCCGACAGTCCAGTTATATATTCCATTATTAAGGGTTTTGATAAAAGTCTGGTTGATGTTTTCAGTTACAGAACTGTCAGTATCATTCAGGATATTATGGATATATAATGAACATGAAGAAATATCTATCGGGCTGGAAACATTATAGACAAAGCCTATAATACGAGTATGGCTAACATTGATATTCAATGGATAAAGCAAAGTTACATTCGGTGGGTTCTCCGAAACAACAAAACTGCCATAACTCGAGGTGATATATCCATCATCATCAGTGACATTGATGTACCAGCTCCATGTCCCGGACTCACCCAGCTCAAATAAAGAAGAATTCCACATATCATTGTTGAAGTTAGTCCCGTTTGTATAGTTGATATACCATATTCCTGAAGGACCGACTAAACTGAAGTTGACTGAGCGGATATTATTATTATCATCAGTTACATTCGCTTGTATAGTGACATTTTGTCCATAGAAAGGCATCGTAGGAATGGTATAATTCTTATTAATGACAGGTATCGAGCCTATCTTGATTTGAGAAGTGCCGAGTTGCTGTGTATATCCTCCTTTGGAGCATGTTATATTGTAGTCATACGTCGCAGAAGAGCTAAATGTCCTGTTCGCCTGCCATTTATTCAATGAATTATTCCAAGTCATGTTGTATTTTGAGGAGTCGTTGAATGCCATAACACAGGAGACATCCTGATAGACATTGATGAATCCATAGTATGACACAGTCCCTATATCAAGCAATCCGTCATTGTTGAAATCCAGAACAGCCATTGCTTCATCACTTGTTCCCATTCCGCTCTCTATTGTGCCTTGGCTCCAGCGATGGCTTCCATTAAAAGAAAGCAAATGAACTATACCAGTTGCATCACCTACAATGACTTCCTGAATGCCGTCGCCGTCTACATCCTCGGCAAGCACATGATAGACATCTTGTGCAGTATCGAACACCCATTGTGCATCGAGCGTGCCATTGTAGAGAGTGACATTGCCGTACTGCACGCCTGCGATAATATCATCAATGGCATCTGAGTCATAATCAACTACAATTAATTCATAAGGCCTGTTGCCTGTGACAACATCAATTGCATCGCCGCTCGCATTATAGAACCTGAGTGCACCATAATTATCTCCCCGTGCGATATCATCCTTATAGCCGTCCCCGTCAAAATCCCCCCATGCAACACTGAATCCACTTCCTCCTGTGTTTTTTTTCCATACTTCATCCCCTGATTCATTAAAGACTATCATAGATGCAATGCCCCATGCTACTGCAAACTCGTCTGATTTGCCGTCGTTATCAAGGTCGCCGAAAGCGATTTCCCTTGCTACTGTTCCGGCAGTATGATTCTTTATCCATATCAAATCACCAGATTTATTATATGCACTATGATTATTGCGCCGCCAGACAAGGATATCATTGTTTCCGTCTCCGTCAACATCCCCTACACTAGAGATTGATACAGATTCCTCTAATGAAGCATTCCAATACTGCATGCCTGTACTATTGAACACAAAGAAATTGTCAAGATAAGTATTGAACAAGAGGTTGGTCGCATACCCATCCCCGTCAAGGTCTGTTGTTTTCAAGTCATCAATGTTTATGCCGCTTGTATAGTTCCATGCCTCTGTAGTGTTTGAGTAGAAGGCAACAAGGAGTCCATCTTTAGCAAATGTCCTGCTCATAGCAGCAGCAATATCATTCTTTTTTCCATCCTCATCAAGGTCAAGAGCAGCAATAACCCCACCACCCGCATTTTTCTCATAATCATTGCTGCGCCAGAACACCCTCCCTATCTCCTGTCCCGGGGGGGCATTCACTCCAAAACCATTATCCCTTGTATAATTCGCATAGAAGTATGCTACTGAAAGGAGATTATAACTATCAGAGCCATTTTCAAGAATTAGTGAAGTTGGATAATCAGTGACAACAACACTATCTACTTTGCTCAGGTTATCATAACCCCCAGATAAATCAAAACAGCTTACATTAAAAGAATAATTTCCTACTGGCATGCAAGAATGTCCAGCCAAATAGCCGCAGTCGCCTGTCCAGTTATACAATCCACTGCCAGAATCATAACTCATGTTGCCTAACGTTTTCCAGACCCCTGTCTTATTATGCCTGAATTCGCAATAGGCATTTGAAGAGATAGATATGTCATCATGGCTATAATTAGCGTAGAACTGCGTGAAATTTGCATAGACTGTCTGCGTGTCTGATAAATCTGTTATAGTAAGGTTTGTTGTATTGCTTACTATAAAAGTGTATATTGGAGTGAAATTAAATTGATTGCTTGTGTCATTTGCATAATATCTCCAGCCTATTGTATTTCCTCCAGATAGGTTGATTAATTTGCTTGTGTTTGATTGATTAACTAGTCCTGTAAATACTACAGATGTATCGTTCATCCATGTTCCGTTGGTGCCGTTCCATGAGAAGATGTAGTGGCTTAATCCATTATCGTCGCTCCAGTTAAACCAGAAGTAAACATTCTGATGAATTTTGTCCGGTGAATTTGTAGCATTGTTCCAGTAGCCCGGGAAGTAGTCCGGAGGAGGAGTATATGTGAAATTGTAAGTCAAAGAGGTGTTTGAGTTTCTGGAGCCGTCTATGCAGGTTACATTCCAGAGATATGTGCCTTCTGCAAAGCCATTGACAGTATAATTTGTATAAGTTGATGTGCCGGCAATAATATTAGAAATATTTACAGCACTGTTTATTGTTAGGTTGCAGGTTAATGTTGAATGGTAATTGTCTGCTGTTGTCCAGTTGAAGTTTATTGAGCTGGTATTCAATGAGCTGTCGTTTTGCGGGTAGATTAATGTGATTCCCGGCTGTATCTGGTCTGAATAATAGTTGATTGTGATATTATAGAGTTTTGGAGAATAAGTTATGTTTGTTGTGTTGAAGCTTGCATTGTACTGGAAATAGTAGTTGTCTGCAATTCCAATTGATTGCGAAGAATAATCATCAATAGCTGTCCATGATTCTCCTGAACAGGCAGAGTCGTCGCAGCTTCTAATTGAGAGGTTTAGTCTTTGTGCTCCACGGTAATAAAGTTGATAGATTTCCTCTTTTGATAATGTTCTGTTCCACATGACTAGTTCATCGATTTTGGCATGGTTCATGTGCCCCCACCAATTTCCTGCCCTGCCGATTTTGAGTGTGTTTGTATTGGTACTTGGCGCCCCTGAGCCGTCTCCGTATGTCCATCCTCCCTGAGAGGTTACATTAATGCCATTTCTAAATAACTGAAATGATGGACCATCACCATAAGTATATACCATGACAAAATGAACCCATTTATTTAATGACATTGCCATGGCTCCCGAGGAACCGTTCCATGAATTAATATCTCCGCTAGTATTATGGTACTGAAATCTGAAAGCCCCTGTAGAACTTTTTACTCCAATATAGTAATTGAAATAATCGTTGTTGTTGTTGCCTACTTTAGCCAATACTGCCTGATTTGCCTGTTCCTTTGTTTTATTCACCCAAAAAGAGATTGCAATGGTCTCTCCACTGGCAAAGCTAATGCTGTCGTCATTCTGAATGTTCAGCTGATTAGATGATGAATCATTAAACTGTGCAGCTTTTTGGAAATAGCCTGTGCCGACAAATTTAGGACAATTTGAACACGTTCCATCATTTCCATATGAAGAAAAGTCCTTAACATAACTATTGTTTTCCCCAAATCCTGAATCATTGTTCAAATGCATGAGAAGCACCATATCCTTGACCAGGGGCTCCTTAGGATTAATTTCCAAATTGTTGCTAACCCAGCTAATATTTACCCATGTTGCATTTGTAGAGGCGTTGAAGACATCAGAGAGGTAATTCCCTTTGTTTCTGCCAGGAATCAAGCTAATGGCTTTATTACTGGTGGAATAGCTTATATTGGTAAAGGTGCCGTTTAAGAAGCTGAAAGCAGTTGTATTGGTTTCGTTTGAATAAAAAGTCAAATTTACATCAGGGATAGTAAAGGAGCCTGAGCTGTTTGCTTTGGTGCCGTCTGACGAAGAAGCATTAATCCACCATAGCCACGTACCAATTTCATCAACAATATAAGAACTTGAATTCCAGATATCTCCTGTCTGTGTTCCGTTTTCATAACTGATTACATTTGTTCCTGATGGATTTTGCAATGTGAAGTTTACCCAGCTGATATCGTCGGTGGCATCTGTTACATTTGCATAAATGCTTACATTCTGGTTGTAGTTTGGAATCAAAGGCTGTGTATTGTTTTCATTAATTATTGCAGCTTCATCCCTGATGGAAATTGTGGAAGAGATAATCTGGTTAGTATATCCTCCTTTGGAGCATGTTATATTATACTCCCAAGTACCAGTAGAGCTAAACACGCGGCTCGCCTGCCATTTATTGAGCGTCTCATTCCAGGTCATGTCTGCAGTGCTGTCATTATACTCGATAGTGCAGCCGACATCCTGATACACTTTGAAGATACCATCACCAAAGCCGACCAAGAAGTCAGGCAGTCCATCTCCAGTGATGTCTCCTGGATCAATGCCAGGCGAAGGATCATTCTTAGAACCGATAGTGCCCAAGCTAGCATTTTCGCTCCAGCTCATATTACCAGAGAGATTGAACATATAGAGCCATCCTTGATTGGATCCCATAAGAATCTCTTCAATACCGTCCCCATCAATATCAGAAACAGCTATAGAGTAGAGATCATCAGTAGTATCAGAGAGCTGGACGCTCCAGACAAGATTGCTGCTATTATCATACGCTTCAAAAAACAGTGCCGACTGCTGGTACACACGACGAGGAAGGATAATATCATCATCCCACCCCTCACTATCCTGATCAACAACCTGCGCATCATACGAATAGCCTGAGAAAGACTTATCCCAGAGTTCAGTACTGTTCGCTAGCCAGACATTGAATTCATTGTAGCCCGACTGAAGTAATTCCATCTTACCATCGTGATCGACATCAATGGTCAATAGACTCGTTGCTTGGACTTGAAAACCTGAAAGATTGAAGAAAAGTGATCCATTATTGCCGTAGACCACTTTATTATCTGCTTCACAGCAACTGCCCAAGAACCAATTAGCGACAACCTCATCATGGGCTGTGCCAGCAAAATCATACATAAGGATCGTTCGACCAGCAGAACTAGAACCACCTCCTTCGGTGTAATTCCACTTATTGTTCCACGTTTTTCCATCAGAGGTATTGAATGCTGCAAAGCCATCGAATTCTTCCGACCCAGCATTTACTACTATATCATTATCTATACCATCGCCATCCAGATCGCCGATGCCGATGACCTGAGCATTTTGCGCTATTTCCCCGAAACTGCTCTGGAACACAAGATCTCCGGTCTCATTGAGGACAATAAAATTCGGACCATCAGTAGTGGGAGCAGCGATATCGTTGAAATACCCATCACTATCCAAATCTCCGATAGCAATGCCATTGCCGACACCATCAGTCTGCCCGCCAGTGACGAGATAGGACCAGTATTGGCTCCCATTTGCATAGAAGACAGTCACATTGCCGAAAGGATAAGAGATGACCATGCAATCCCTTTTTCCAGTGTTCTGGCAGTCGAAGAAATCCACCGTACTAACTTGTGTCAAGCCAGACACATTAAGCATGACTCTGCCGATCTCTGCACCATACCCTTGGCTGAACTGATGGCTCGTCGTATAATTCGCATAGAAATATGCACTCCGGGCAGTGCTATAGCTGCTTGACCCATTTTCAATAGCCAAAGAAGTGCTATAATCAGTAACAACAATGTTATCAACCGAACTTAAGTTATCATTACTACCAGAAGGATCAAAGCAAGAGACATTAAAAGAATAATTTCCTACTGGCATGCAGCTCCTTCCTGCAGTATAACCGCAATCACCAGTCCAGTTATACAATCCAGGACCAAGGCTCATATTCCCTAGAGCAGCCCATCTTCCTGTCTTATTATGTCTGAACTCACAATAGCCAGTAGTAATTATCGTACCTGATGCATTCGTATAATTCGCATAGAACTGGGTGAAATTAGCATAGCTTGTCTGTGAATCAGAAAGGTCCCAGATTGAAAGATTAGTTCTCTCAGTAGCAGAATAAGAAGAGAAAGAACTCGCATTGAACGTGATATTATTTCCATCATTGTTTAAGATGATACAGCTAGGACAATAGGCACCATCTTTTTGGATGATAGGATTAGTAAGATTAACGTAAAAGAGAGTAATATTAGCAGAACTATTGAAGCTTGAGTCTAAATTAACTGGATCAACACTTACTTTGTTGAAACTAAGATTGACATACGTATCAAAATTAGCAATCCGCGCATCAACACAATTATTCCACTCAATCATGCCAATAGCATTGATGGCTAAAGTGGCATTACATATATTCGAAAGATCAGCAGAGACATTAAAGTGGGTTGTCGGAGGAAGGCTGAATTTCCCATAATAAGGATTCACCCTATACTCAACCGTCCTTAATTCAGTCGCATTGGGATTATCATACGTATCATTCGCATATGCCTGGAACGTATAGGTGCCTAAGGTGAGGTTGGTCTGATTGGAATAGAAACTCCATTTATCAGTGTCATACTTCCGAAGATTAGAGAAATAATGTTGTTGGACTTCTGACGATGATAGGCTTCGGTTATACATACGCACCCCATCTATTCTCCCAGTCCACTCCTCATCTATCACGTCATCACCACCATTATCAACTGCACCAATCCAGAGCTCTTCATCATTTTGCATAGGATCCTCATTGCCTGTTCCTCCACTCCAGGTTGCAGATGTCTCAGCTCCATTGACGTATATCTTAGCAGAGCTTCCTGTGCCGAATTTGTAAGTGATGGCGATATGATGCCAAGATCCTGTCGAGAGCACACTAGCATCTGTCACATATTCCACCCAAGCAGTATTAGCACTATCTCGATAGAAAAAAGAGATATTCTGATCCTGGCTCTGAATAGCATAATTCTGTCTGGTAGAGCCTGGTTCTGTATTGCCCTTGTTGATGATCTCCCCATAGCTTGGCAAAGAATAAGCGTAAACCCATACCAAAATCGTGATATTGGATGCATTAGTGAAATTATAGACACTCGATGTTCCCATAGAAACATAGTCTCCATCACCATCAAAAGAAAATGCTCTTCCGAACCTGCCAGTAACATTTGGTGTTGCATTGCCGTAGGCAGTGCCATTTTTACCATAAGGAGAGGTATCGACAACCAGGCTGTCATTCTCTCCTAAAGCAGAAACATTATCGAAATTGAGCATCAAGGATAATGAATCATCATAGAACGTATAATTGGTCCCGTTCCAGTTCCAGATAAAATCACTGAAATCGTCTGCGATGATAGAGACATTCGCCTCGATATGTGGTTTGATGTGCACAGTCCCATTGGCGACAGTAAGATTGACAAATTTGATTGAGGGAGCTTCTGCCTCGACATAGAGTGTCCTTAACTCAGTAGCATTTGCCTTGCCGAAGCTATCATTCACATATGCTTGATAAGTATAAGTGCCATCTGCTAAACTGCTTTGATTGGAATAGAAACCCCATTTGTTTGCATCGTATTTCTGTAGGCTAGAGTAATAGAGCTGCTTCGCCTTAGAAGCAGAGAGGGATGTATTGAAGAGCATGATATCGTCCATAAATCCGTCGAACTGTCTTCCCAGAAGAAAGTCTGTCTCTGCATCTGACCAGGTTTGAACACTTCCGTTTTGCTCTGATGATGGCGCAATCTCTGCTCCATTTTTGTAGAGCGAAATCGAGCTTGATATGTTGCTGCCGTTCCAGGTAAGCACATAATGGTCCCATTCATCGAGATCGATAATTCCGCTCCAGTCAGCGCGAACGTCTGGATCCGGAGAATCTTTGATAAACCGGAGCGTTCGGGCTCCTCCATCAGAAATATAAAACGTCATCAATCCGCTGGTCCATGCATCTTTACTGAAAATGACGTCTAACCCTCCGCTGGACCTGAAGTATAACCATGCGGAAAAGGTCAATCCTCCGTTATTGAGGTCATCAAGGCTTGAATTTGAGCTGAAATTGATAAAATCTGAGCTGCTGCCTCCGAATTCGAATGATCCCCTGTATTTTCCACTAGAATTTGGATAGGCATTTCCATACACTAGCCCATTATTGTTTTGCTTGCTCGCATCAATAACATATGTATTGCTCTCACCAAGAGCCGAGACATTGTCAAAATTGAGCATCAACACCAGGCTATCATCATACATCGTATAATTCGTCCCGTTCCAATTCCAGGTAAATGCATCCAGATTGAGTTCTGTGATGCTTACATTGATCTCAGCATAATTTACAGTGATAGTGGATCCATTCGCTTCAGTCTTGTTCACAAAGAGTATAGTTGGAGCAGAAGTATCAAGTATGGGATGACCTTCAAACTTCTTGATCCACCAATCATAGCTGGAAGTGCCGCTGATAACATTCTGCCCATAGCCCGAAACATAGACATTGTTCAAGCTGTCAAAGGCAACACCTGTTGCGCTGTCATATTTATTCGTGCCCGCATTGAAAGTCTTGTTCCAATTGACAGCATCTTCGCTGCCTGAGGAGTTGAATTTTTTGATCCACCAATCATTATAGCCTGCTGCGCCAGTGTCGATATCCCCAACAGCGAAAACATTATCATTTGCGTCGACAGCAATGAAGTTAAGATAATCATATGCCCAAGCAGTTCCCTCATCAAAGCTTTTGTTCCAATTAACAACATCTTCGCTGCCTGAAGAATTGAATTTCTTGATCCACCAATCATCCTCGCTCTGGACACCGACGACATTTGAAGACATTCCTGCATAGACATTGTCGTTGGAATCAGTGAACAGACCGTAAAAAGCTGAACCTGTAGCTGCCACAATAGATTTGTTCCAATTGACAGCATCTTCGCTGCCTGAGGAGTTGAATTTTTTGATAAGCAAATCGAGTGAAAACTGTCCCCCAGCATAGAGATTGTTATTGCTATCTATCGCAAGAGATTGAAGATAATCAGTTGCTGCAGAACTTTCAAATGATTTGTTCCAATTTGTAGTATCCTCGCTGCCTGAAGAATTGAATTTCTTGATCCACCAATCTTTTTGATTTGATTCAGTAATATTAAATCCACTTCCACCTACATACATATTATCATTAGAATCTATGACAACTATCCTGGCTTGGTCAGCCTTTCCTGCTCCGTCAAACGTCTTGTTCCAATTGGTGGTATCTTCGCTACCTGAGGAGTTGAATTTTTTGATCCACCAGTCCCAATTAGAAGAGCTGGAAGAGAGATTAGTACCATAGCCAACAACATAGACATTGTCTTGTGAATCAAGGGCAACAAATGTGGGACTATCTTTTCCAGTTACGCCATCAATACTTTTGTTCCAGTTAGTAGTATCTTCGCTGCCTGAGGAGTTGAATTTTTTGATCCACCAATCACCCTCGCTCGTACTACTGACAATATTAGTCCCATCACCGACAACATAGATGTTATCGTTAGAATCTATAGCGATAGAATTGGCCATATCACTACCACCGGTTCCATCGAATGTCTTGTTCCACTGTGAAACATTCTCCTGCCCGACCGGATCGACAATATAATCGAACTCAACACTATCCCCTACAACTCTAAGGTCAAACACATCATGGCTTCCTTCTAATTCAGTCAAAAAGACTTTATACCAGTCTTCAGAGGAGATATCAGTAAAGGAAGTGATCAAAGTATCATTATTCTCTGTATAGACTTCAACAGAAGAACTGCCTAAACTTCGAGCATATAAAGTAATATCCTTGGAATTATCCAAGGCCTGCTCAAAAGTCACTCTTACATATTGGGAATCATTGATTCCGTAACTCCAATTACCATCTTTTTCCTTGACATACTCATAGATATCTGCAATAAAGCTCCTATTCGCATCCAGATGATCTGCTTTTGTGATCAAGATGATCTCATACGTCTGAGAACTGAGAGAAGGGACAGTCCAATAAATCCTGTCAATAAGGGAATTATTGTTCCTGTCCTCATACGTAACATCAGAAACAATCTGCCTGCTTCCATTAACCAACCAATAGAGCTTAATCCTGCTTTGAGGGCTGTCTTTGATATCAGCATAAGAAAGAATATCAGTATAATGCACAGTTGAACTGATGGTAACTCTCTTCACACTCTCACTGATGATCTCCTCAACAACTTCTGGACCATCAGTCTCAAAACTGATCTCAATCTCAGGAGAAAGGTCCATAACGACAAGTTCAACATCATCAATAGGTTCATCCCTAAAAATACCTCGCTGCCTCTCAAATGCCTTAGCAACCCTCCTATCAGCAACATCCTCCTTAAAGCGGGCGATATTTCGACGTAATGTATCCTCTACAACCTCTAAATTGGCCCCTGAGACTTCTTCAAAAGTCTCATTGAACACTTTCTTGACCGTGACATTATACGCTTCCCCAGAGATATTCACTCTGAACTCTCCAAAAATATCCGCAACATCTACTCTCCGGCTCCAGGTAACAGGCTTGCCGATCTCAACTTGTCCAGAAACAAAGATATCCTTTTTAGGAGTCTCAATGACAGTCGCATTCTTACTTAAACTAATCTCAATGATATTCGAGATAGCGATCAACTCAGAATCATTCGCAGTGAAAAAAGTAAAAGTCCTACCAGTAAAGTTATCATCAACCCGGATGACAGCATTCATACCAACAAAATCAATAATCAATCCAGGAGAATCGAAATAACTCAATTTTAAGGTATCCCCATCAGTATCAGAGAGATACTCTCTCAAATCCAGGATGAAAGGCCGTGGAGGGCTGATAGTAATATTCGGAACCGGAGTAAAGACTGGCGGACTATTCGGTTTATCGACAACTTTGAAGCTGTAATTTGACAGATACAAACTTCCTGAATGCACTTCAACAACTAAAGTATGGTCTTGATTAGCAGATTGAATTAAACAGGCACCTCCACATTCATCAACAAACCTAAGCTGTGAATAGACATTGACTGGAACTCCGATAATATCACTATATTCAAGATCAAAATAAGCATTCTCTGGATCTAAACTATAATTTGCCCAAACGACTTGTGCTTTCACCAGATTCCTGTCTCCAGCACCGAACTTCCCTTTGTTTACATACAAAGGCTCATCCCATTGCTCTTCAGTCTGAGGAACATTCATGAATGCGCAGCATCCTGAATACCCATAACAAAGATTGGTCGCAGAATCACTCTCGATGGTATAAATTGTACAAGCCAAAGAATCATCATCAAAATCAGCCTGGACTTCGATGCCCTTCACTTCATCAGAGATATCTATTTTAACCAGTTCAAAATCAATTGTAGCATCAGGAACTGTTTGTCTAAGCTCTTTGCTCAGGTAATCTAAAAGAACATATCTCTGCACACCATCATCTAAATAAACCCTTCCCGAAAAGTCATTGCTTGCATATCCTTGCAAGCCAAGATAGCGGATATTCTTTACGTCAAGAACAAACGTTGCATTTGCTGTAAACTCTTGCTCAATCGTCACATTAGCCTCTTCTAACGTAACAAAGCCAATGATGCCTGGAGTGAAGAACTGCAGGAAGAAGATGGCCAATAAGATAATCGCAGCCATAGTGAAGCGAGGACTGGATAAAGAACTCACCAAAGAATTGAAATCTTGATGGAACACTTTGTTCGTCTCTTCACCATGCTTATGCGCTTCAGTGATCCATTCATCCAGTGTGCGGCCGTTATGCTTTTTCTTCAGGTAGCCGACATATTCCTCCTCAGAGATCTTTCCTTTCTTCTTCTTCGCATAATTGGCAAAAAGATTAGAGCTAAGCTTGACTTTAGAGCGAGAGCATTCATGCATCTCTTTGCTCTCTTGCACTATCCGCTTGACTATCTCTCTGTCCACTTTTTCTTTGCTCTGCTGACTACCGTCCAGATAGTCCGTTCATTTCTCTCTAGCAATTTCCCTAACATAGTATAATTCAGACCATGATTCTCACGTAAGTACACACATAAAGCCTCAAGAATAGACAATTCTCTATTGGCAAAAACAGATAAGGGAACAACAAAGTTCTCTTTCTTGATCTTCAAAGCACCAAAATCAACATCCTTCAGCTCTAGATCAACAATGATCTTCCCTTTTTTCCAAGAATTTTGATAGGTTGTCCATATGGTGGTCTCATCTCTGTTCAATAAACGTGCAATCTGAGAAAGATTAAGGTCCAAAACTTCTTTCATATACCCGACAACTGCTTCTAAAGGACCAAGTTTACTCCTGAACAAACCTACAGGAAGAACAATGTATTTGTCCTTGTGCTCAAGAATCTCAGTGATATGCCCTATATCTACTCCATGCTTCTTAGATATCTCCTCAATCAACGCAAGAGACTCAGTAATAGAATCAGATTCAGAGTTGACTAATTGCAAAACAGAACTCTCATTAGCAAAGACAGGAGTTTTCTCTGTCATCCCCTTACGTTTAGCCAACTATAGTGCCTCTACTTATTCTAACTCCCCCCTATATGTAAGTATCTGAGTATGAATCTTCTCCATTTTTTACCTAATTTGTAAGTAAGCTACGAATTACTATACTAAGTAACCTATTTTGTAAGTACTTTTAGCAATCTCTCTATATAAATGTTTTGGAAATTTTCCTATTTGTAAGTATTATCAAGAACCCTATTCTATTTTGTAAGTATAAAGAGAAGAAATAACAAGGAAATTACCTATAATGTAAGAGATAGCTGCATCTATAGTTTTTTCTGAATGATACTCTTCAATTTCATAATAAAGTTGGTAATAACCTTCTTATTTCTTTTAATATATCCTTCTTTAACAAAGAACCCCTCATAAGATATCCTGTTTCTAATGACGCGAAGCTCATCAGTGAAGACAATCTCAGACTTATCGATTTCTTTGTAATGCTGATCAAGATACTCAATTTGTTTTTTGTGCGCTCCTTCTCCCCTGGCCTTATATCCATCGAGAAGTATAATGACGCTGATAAGTTCTCTGATCACGTCATAATATTCTTTAGTGGCATGGGAAGGAAACTGAGAAATATCCAATTGTGCAATCATGGAAAGAGTAGAGCTAACCATTTTCATGATTGCACGAGCTTTTTCTCTGTCGGGAGTTATCCTTACTAATTCCATTCTAAAAAACCTTGACATATC
This sequence comes from Candidatus Woesearchaeota archaeon, assembly GCA_018221205.1. Lineage (GTDB taxonomy): Archaea > Nanobdellota > Nanobdellia > Woesearchaeales > WJIZ01 > JAAOYF01. The sequence continues at coordinate 6,949 of JAAOYF010000046.1, read as the reverse complement.
CTTTAAGTACAATACCATTAAGGATGTTATTCTTGAGCTCCTTGCTCAGGCTATTAAGGCTTTCGCTAAAAAAAACGTGGATTTTCCGGTTCAATCTTTTCTCATAAAGACGAAGGTCTAATTTCTCCTCTTGAGATAATACAAATAAATCAATATCACTTTCACTAGTGTCCTCTCCCAAAGCAGCAGAGCCAAAGAGAACGATGGCGTCTGGCATACACTTCTCACTAAGATAATGAATAAGTCCTATCTCCTTGAGAGCTATCATCGTATCTATTCTTTTAAGAAAGGTAAATTCTTCGCTATCCCTATGAGCATGATAGATAGGATAGCCATGTATCTTATGCTTTTCCCTGATAATAAGTTGACTTTTCTCAAGTTCATGGAGGTATCGCTTGACAGAGGTCGGAGCAATATTCACTTTTCTACTAATCTCTCTCAGCTGAAAATCTTTTCTTAAGGGATCTTCAAAGAAAACCCGCATAATCTTATACCTGTTACTTTTTTGGAACATATGTAATAAAAATATCACAACTGTTATATAAATATTACGTTTCAAAAAGTGCTACTTATAAACATCCTTCCTATGATCAAAACAATTGATTACTATCCTCTCTTTCTCTAAGCGATAGATAATTCTAAATGGAGGAATCTTTATACCCCTATGATTCTTCAACTCATATTTCAATGGTTTTCCAGATTCAGGCAAAGAAGCTAATTTCTTGATATGTTTGATTAATCTTAATCTGGTTTGTTTATCTTTGATCTTCTTGAAATCTTTCTTGAATTCATCAGAAAAAATAATCTCCATTTTAGGTCATTAAAAGATCATCGATATCCGCATCACTCATAGTGGTTTTAGCCTTCACGACTTTGCCTTTCTTAATCTGCTCCTCGCTCCTCATTACTTTCTCTATCAATTCCATATCTTTGCCTAAAGATTCCTTCCTAAGCTGCTTCAATAAGATATTTCCATCCTGATTAAAGACAATGAATTTTGTTGATGGTTTTATTCCCGCATCCTTCCTGACTTCAGAAGGGATGACTACTTGTCCATTTCGAGATATTTTTGTTATAGCCACTTCCATTCTACTCACCCAGATTATTAAGTATACAATACATTTTAATAATAAACTACATTGTATATATAAATCTTTCCAAAATTATTTTCTGATATACACAGCCAACTCATTCCCGATACCTGCAGGCTTTACCCAACGCTAAGCACCGTTCAACCATAATATCTCATTCTAAGATGGCTGGTGCCACGTTCCAGATAGTAGAACCTTTGGCTTATTTCATCTTCTTCGCAGCTTGTGATTTAACAATGCTGAAAAGACCATCCAAAGCGCTTTGGGGCACAGGTACATTAAGCTCATTCTTAAGATCCTCCAGAAAGCAACCGAGCTCAAATGCTGCTTTCTCTTTGCCTAATTGAATTTGTTCTTTCGCTTCCTGAACACAAATCTTAAAATCAATCGGAGATCGTTCAATGATTGCTCGGGCATCATCCTGATCTTTCACCCTGTCAGTAGAGCATTTCATAAGAATAAGATCGTGAACATCTGCAACCTTAATGATAAGATTATCAGAGAACTGCATTGTTTTTGTCGCACGTTTTTTCATCTCATCTGAGAATACGAATGAAATGACTTCATTCAAAAAAAGATCAAAACGTTCATCGTCTCGATAAAACATCTCAGGAATGTTCTTCTTCTCCCCATAGGCAGCTCTTGAATCAATTTTCTCATAACCCAACTCAGAAATGGCTTTCTTAAACATCTCCCGTTCAGCCCTATGATCAAACACAAGATCAATGTCCTTTGTAGTATCCTTTATGCCCAAAAACATCATTGCTGTTCCTCCGATAGCATAAGCAATAAGGGGTTTTGATAGTCTTTTCGCTATGCTTATGAGCAGTACTTGCTGTTCCTCGACAGTTATCATGTATATGCCTCAAGATCTTGTTTATTGAATGGAAGGTGTACTTTCCAGGTTTCTTCAATGTTTCTAAAATGTTTGGATCGTAATTTCGGAACAATATCGGAGAAACGACTATATCTCTTTGGTAATGCATGATTCCTGAATCGTTTAGGCATTCTTCTTGTTCGCATAATCATTCTTGATACATCATACAAGGCGCCAACCTCCCTTTCAAGGGAATGGCATTTTGCTAACCTATAGAGATAGGACCAATCAGAAATCTTGCGGAATAAAGCCAATGCGGCTGTAATTTTTCTCACGCTTTGGGATTGTATAGTATAAATGAGGACATCCTCTGACATGAGTTTTTTTCCGAAAATACGATAGTCTGTCGTAGTTGCTACTTTTATCGGTGAATGGGCATTTAGCGCTTCTTCATACGTTGTCCCTCCAAGGCGGATTTCGGGGGAGATATGATACACTCTTGTCTTGTTTCTCAAATACGTAGTCTTCACATATCCCTTCTTTCGCAATCGATGAACGTAATAGATTGCCCCCTCTTTATTTATATTTAATATATCCATAATAGATTTAATTGTATGTATACCTTTTAATAAATCAAGTAAAACTATAGTTCTCATAGATTAATGTAAATATATCTTATATTTAAATCTTCCTATTTCTCAAAGGATTTATAATAATAACCCCTATTGAAAAATCTGTCGTCAGAATTATCGTCTGATATACACAGCCAACTCATTCCCTATCCCAAAAGGCTTGACCCGGCTCTGATCACCAGCACTTACACTGACACCAGTCTGCTCAACTTTTACTCCAGAAGGGATATCCAGCCAGGTGAAATCATATGTTCCAGCAGTCATTCCGCTAATGCCCATATCTCCAATCAAAGAACTAGTGTATGCAATATAGGAATTCCCAGGATTAGCCAATACCCATTGTGTTCCGCCAAAAGCCAGTTCATCATGCGGCGCAAGATTCAATAAATCTGTAGATTCAAAGAATCCTTTCAAAACACCACAATCAGTCAAGTCTGCAACAGATGTAGAAGCGATATCCCAAGCTATGGGCATGACATACGCACCACCAGTTGCAATCGCCCATAATTTATCTCTTGAAACCTTTCCTGTACCCCAGGTATTTATAGGTTCAGCAAGATTAAGGTTAAATCTTCCTGCAGCATTATTCCATGCAGTTACCATATCATTATGATTCTCTTGGGGAGTACTTTTTTTCCATTGAATGGAAAACTGATCAACATTGGGGTCATCTGGAAAATCAAAAGTTAATCCAGATAATTGATGCACAGCGATAGGATGGTTATTGTCATCAGCATTTCTGATTGTTTCTGCTAATTTGCTATGGCGCGCAATATCATCCCCATTATTATCCTCTTGATATTCTTCCATCGTGATCCATATAATATTTTTGTGGTGTTCATATCTGTTGACAATCTCCTCTATGAACACTTTTTCAGTAGGATGCAATTCTCCATTTTGCATACACCATCCTAACCCACTACTGCATGAATTCATATCGTCGTCATAGAAAAATAAGTAAATAACAATATCATTTTTATCCATCTCATCAAACCAGATCTCCCACTGATCCAAGATATCCTGATCCTGTCCTTGAGTTGGATCTGAATTGATGAAGGGATTATGGTCTGCTGGGCCATCTCCTCCGTGGCTCCTTACCATTTGCATGTAAATGCTATTCGCACCTGTAGATGCAATTTTGTTGATTAAAGCTATTTGATCTCCTGTTCTGGTGCCATCTGCATTTCTTGTTCCCCGATATAAGAAATCTTCTGGCTCTCCTGCACCTCAGATGAACAATGGACTGCCATCTTCATAGACAAACCATTCAGGGTGTGCTGCATCTACTGTAATCGCGCCGCGATCAGGGATTGAACCAGGAGCACCAAATCCTTTGCTTGCATCATCTAGAACAAGGACAAATGATCCTTGTGGTGCTGAAAAGGATTGCGTGCCTGAAGTTGAAAAAGTTCCAAGATCAGTAACAGACCCAGTCCAGGGATCATACCACCATGCTTGAGCAGTGCTCCCAGAGATCTGAGACATATCGACAGTGAAGGAAGCAGTGCTAGGCGTATACACCATGACGGTTTCTCCATTGCTCGCTGCAGCCACATAATCGCCGTTAATATCAAAATTTCCCGACGTGACAATGCTGTGGCTATAATCAGGGACAAAACTTCCCCATTGTCGAGAATTCATTAAATCAGCAACATGCCCCATCATGTACGATCCAGGACTTTCGATGCCGCTGCTTCCATCCCATCCACTATTAAATGGCCAGATAGGGTTGTTGCCAAACATATGTCCTATTGCTCCGCCGAGTAGAGGATAGAGAGCTTGTCCAACAAGGCAAGAAGGAGGCGTACTATGCTCGCCCTCATACCATCCTTCTATATGAAAATAGGGCCGTACAGTCGTTCGATCATAATCTGATTTGGTCAATCGTTCTATAGTATCACAATCCGTGTATGTGTTAGTAACATCTAACCACGGTTCATTATAATCCACTGCTGCTTCACGGTTGCGTGAGGTGTGAGCTGTGACGAGTATGGTGCTATCGATAGACCCCATCCCTAAGATGACATTGTCCATCCTCTCATATGCTGTCCCCATAATCGGGGCATAGCCTACATCTCCTCCTGCAACCCATAAGATATTCGGATAATCCTTATATCGATTTGCGATGAATTCTCCATAGGCATACATTTGTGCATTGGTTTGCGCTTTCATCTCTGCACACCATCCTTCACTTCCACAATTATATCCTACATATGATGGTGTAAGTAACAATAAGAAGTCTCTATCGAGTGCTTCTTGAATGATGAAATCTGCATGTTGCCAATAGGCTTCATTGATGGTTGACCAATCATTAGGGTCATTAAAAGGGATTTCACCAGCATAGTTTGCTGGGCCATTGAAATAGTGCTCTATGGTATTGATAAGCAGAGTATTGAATCCTTTTGCTTTTCTATTGTCAAGATAGAGTTGTGCTTCTGCTGGAGTCACCCCCACTATTAATGACCAAGGTGTATCACCTATCATCAAGAAAGGTTCTCCATTTTGATCTTCAAGATGCCTATCATCAGCTGAAACGCTCAAAGGTCAAGCGACTGTTCCCACAGAGCAAACTGCATCCGCTCCATCACAATCATTATCAACCCCATCCTCACAAATCTCGATAGGAGCAGCAACATAATTACAACCATCACAAATCATTCCAGTATTCCCATTTTCACAAAGATTATCAGAACATTCGCAGACAGGACATCCTTCATCAGTAAACGTATCGCAATTATTATCTAATCCGTCGCAGATCTCTGGTTGTGGATTCACCCCACCAAGGCATTCTCCAGACCATGCTCCATTCAAACAACTCTCCACTCCCATTTCACAGATGCCTTCATTAGTACCGCACGGTCTCGACAAACCTTCTATACATTCACAGGCAGCAATCTGTCCGAATTTCCGCGCAACCTGGACAATATCTTTCAGATCGACAATATTATCATTATTAACATCAGCAGATACAGAACTTCCTCCAAAATCCCTCGCTATTTCTACTAAATCACCAATACCCACAGTACCATCATTATTCACATCTTCTGGCATACAACTTTGTACAGGAGCTGCATCACTCAACTTATACACAAACACATTCTCATCAATTTCATTCACCACAATGAAAACATTCTTGCTTGGATCGTACCTCCACCTTCCATAAACTCCATTTCCTGTAGGGTTTGTTGGTGTTATAGTATTAGTTATTGATGCTGGTATTTTACTCCATGTGTGAGTATCAAGATCAAGCTCATAAACATCTGTCCCTCCTAACCAACCAACCATTTTTCCTGTAGTATAATCATAATCTAATGTTGGATAATTTGAATCAACTAAATCTTGAGGTCCACTTGATACACTTTCTATTTGTGTAACATAACCATTAGTATCAACTGATGATATATCAAAAACCATATATGTTCCTCTACCAACTGCAACTAACAATTTTCGAACAGGATCTATAACTATCACTTTATAATAATGCCATCCATAATCCATTTGTGGATATCTTAAGGTCATGCTATCTGCTACTGGATCATACTCCCATAATTCTCTTCCACTTGCTAATCCTAAAGTCCAAACATGATTCGTTGTTGTATCTACTGCTGTTGCTGCATAACCTGCTGTTGGTAATATTGCTAATTTCTTATTCCAAGTTCTTGTATCAAAATCAAAAGCATCTATATTATTTGTTCCTGATTGTCCACCAGCATAAAATGCTGCGCCTCCAAAAGAATAAAAAGAATCTATAGTCCCAGGAACATATGCTACATAATTATTAGTGTGTCTTGATGCAGGCTGACTATAATCTATCCATCCAGAATATGGTTGTTGACTGCAATATTCTCCTTTTAATCTTCCATAACATCTAATTGTTCCTCCACCAAAAGTATCATAATCAGCATAATCTCTATGTTCTAATGGAATACTACTAATGTCTATTTGTTGGTTTGGATAATATGCACATCTTTCTAAAACTCTGCTTCTATGGGTTATTACTTCTCCTTCAGGTTTTTCAATAGTTGCTGGTGAAGTGAAAGTGCATGAATCCATGTCATATCCTGTGTTAAAACTTGGATTAGTAATACGCTCCCATAATAATGTGTCTGTATCAAAAGTGTATACTTCATTACCAGCATATGCTGCATGTCCACCACCCCAGATTATTAATCTATTACGTTCTGTGTCAAATGCTCCTCCACTCCAAACACTCATAACCCCTGCTAATCCTACACTATTAAAACTGCATGAGCTTTCTTGAGGCCAGAAGTCTGGACATTCAGGACAATTAAGTCCATAACATTGAATTCCTACACTAGCCATATGGCTATTAGGTACTTCTGCCCATGTTCCTTCAGGCATTGTGTCTATGAATGTTTGTCCAGGAGTTTTTGGTGCTCTTCTGGGCC
>JAAOYF010000009.1 GCA_018221205.1 Candidatus Woesearchaeota archaeon | reverse complement strand
TCATTGTCCCCATAACCTTTGAGAGTGATTTAGACAAAGCATTGATCATAATAATGCAATCTGCTAAAAAATATCTTATGAAATTAAAACCTCCAGAGCCTCCCTATATTCGAACATTCTTCCGACCAGACGGAATGGGAGTTCATATCCGATACTTTTCACCTGCTACTCATCTCCAAGAGTACACAAGTAAGATAACGAAGGAAATTTATGATCGGATACGAAAATCAAAGAATATTGATATCGCGTATCCTCAAAGGAGTGTGCATATGGATAGCCGTTTATCTTAACATTATCAAGAAACTCCGTTTCTATGTATCTTTGATTTTTGCAACTTCGATTTAAAAGAGAAGGAGTTAGATGTTGTTGTTTTAAATGGTTCTGAGCCCCTTATAGTAATGGTTCCTTTTGGAACGTCATAGAAATTGTGCTAGCGATTTCTTGTGCAAGAAATGCATGGCATTTCTTTGCACAAAAAGCCATTCATCTCCTAGCTAAAGCAAGGAGCTTTCTGGCTTTTTCGTGTAAACAAATTCGAAATTATTGCCAGCCAATAAATACGTTTGAAATTGGTCTTGGCTCAGGGGGAAGAGAATAAGGATTGTGCTCGTAATCATGATTAAAGGGGGAAATGTTCAAAATTTTTCCATCAACAACTAATGTACTGCTCCCTCCAGGATCAAAGCCCATTGCATGGACCATACCATGCTTTAGTAGGATTCGTGCCATGTCTCTATGTGTAGCGCCCACTGACTCTCTAATACGTCCATTAACCACTAAGACTGAAAGATCTCCTTTTTTATCCAAGCCAACAGCAATTTTTGGGCCCCTCATATCAACATAGTCAATACGCGCAGCTTGTGTCTTGATGGAATTACTTGATTTCCACCCTTCTTTCTCCATTTCAATTGCAATTTTCTCATTTTTCAATAACACTGGTCCCGCCTCAATGCCATGGAGGACATTCTTGAATTCATCCATAGTGATTGAGACCTTTGACCCAATATCCCAACCTATGGGAACCTTGTTTTTAGGAAAAGAAAGAGTTAATCCGACTGGAATAATGCCTATTCGCTCTCCCTTTTTTGTTTTGATAATTTCTTTGATACTGTTTCCTGCCAAACGATATATTGTTCTTCCATTGCCTTCTATGGTGTCCTCACTGTGCATGAGATCATAAAAACAAGGGTAGTCACCTGGTTTTTTTTGGTTGTAGTGCTTTTTGGTTAATGCATACGTATGGCGTTTATATGATATGATCATTCCTTTAGAGCAATTAACTCGTCGGATTTCCAGTTTTCCAGTAGAGTGGAATAATATCGCTGGTTTATTGAAGAGGGGTGGAGAGATTATTTTATTATCAGAAATCACTAGTCCAAGTGGACTGCCGATATATGATTTTGACAAGCCAAGTTTTCCAACAAGTTCTGCATTGAGGATGTATCCTCCATTCCACACAATTCGTGCTTTGCCCTTATGTCGTCGCTCAAAGATTCTTATGAAATGTTGAGCTGTATGGGGTTTATGGCTACTAAACAAGGCATTGAATGTCCACTTTTTTTTAGAGTTGCTTAAGTTGGCTTTCGCAATCACACCAGACCAAGGAAGACCGTCAACATAGACTCCTCGTACATAGGAATATTCTACATCATTATTTCCCTTTTTTCTTTGCTTATCGATGTACTTTAATACTGTCGTGACAGGAGAACCCTTTTCCTCAGCATCCTTTCGAAGAATATTGAGTATCGCTTTCTCTCCATATTCCTTACATAATTTTCTATACAGTTTGCTATGAAAAGCAGTCGAGAACTCTGCTGATGTCTGGATAGGGGTAGGATATGCAATTGTTGGCCGCAATCCTGGAGGGACCCATTCGATAAATCCTGAATCAAGTGGAATTCCCATTACCTTTGAAGTAAATATATTCTTTACTTTTCCAATATGAAAGGTTTCCAGATCTACAATATCAGTCATCATTGCTGAATTTTCTCCAAATGTCACGATAAAACCATGATTCTTTTTCACATAGCTGAGAGTATTCAATGCCCTCTTTCCTAATTGTCTAAAGTCTATTCCAACAGACATTTGCTCACTGGTGACAATTTTGCAGATATTATGTTTATAAAGAAGTCTTAGTTCATAGTTTGCTCCAAGCAATAAATATTTACGCAATTCATCAGCAGTGAAATAATTACCCAATGGTTTTCGTTGTTTAATGACAAAAATAGGTGCCAGTTTCTTCTTTAGCAACTCTTTTTCAGTTAAGGGTTGTTCAAGGCTCAAACCGAGTCGCTCTCTTACGGTGTGTACAACAAAAATTTCCAATTCATGTCTGATATGTTTGCCTGGAAAGTAAGCAATCGGTACATTACTGCGAAGTTTTTTAATCAATCGAGAACTGTGATCAATGTACAGATTAAAACTATCGGCTAGTTGACAAAAAGCATTTCGTATATCAGTTAAATGATGGGGTCGTCTTTCGTATTTTATTTTCAACGCTTGAGGTTTTATAATTGAATTGAAGAGAAGGTTGATAACGCCAGTTATTTCTTGGTGAGTAAATTTTCCATAGGGGTAGAGATCTTTGTTTCTATGTCTATACGAAAACGAATGGTCGATTCTCACAGAGATGGAACCATTTTTGTAATGAAAAATATTATCAACACAGTTATAGAATGCATGTACTTTTTCTTTTGAGATATGCTGTGTGCCAGCATAGCTCTCAATAAGATATTTCGCAAATTGAAATGCTCTCCCTTTTGTTTCTTGTTCCTCGACACGAAAATAACTTGGGTCAATAAGAGATTTAAGATATATCATAAAAGCCATTTTTCCGTATCCGGGAAGATATTGGCGATTTTTTGTGTGTAGAATATCATTCAGCGCAGGATAAGTTCTCGTTAATTTTCTTTCATACTTTCCCATCTCCAAAATTGTTGCTTTCATCTCCTGATGTTGAGGTAGAAGTTGAAGATAGAGGCTATGGAGTATTGACTCCATATTCTTCTGCAAATTGTGCATGCTGTATCTACTTTCCACTACCCCCCTATTGTGGTCTGCATCCCCTAAATACTCATGAGGATGAATAATTCTGTTAACTATATCATTTACGATAGAAATGTTGATTGAGTCATTAGAGAATTCAATTACGCGCAGCCGCTGGTCACTAGATAAATGCTCACCGATAACTTCCGCATACACTTGGGTAGGATAATATCTTCTTGTAAAAATAGGAGAGCGACTTGCTGCTGATTCAATGATAGGAAGACCCCTCCCTTCGGTTTCACTCGGAAGAAGAATCAAATTCGCAATATTATAGATATCTGAGATATGTATTGGATGAGAAAATCTTTTTTTGAACTCGTGTCTATCAATTTCAGAAAAGATGAAGGCTAGAAAAATTCTGTCTTTTAAACCAGGGGGAACTGTTTTGAGTAGAGTAGAGAAATCAGAGAGGAGTTTTTTAATGTAGGGTGTGTGACCTTCCGCAATTGGCCCGGTAATCAGTAAAGTAAGTGTCAGTTTCTTGTTATTATTAAAAAACCGGGTAAACTCTGGATGATGAAATAATTTAGTAATCAACGTAAAGTTCACTTCAATTCTCTTTCGCTCAATAATTCTTGTTGGTTGGAGAAAGACAATATTATTTTCTATAAAGTCAATCGTACCTCTCCTGTGGCCTGTTATGAAGGGTAAGACAGACTTATCAAATGTATCACCCGGCAACTGATCAATCGGCATTACAGAAATTTTTCTTTTATATCGGCTCAATACTTTTGAAATCTGAATAAATGTCTCTATTTTTCTTCTTTCCGTACTGCTCTTAAACTCATCCAAGTCAATAGCTGTTCCAATCTCAGTTACATTTGCTGGATTGTGGCCTAACCGTTCGATTAAGACTTTTGACTGATTACGGTTGATATTCACAGAAATCCATGATTTTGATTCCCATGGAAAGAGTACATTAATAATCGAGAAAAATTCACCGACGTCAGAGTTTGTAAAGAAAAAATCTCTTGGGCCAGGTTTTAGGCCTTTCGTTTTAATATCTACTTTTTTGTTCCCACCGTCCCAATAAAAATCGTGATTGTTGCAAATAACAGGAATTTTTAGATATTCAGAGAGAAGCACACAAGCCAATGCCAATGAAACATTCCCAGGATTTGAATTGATGTTGAGAAGATAGAGAAGTTTAATATCGTTTCCTTCTATATATTTTCCAAGTTTTCTGCAAATAACAATTGTTTCTTTCCAGAATTTCTTTATGAGATTATTGTACACAATGTCCCCTCGAAAAATTTTTTTATGAAAAAAATCATTGTAGAGGTCCCATTTTTCAAAACCAGCAATTTCATCCACTTGAAACTTTTTTACATCAGGATGTATCAAAGCGGTTGATTCAGGATGGAACTCTCCAGCAATATAGTGAATTTTCGGTTTGTTCAAGATGGATCTGAAAATTTTAGCATATTTTGCACATTCCATGGTGATTCCATCAACAGAATAAGAGAAAGTAATGAAGGCAACCCCCTTTGCCATGCGTTTCTTAAAACTTTCAAGCGTCCCTTCAAATTGAATTGGTGAATTAATTCTATTTTCGCGCAATCTATCCATGAATAGACCTAAATCAAACCAGGTTGAAATTTTCTCTGATTCTAATTCCTTCATCATTTCGCGTACTTTCATTTTATTTGTTTGTTATCAATTTTTATGATATACTTCTAGTGTTATTGTTTTTTCCAGGAAAAATTTTTGGCTCTTGCATTTCCCTTGTAAATCAATTTCTTGTACTAGTTTCTTTGTCAGATTAGTTATAGTAGACAATAAAACTTTAAAACCCGTATTAAGAATATTCTTTGCGAGCTTTTTATCATTTGTAATAAATATGTTAGTATCTCTTTTTTGTCTGGTATACAAAGCAAATGACTCTGCTTGAGCATATTCCCTAAATCCACAGACTACATATACAATCTTAAGTTTTTTCATATTAATAGATATAATATAATTAATTATGTTCCTCTATTTAAATGTTGTAGTATGGTGACTGAAATGTATAGGTCAGGAAGATACCACTGGTCTCTTTTAAATCGGAGAGTTATTAGATGCTCAGGAATCTTAAAATTCAACTCTGACATAACAAAAACTCGCCACTCGGAGCTATCCACGGGAAAATCGTAGATTTTCTGTGTCCTGGAAATGTCCCATTTCCATGAGCCCGTGGTTTTACGCTCCTCGTTTTGATAGGCGAGTTTTTGGAATTGAAAATTTCGCACTGAAGTGCAAGGTTTTAAACCCAGCAAAATTTTCAATAATCATGTCCGAAGAAGGTATATACAAAAGAAGTGATTAGTTTTCAAAGTAATTCCAGCAAGGCATAACTATTCCAGTATTTTCAGACCACTTATGAAGCCTTACTGATTGCTTACTAAGGTCGAATCTTGCAAACACACTAGTATCATCATGGACAGTATATTTACCATCGTCTAAATCTTTCATTACTTTTTGTAATGTGCTAATAAAATCAGTTTCTGACTTGATGTTTGCTTTATTAAATGTGACAGTACCGACCCTAACGAGGTTATCAAGCCTGCTAAGGGAAATGTGCAATTCTTTCCCGATTATGTTTTCCATCTTATCGTTCCCACTGGCCCTTAGCCTTATATTTATCATTGGCTATTATGTCAGAGTAGACATCAGCCACATTTTTCTGTTTTCTCATAAACCTAAACAATAAATAGCTTATGATTAATCCCAGAGTAATTGTTATTATGGCCTCCATAGAGCAGTATAGAGTAAGCTTATATTTAATGGTTTCCACGTTTAAAAGACTCTCTGGAACGAATAAATTCCTTTGGAATTTATTGTTCAATTATGCAAGATTGGAATCAGACAAAAATCAGGATAATCCCTTCTTAATCAAGAATCTCTACTAGCACTGGACTTTCCCCGGATACGTGAACTTTATAAACTAGGCTTTTTCTTATTCCCTAATGGCAGACCGGATGCTCTCTCCGAGCAGTATAAATCTCTATAAGCAATGCCCGAGAAGATTTTTCTATCAATACATCCTCAAGCTACCTACCAGGCCTTCTATCCACCTCATTCGCGGCTCAATTGTCCATGAAGTACTAGAAAAGTTCTTCCATCTTGATATCTCCATCCTGGATCCAGATGACTACGAAAAAGGCTTTCGTGCATATATAACTGCTAGCTTGCTCAAGCTCTGGAATAAGAGCAAGAAAAAGTTCGAAATGCTGAAGTTGACCCAAGAAGAACTTGAATATTACCTTATTGATTCGCAGGAGATGCTCAACAATTTCGTGAAGACTTTCTCTGGGAAATTCAAGGCAGAATTAGACCAAGAAAAAGCTCCGGATAAGGCCTTCCATGCGCTCACTCCGATCATAGAGGAAGAGATAAGGAATCCGGAATTGATGATTCGCGGTTTTATTGACGCTATTCACGATTCAAAAGACCATACAGTGATCATTGATTATAAGACCTCAAAAAAAGACGAGATAACGTCGGCATATAGGCTGCAATTAGGCATCTATGCCCTCCTATACAAGCTGAAATATGGCAAAGCACCGGATGTAGTAGGTATCAATTTCCTGAAATTCGGCGAGCAGACCTTCGAAGTCGATGATGCACTCTTAGATGAGGCAAAGTACGAGATCGAATTCGTCCATGCCAAGACCAAATCAGAAGAGATAGCCAATTACCCTATCAACATAACTCCTTTATGCAAGTGGTCAAAAGGACAATGTGATTTCTATGACCAATGCATCAGAGAAAGATGATTACTTTTCTTCTTCGACTTCAAGAAGTTTATACTTCCCTTCTCCAAGGTCTTCGATGATCACTCTATATTGTTTATCAGTAGGCCCTTGCAGACTGTTTAAGCGGAAGGTGACGACTGTCGAATAGACAGTATCTTCGACAAGAAAACCGGCAAATTGAAATGAGCGGTCATTTGGCCTGACAGGAGAGTCATCTACACTCTGATAATTGATAGTATTGAAGAAATTCTTGACAAAGTCCATCACTTCCTGCTTTTTAGGATCATCGCTGATGTTGACGGGCTTTTGTTCAGGAATCTTTTGGTCAATATCCTCAAATTCATCAAGGATCTCCTGCCGGTATTGTTCGCGCTCATCAACCGCAATTTGAGAACAACCTAGGATGAAGAGACAGACAATGAAGAATGCTTTTTTCATTTGACTTCGCGTTTCATGACCCTTAATATGCAGATATTCTGCGCAAGCTGCATCCGTGTTCGGGCCCCTAAAGGATCTGAATAGGCGTCTCCGGGCTTTAATTTGCTTGCTGCCCTCCTGATTTTAGCTTGATTGCCGATGATCTCATGGGCGATATCATAGATGCGCTGGAAATAGACCTCTTCCTCCCTGAAAGTGGCCTGTTTTGCCATGTTTCGGACAATACGGAGATAATTCAGCATGCGATTGAAGCCCCCTGCCAAGTTTTCTTCAGCCCTGACCAGATCAGTATAGAGGCGGATATAGTAAATTATCTTCTCGTTGATATAGAGCTCATCCTTGGAGATGACAAAGTCAAGGAATTTATTAAGATTGATTTTGATGTCTTTTCTCAGCGAAACCATTTTCTCACATTGTCCCCCATGATCTTCCGGATCTGATGGGCTCGTTTTCGAAGCATGATAGCAGTATCTATTAATCCTTGCATCGCCCAGTCAACGTCATAATAAGGTATGTCAGAGCCAAAAGCGATCTTATGGTGGTCCAGCTTCTTGATCAGATCATAAAGATCGAATAATCTCAGACTGGAAGTGTCAAAAAGCACATTCTCTTTATGCCCGACTTTCTTGATCACATTGTCCATGTCGACAAAAGCAGCGTGGCCTAGTATGACCTTTAATTTTGGATATGTTTTGCACATCTTGAAGACATCATCAGCAATGTTCTCCAGGCCCATGCCTGCATGGATAAGCACAGGAAGTTGATTATCCGAACAGGCTGCATAGATATCCATAGCCTTCCTGCTGCCGATCTTGAAATTCTGGCTGCGTGGATGAAGCTTCACTCCCTTAAATCCTTGCTCCATCCGTAGCTTAAACTCATGTTTCCAGGGATGATGCGGATTCAGACGCATGAAGGGGATCAATTTGTCCTTATGCTGTTTGCATGCTGCTCCTATCTTATCATTAGAATGATGAAAGTCCTTGGTCGTGCCAGGTTCATTCAACGCAAACACAATAGAGATATCAACACCGCTTTCCTTCATCTTTTTCAATAATCCGGTAGTATTGAGCTTATAGCCGTCTGCATCCAGGCCGATATGGGTATGGCAGTCGATGATATGGAGACCTTCAAAGATCTCTTCATAGATACCTATATTCTCTGTGGTAAGTGAGTATTTAGACCAGCGATGCATTTTAAAGTCTCTTCTTAAATTTCCTGATAACCGGTTTAAGCTCGTCCTTGAAACTCAGTCCAAGGCCGATGCCTAACGCTAACGAGAATGTAATCAAGACTGCTCCCACGATCATGAGGAAGATATTCTGAGCCAACCTAGTCTCGATGCCGAACTGCTCGATGGCAGTAAACACGACAATAACAATCAAGATAGCCTTAAGGGTAGTAGCGACAAATTTGATATACCTATTCTTGATCGCAAGGAGCTTATGGACGATGAAATCGATGAAGATCAGGCCCACGATGATGATGACTATGCCGATGATGAGCCGAGGCAGCCACGCAACAAAAGTAGTGATGACATCTGAGATCTTGCCCAATTGAAGAAAAGTAACCCCTTGATTGAGAAATAGGATAAAGACATACCATTTGAAGATCATACCGGTCAATTTTGCGATGCTCATCGGACCCATACTGTCATGGAGGTCCAATTTTCTCAGTTTCTTGTCTATGTTTATCCTATAGAGTATCTTCTTGACAATCCATCCGAGAATAGCAGCGATGAAATAACCGACTATGACGATGATGATAAACCAGATGACTCCTGGTGAGACATTAAGGACTGCAGCCCATAATTCCTGGAGAGGTTGAAGCAATCCATCCCGTATAGGTGATAATTCTACCATTATGGAGTACTCAGACAAAACTGGTTTTTATTTCTTTCGCTTTTTTTGGTTAGTTTTATAAACCACTTTAGTTTGCATGCCAGCATGAAGAAACGCCCATTGAAGAAGTCTCTTTCTGGGATGGAGGTAGAATTCTTCCTGCTGAACCATAAAGGATACGCCCAAAAGAAGGCAGATGAATTCATCGCCTTAGCGAATAAAAAGCATCCAGAGCTAGGCATGCGGCCAGAAGCAGGCAAGAGCATGATTGAATTAGGCTCTTATCCTACAGTTAACGTTCTTGACTCATTTATCGACTTGATGGAAAAGATCAAGACCAGCATCGAGCTTGCAGATAAGCACAATCTTGTGCTGTATCCCCTCGGTACCTATCCTGGAAAGATTAAGCCCGAAGTGACCGATAAAAGATGGTATCTGGAACAGGAGAAGATCCTAGGGACAGAGAATTATCTGAATGCGACATTGTGCTGCGGCTTCCATTATCACTATACCTTGCCGAGAGGTGTCTTTGACCAAAGGAAAAAATTCCCCAAAGAGAGCAAGAACTCAAAACTCTCTAAAGCCATGATCGACTCCTATAATCTGGCTATTGCTTTTGATCCAGCAACATCTGTATTGCTCCAAAGCTCCCCCTTTGCAGAAGGAAAGTATCTGGCTAAGGATTCGAGGATGCTGATGTATCGTGGAGGAAAAAAGCTAGGATACATGAAAGGAAAATATAGCAGATATCAGGGACTAGGTGGGCTGCCTCCATACAAACAGACCTTAGGAGATCTGATATTCAGCCTCCAAGGTCGGCAGGATAAATGGAAAAGCCTCATGCACGCAAACAAATTGGAACCTTCCTGGCTCATCAAGAAGACAAACATACTTCGCTTCACCTGGAATCCTGTCAAGATCAATCCTCTAGGGACGTTAGAATTACGGGGAATGGATATGAATCATCCAAAATACATCATGGCTCTTGCCTCATTGATGAAGTTTGTCTTCAGAGAGATCTACAGGATGAACTACATCGTCGTTCCTTCTGATATCGGCAAGCACGAGCCCTTCAAGGTTGAGGGCAATATCATCCACGTCCCGCCCCATACCTATGTCCGGAACACCTTGCAAAAAGAGGCAGCATATAGAGGTCTCTCAAGCAAAACAATCCTCAGCTATGTGCAACGGTTCTATCGCTTCACCAAACAGTTCCTGAACGCGAATTATGCTCCTGTAGTCAAGCCATTGGCAGACCTCCTTGATAAAGGAGAATCGGTCTCTGACCAGCTGCTGAAGAAAATCAAGAGAAAAGGATATGGCAGAGATGATATTTTGCCGAACGCAGTGGCAGCAGAGATTGCGATAAAAGAATCTGAAAACCTGCTGAAAGAAGTGGATGAGACAGAAGATAAGCTCTATAAAGCCTATAATCTGCCCTCAAAGAAGAAAGTCAGGAGAAAGCGCTGACGCATATACTTTCTTTATCTGTCCTTGCTTGGACATCTCTATCATCAGGAATCGTTTCATCAGTTTTCCATCAAGATCAGCCTCAATCTTATAGACAAGACGGTAATTCTGCTCATTCTGGTATACTGCCTGAGGAAAGATTGAGAGGTCTTCCATAAGAAATCCTTTATGTCCTGTGATTATATTCTCCTGGATGAATTGTTCACCATGATCCAATGCTTCATAAGGCCCGAAAGCTTCCGCTAGAGGGATGACTAATAGCAATGCAATCAACAAACGTTTCATTCTACCCCCTAAGTGATATAAATTATAGCATAAACAGTGATCTTCTCTTTAGTATCAGCATTCGTGACATAAATGGGCACGTCATACGATTTTTTTCGTTCAAGTTTACTCTTATCCGGCTGAAGTATGAGCCGTAAGCTATTCTCCAATCCGCCTTTGACATATAATCTGATAGGATACATGACTGGATTAGTCAAGAGTCTCCAATTCTCATCACCGCTCTCGATCTCAAACGTCGCCCGCCCAGGAGCACTGTTGGCCACCATGATATTGAAAATTGCCTCATCAATCAATCCGATGTTATCTTTGACAGGAATGAGAGTCACCCATGAAGGGGCAATGACCTCTCCACAGTCAAAATCCTCTGAAAGTGTGCCATCCGGGCAAAGATATACTTCTTTGGCAGGCGCAGCTCTCTGGAGTTCTATGGTCTCCACTTCATCCACATCACATACTCCGCTCTTATCCTCATCCAGACAACAGCTATTTCCATACCGAATATAAGGCTCGCCGCAATGGACAGGTATACATCCTACTAAGAATACTAAAAATGAAGCTACTAACCAACCCCTCATATCTCTACTCTGAAATTACGATTATTTAAAGTTATTTATTTCCAAATGATAGATATTTTTTTAAACCCAAAAGTAACTTAAACCGTATTGGAGGTATCCAGATGAATAAAACCACTATAATCCTGCTTTGTATGTCAACTATCATCTTTCTTGCGTGTGAAAATATAGATCTTGATCAAGTATCTGATGAGGATCTGGAAAGGATTGCAAATAAAGCAATAGTATGCGAAAAGCCGTATATGCGGCTTGGGGCTGGTTGCTGTCTAGACCAAGATGATAATTCTATCTGTGATAAGGATGAATCTGTGATTCCTCCTGATCAACCTGAGGAAGTAAGTCCTCCTGTGGTCAATCCTACTGAACCTGATCCAATGCCTGAAGAGGTTGTACCATATCCAGAGAGCGACGAAGTGATATTCATAGAATATAGCGACTTTGAATGTCCCTTCTGCATTAGCTTCTACACTGATACCCTGCCTCAGATCAAAGAAAAATATGTCGAGACTGGTGATATAAAGTATATCTACAAACATTTTCCGCTAAGCTTCCATCCTAGTGCGCAAAAAGCTGCTGAAGCCACAGAATGCGCAAGGGATCAAGGAAAGTTCTGGGAGATGCATGATGCACTCTTCGAAAAAGGAGTGAGCGATGGTGTTGTTAGTTTCAAGGAATATGCATCTGATCTTGACCTTGATAGAGAAGAATTCGACTCTTGCCTGGATTCAGGAGAGAAAGCATCAATAATCCAAAAACATATCGCAGAAGGTCAATTGGCTGGCGTGCGAGGAACCCCCGCATTCTTCATCAATGGCCGACTCATCAGCGGCGCCCAACCATTTGAGAATTTTGATAGGGAATTGACAGCAGCCTTAGAAGCAGACTAAATATTAAAGCATGATTGAAAAGTAGAAGATAGCACATAAAAAAGACTTATAAACTCTAAATTCTAAAATGACCTCCTCCCCGACTTGAAAGTCGGGGTATCCGCTTAAGCTTCTGCGTGGTGTTGTTCTTGATTTACTATGTACTTG
>JAAOYF010000045.1 GCA_018221205.1 Candidatus Woesearchaeota archaeon | reverse complement strand
TCAGCATCAAATCCCAGCTTCTCTCTCAACATTCCAGCAGGACCATGATCAATAAATTTGTCAGGAACCCCCATACATTTTACTTTCGCATCAATCTGACGTTCATTCAGCATAGCTGCAACCTGGCTGCCAAAACCACCTCTGGCAACACCTTCTTCTATCGTGACCAGATTGCCGGTTTTCTTGACAGATTTCAGGATATTCTTCTCATCAAAAGGCTTGACAAAGCGGGCATTGATCACCTCAGCACTGATATCTTTCTTCCGTAATAATGCAGCAGCCTCTTGAGCAACTTTTGCACAGGTTCCGATGCTCAATAACGTAACATCCTTCCCTCTCTTAAGGATTTCAGACTTGCCGATCTTGAATCTCTTATACGGATTCATGACCGTAACTCCTATACCGCTTCCTCTTGGGTAGCGTAATGCAGCAGGCCCTTCATGATAGATCGCAGTCTTCAACATATGCCCTAATTCACCTTCATCTTTAGGGGCCATGACAACCATATTAGGGATGCTACTTAAGTAAGAATAATCAAACACACCATGCTGCAGCCTTCCATCCTCGCCTACAATACCTGCTCGATCAAGAGCAAACGTGACATCCAGATTCTGTGCACAGACATCATGGATGAGCTGGTCATAGGCACGCTGCAGAAAAGTAGAATAGATAGCACAGACCGGTTTCATGCCCTCGCAGGCCATGCCAGCTGCAAAGGTAACGGCGTGCTGCTCTGCAATGCCGACATCAAAATACCGTTCAGGAAACATATCTCCAAATTTTTGCAAACCAGTGCCCTTAGGCATCGCAGCTGTTATGCCGACGATCCGTTTATCTTCCTTACCAAGGGTGACCATCGCCTCTGCGAATGCATCAGTGTAGCTGACAACAGTCTTCTTTGTCTTTCCTTCTCCATTCTTGATGTGGAAAGGGCTCACTCCATGCCATTTCTCCCTGTCTTCTTCTGCTTTGGGATATCCTTTTCCTTTTTTCGTCACCACATGCAATAAGATAGGTCCCCCTATCTTCTGGATATTCCTCAATGCCTTGATCAACGCTTCCATATTATGGCCGTCGATAGGACCGAAGTATTTCAATCCAAGAGCCTTGAAGAACATGCCTTCTTTTGATAGGCTCCTCAGAGTATTCTCAAAATCAGCGACCGTCTCAACAGTCTTCTCACCAAAACGCATGATCGCATCTTTGATCTTGTTCCTCATATCAGCATAATTGGGATTCGTGACTATATTCGATAAGTATTTTGACAATCCACCGACGTTACTGCTTATCGCCATAGCATTATCGTTTAAGATAACGATCATGTCTTTCTGCAGGTGTCCCAGCTGATTCAATCCTTCGAAACTCAGGCCGCCGGTCAGAGCACCATCCCCTATGACTGCTATGACGTTATACTGTTCATTCTTCAGGTCGCGGGCAGCGACATGGCCCAAGCCAGCAGAGATAGAGGTAGAAGCATGGCTTGTCCCGAACGGATCATGGCTAGATTCTTTTCTGTTAGGATAGCCTGAAACACCTTTGTAGCTCCGAAGAGTCCTGAACTTCTTCACCCTGCCTGTAATCAATTTATGAGGATAGCTTTGATGGCCGACATCCCAGATGATCTTATCTTTTGGAGAATCAAACACATAATGCAAGGCGAGGGTCAACTCCACTACTCCAAGATTAGGGCCGAGATGGCCGCCTTTCTCTGCAACCGTGTGGATGATTTCGTGCCGCATCTCTTTGGCAAGCTGATGGAGCTCTTGCTTGCTCAATACCTTCACATCTGCAGGAGATTTTACTTTTGAGAGTATACCCATTTTCCCCGAGGAAAAGAGCTCAGGCTGGTTTATAAATATATCCAAACTATTTTATATACCTCCCTCTCAGTTCTTTCTATGGAAATCAAAGAGCCGATTGAAGAGCCTTGGTGGCGAGGCCCTCTGACCTATATTCTGGGCCTTTTTCTCATTCTTATCCTTTTAGTATGGTTCATTCCAGCAAGAGCAGTGAAGATAGATCCCAATCCGACATACATTCCCACTATCCAGGAGGTTGCGCCAGCTGCCATAGAAGTGGAAAGGAATCCTGCATTCATCATCCAGGAGGATTTTCCCAGATATGTAAAGCCTTCAGATCCTGTCATCAAGCAGACCGCAGATAAGATAGTGACGTTAGCATGTGAAGGCAATAAGATCTGCCATGCAAAGGCAATATTCTATTTCGTAAGAGACAATTTCCAGTATGTCTCAGATCCTGCAGGCTATGAGTATATCAAATCCGCACGAGAGTCTTTGGCAAGCACAGGAGGAGACTGCGATGATGCTTCCATCTTAGCAGCTAACTTATTAGGAGCAGTAGGGATAAGGACAAGATTTGTCTTCATTCCAGGCCATGTCTATATTCAGGCCTATATGCCAGACGCATTGAAGAGATATAAGATAGAAGATAAGGACTGGGTCAGCCTTGATCTGACCTGCACTAATTGCGGATTCGGAGAATTGCCTTACAGAACATCAACGCAGAGAAAGATTGTCAATTGAGGAATTCAGGGAAGAGCGTTTCCTTATGGACATCGTAGATGGGAATGCCGCTGATATCCTGGATAAGTGACGCAAACTTCTGCCGAATCTCGAATTCAATCTGACGAAATGCTGCTTCCTTCTGGGCCTCAATCTCAATCTCAAGATCCCATTCCCCAAGCGTTTTAACTGCACTGATGACATGAGGATGGATTTGAAGGTAGTGGAGCAGTTTTTCCTCTTCCTTAACGGTCACGTTGTGATATCGGATAACCAGCAGTGTTCGGGTATAGCCCACTGCCTGGGTATTAAGAGACGGCCGGTACCCATTGAGAATCTTACGTTTCTCGAGACCCTTTATGCGGGAGATGACGGTCTTAGGAGTAAGTGAAATTGAACGGGCAATGTCCACTGAGCTCATCCGCACATCCGAAGCAAGCAATGACAGGATTGCGAGATCAGTTCTGTCGATCTCTTCCCTCGGACGATCACCGCCGAGATAGATTATCTTCGAAGGATCATCGACTCTGAGATATTTTCTGCCGAATCTCCTGGTGACGATTGTGGTAAGCACAGCATAGTCACGGATGAGTGTAGGAAATGTCGCCATAACCCGACGTAAATTCTTATAAAACTGCGAAACATTCGGTGAAAAGAAGGTACAAATTAAATCATATACTCCACCAGTATGGGCAATCCAGTATGTAAAGTTCCGGGAAGCAAGATGATCGACAAATTCCTTCACTTCACGCTCGCTTTTATAGGAGAGCTTGAAGTAAACCCGGAAGCTCAAGATTCCTAATTTGGCATAATCAATCAACGGATACAATTTTGTGATGATGCCTTTCTTTACCATTGATGCCACAGCATAGCTTACCCGCTGCTGGCTTTTTCTTGTTTTCTTGCCGATTGTCGAGTAAGACATCCGCGCGTTTGACTCCAATTGGCGGAGAACAGAGAGCTCGTTTCCCGATAATCTGAAGATTTGATCCATATCTTTGTAATATTATAGTTATTATATAAAAATATTCTGTTTTTACAAAAATAATTCAGATATAATATATAAATCAATAATGAGTCTGCTAGACATATCTAACGTTCGGAGTTACCATGTCAAAAGAAAAAATTCTTATCTTACTAAGCGAAGTTTTAGCTGCTCGGGCTCTTAAACCCGTAATAGATACCTTACGCCAAGATACCTCACTTGAACTTCTAGTCATTAACGATGGATTTGGAGCAGCAACATTGGATCAGATGGGGATAGATTATCAATTGATAGAAGCCTCCTTCGAAGAAGAAGCAAGACAGTTGGTAGAACAGGCAGACCTCGTACTGAGCGGCAAATCCTATCGGGAACCCTCAGAAAATACCCTGATGCGCTTATGCCGTGAGCTCGATACGACCTATCTTATGCTCATACCCGATATGGGGGGGCAGATTGGTTTAGCCAAATTCTCTGAACGTCTTGATGGGCAGTTATTGCTACCAACAAAAATACTGATAACAGACCCCGCGACCCATACGTATATGCAGGATCATGGAATCGATCCGCAGGCATTCATTGAAGTTGGAAATCCTCATTTCGATGGGGTATATGAAAGAGTTAAAAGAGCTTCAGCTACTGCTAATGAAACTCCAGTAGTCACTTATCTTGACTGTCCTTTCGAGCTTGACTATGAAAGAGGGATTCTGAGAATAGGCCCTTATTCTCAAGGCCAATTTCTTGATGGGGTTATGGATGCAATAAGAAGGTTAGGTCAAGAAGTGAAGTTTCAGATAAAGAAACATGGACAATCAAACGAATCTCACTTCGAAAGAGCCAGATCAGAAGGGATACCCTTTGTTCAAGGGGATTGTATAACTATCATTGCAAACTCTGATGTTGCTGTAAGTTCCTATTCAACAACACTTCTTGACGCAAGTATTGCGGATGTGCCTGGTGTGAGCTATCAGCCATGGCCGGGTGATACAATAAGGGCAGATGTATTTGAATCTCGGGTGCCTATCGCAAAAAACAAAGAAGAGCTGCAAAGAGAACTTAGTAATGCTCTCGAAAGGTTTGGAAATCCGCGGACTGTTTTGCCATTGAATACCTATCATCCAGAAAATGGAGTAGAAAGTATTGTGGGGGTGATATATAATCAATTGGAAAGAAGAAAACCTATATATATCCCCATCCCTTCTCTAGCAGGATGAAACTAATCCATATCGGTGTAGGAGAGGCAGCTGATGAACGCTTTCCGAATAATTCTCATCTTATCCATTCAAAGACTAATCTTCTTTTAGACTGCGGCTATTCCGTACCGAGGCAATTATGGAAGTATACTGACGAGAGAGATTTTCTTGACGCGATCTACATCTCCCATAGGCATGCAGACCATTATTTTGGCCTGCCAGCCTTACTGGTGAGGATGGCAGAAGAGCAGAGAACAAAAAAACTGACCATAGTCTGCCAAAAAGGGGTAAAGAAGCTCATCGAAGAGATAATAAAATTAGGCTATAGCAAACTGCAAGAACGATTTACTTTTCCTTTCAGCATCATCGAAGTGCAAGCAGGAGAGGATCTCACGTTGAACGAGCTGAAATTGACCTTTGCCCCTACTATCCATCCTGTCCCTAATCTTGCAGTAAGGGTGACTGACAATAAGCATTCTGTCTGCTATTCCGGCGATGGCCAATTTACCCCAGAGACAGAGAAGCTCTATGAGAACTGCGATCTATTGATCCAGGAGACGTTTTTCTTCGAACAGGAAAAGCAAGGCCATTCATCGATCAAGAAAACAATCGAGATGGCAGAGAGAAGAAAGATTCGAGCATTAGCATTGACTCATATCCATAGAAGCTGCCGCAGAGATAAGAAAGAAGAGATCAAGAAAGCGATGAAAGATTCCACGATAAAAGTGATTCTGCCAGAACCATTAGACGTGTTTAAATTATAGTTCAGTAATTTTATATACTGATATTCATTCTTGCGTTAAAAAAGAGGGTAAAACCTCAGATTTCTGAGGAGTTTGATACATATGACTATACCAAAGTTTTTACTCCAGACCATGGGTGCTGCAGCATCAGCTGTGAAGAGGGCAGGCGATATAAAAACTGCTCCAGATCTTTCTATGTTTGATGAAGATGAACGAACTGGAATCGCTCAACATGGCATTAATTATCTCGTAGAACGACTCTCTCAAGGAGGAATAGCCATTGATTTTGTTGCTGAAAGAATCGGTGCGTTATATGCACTCCTTCCAGAAGAAGCCAAAGAGGTCGCTGTACAGAGGATATCAGCAGTACATAAGGAATATCAGGCCGAAATATTTTCACAAATCGGAAGAAAAGATAAGGTAAAAGAAATCGCTCATGATTTTCTCCATCCACAATGGGAAAATGGTGTAATATCCTACAAACCTCTCGAAACAATCATATCCCTATTTGAACAAACAGAAGATATTGATGATGACCGTCGTGCAGAGATAGCACAAACTTACATGGAAGACCATCCATCTCCAGAGGCATTAAATCAAGCTTTGAAATTCTTTGAAAAATTAGGAAGGGAGCCAGGAGTGTCTGTTCAAAATAGAGAAATGCTTTGGATGCGTAGTGAAGATCTATTATGTAATTGGTTCGCCTACCCGAGCACTTATGATAAGGCACCAGTCGCTGAGATTCTTCAGAGAATTAAGCCAACGCTAGAGCAAACTGCTACTGATTATATTGCTATTTCACACCACCTTATAGAAAGAAAAATGTACACTTTGGCTGAGGTATATGCAGAAAGTGCATTAAAGATGGATGAAAAAGTCAAAGAAGAAGTCGTCAAGATAGCAAGGCAACTAGGGGAAAAAGGGAGATATGCCTGGGAATATGCATTGCGAGTAGCAACTCAGACTGAATTTGATTATGAAAAAGTCTTAACACGATTGCATGAGAAGATGACAGACGCAGATGGATTAATCCTTATGGAATCTGCGCATTTCAAGCGTATCTTGATGGACTTAGAGGGTGAAACGCTTAGGAGTGCAGCTATCAGGACCCATCAGCACGCTCAACAAGTGATGAAAGAGGGAGGAGACTCTTTTTACTTGCATACAGGAGTCAATTTTGTAAAAGAAGCATATGGATCATTAGGAGATAAAAGAAGCCTACAGGCTATCGATTCAGAGTATAAAACGTACCAATCACGAAGAGATGAAAGAAGGGCAGAAGCAGCACGATCAGAAGAACGCGGAAATCGATATCGGTTTATGGGCAAAACTATGATAGCCCATGAATTGATGGAGTTAGACGGATTTAAGGATTTAGTTCAAAGGCTTGATGGTGATAGTAATCTAATACATTATGTAGAAAGACTAGTCGATTCATATTGGGGTCCCTTTAAAGAGAGTGATGTAAAAAGAGAAGATGTTGATCCAGTACATGTTATCCTCGCTGCTCACGATTGGGATCCTAGATCAGCCGCACCAAGTATTTATGAAAGAATTGCAGAACACAGACTAGAAAATGGTGCTGAGTACCTGTACAATATAGATGACCCTACTCCAATTTTCGATTTTGAAAAAGAACAAGAAGCTCCAACAGAAATCCGACAATATGCTGTCGGATTAGCATTTCTGGATATAGCAGATGCAAGACGAGATACTGTAAAAGCAGATTTAACATCTGCACTAGGCGCAAAAAGAATAACAGACAGACTCGGCGATGAAAAAGTCTCAGCATTCTTACAGAAGAATTTTGTTCAATATGCCACCTGATTTTATATACTGATATTCATTCTTCTCGACTATGGACTTAGAAGGTTTTGTGAGGAAAATTGATATCCATGCAATAGCATGCAGATATAGATCAGAATTCAAGAGAAAAGCATACCTTCTAGTGAGAAATGGATTTCGGATGCATCTTTCTACAGGGGATCGCATGATTTTGAACAGATTCGTGGATGAAGCTATCGAAGGTCTCAGGGGCATAAGTTATGTTTCTACAAGTTCATATGATCCTTATCAAGAGGCAGTAGCACGCTTTGCATGGTCATTTTTGGGCATTCGAGACGCAGAAGCCTTAACAGGATTTACATATGGAGAATGTCGTCCAGAGTTAATCCGAGAAGCCCATAAGAATATTCAACCATACCTCTAATCCTTATCCGTAATCTTTATATACCCCTTCTCAATCCTTGACTAGAGCAGTAATACCCGTAAACTAACTGCACGCAGCTAGCAGGGGCGAGAAGATGGATAAAGCACAAGTAAAACAGACCTTAAAGATCATCAAAGATAATTCTCCTAAACGGAATTTCAAGCAGAGCATAGACATAGTCGTTAATCTCAAAGACATTGATCTGAAGAAACAGGATAACAAGGTAGATGTCTTTGCCCAGCTCCATTTCAGCACAGGAAAGAAGACCAAGATCTGCGGATTAGTCGGTCCAGAATTGAAGGATCAGGCTGAAAAGCATTTCGATAAGTCTATCACAGCAACTGATTTCTCAAAATTCAGTGATAAGAAAGTGCTGAAAAAGCTTGCTAAAGAACATACATTCTTTGTGGCGCAGGCAAATATCATGCCTCAGGTAGCTACATCCTTCGGTAGGTCATTGGGTCCGAGAGGAAAGATGCCTAATCCAAAAGCAGGCTGTGTCGTTCCCCCTAATGCGAACCTACAGGCTGTAGCAGAAAAGCTGCAGAAGACAGTCAGGATACGGATAGATGCTGCTCCAATCTTCCAGTCTCGCGTAGGGACAGAGGAGATGGATGAAGAACATATCATAGATAATATCATGACACTCTACAATGCATTGGTCCACGCCCTTCCTAGTGATATCCATAACATCCGGGAAGTCTATCTGAAGATGACCATGGGCCAGGCGTTCAAAGTAGGCGAAGAGTATAAGCCGCAAGAGAAAGAAGCACCGAAGGAGAAGCCTAAGAAAAAACCTACTCCTAAGAAGAAAGCAAAGGCCGATCCCGAGACAAAACCTAAGAAAGAAGTAAAGGCCAAACCTGAAGAAAAACCTGCTCCTAACATAGAATCAAAGCCTGAAACCGAAGATGAAAACAAAAGCAGCATCGTATAAGAAAGAGCTGGTAAAGAAGCTCGTGAAGCTTATTGTAGATGCTCCTATAATCGGCGCTGTCAACATGGAGAATCTGCCTGCAAGCGCTGTCCAGACCATGCGTGCCAAGCTAAGAGGAAAAGCAGAGATATTCATGGCAAAGCGAAGATTGATGAAATTAGCGTTCGAAGAGGCTGAGAAATCAAAAAAAGGCATCAACACCCTTGTTGAACGCTTGGATGGCATGCCCGCACTTTTATTCACGAAAGAAAACCCCTTTGCTATTTACAAGATAATCAAGAAGTCAAAATCTCCAGCCGTTGCCAAAGCAGGACAGAAGGCTCCGAAAGACATCATGGTCAAGGCAGGCACCACCCCATTCATGCCCGGCCCCATTATCGGAGAGCTGGGCCAGATAGGCATCAAGACAGGCGTGGAAAACGGAAAGGTCGCCATCAAAGAAGATTCTGTCGTTGTCAAGGAAGGCGAAGTGATCCAGGCAAATGTCGCGAGCGTCTTGGCAAGGCTCGACATCAAGCCCATGGAGATCGGTTTGGACATAACAGGGATCTATGAGGCAGGAACGATTTATGATCGAAAAGTATTGGATGTTGATGAAGATCGATTCATGGCCGATCTACAGCAAGCAGCTAGCTGGGCAAGGAATCTTGCTATGGACATTGGCCATCTGACAAAGGAACTGATGCCAGAGCTTGTCGCAAAGGCATTCAGAGATTCTAAAGCACTCGCTTTAGAGGCGAATTTCATGGCTGATGCAGTGACAGCAGAGTTACTCGCTAAAGCAGAAAACCAGATGCAATCATTAAAGCAGACAGCTAATATCCCTGATGCTCCTAAGGAAGAGGCTCCGAAAGAAGAGCCCAAACCTGAAACTCCGAAAGAAGAGCCAAAAAAGGAAGAAGCTCCAAAAGAGCAGAAACCCGAGGCCCAGGAGAAGACTGAAGAGAGATCAGAGGAGAAGAAAGAAGAGCCAAAGGCTGATAAGCCTGAGGAGAAAAAAGAAACAAAGGAACAATCCTAATTGGAGGTATTAAAATGGAATATATATATGCAGCAATGTTGATCCACAAAGCAGGTGGCAAAGTTGATGAAGCCACTGTCAAAAAAGTGCTTGAAAGTGCAGGCGTCAAAACAGATGATGCCCGTGTAAAGGCCTTGGTGGCCAGCCTCGAAGGCGTTAACATCGATGAAGCGATCGAAAAAGCTTCTGTAGCTGTTGCCGCTGCTCCTGCCGCTGCTCCTGCCGCTGCTGACAAACCAGCAGAGAAGAAGGAGAAGGCAGCAGACGATAAGAAGTCTGAAGAGCAGGCTGCTGCCGGATTGGGCGCCTTATTTGGATAAGGCACCCTATTTTACTATGAAGTGACACCATATGCTGACAGTTGAAGAGAGAAAAGAGACCCTCAAAAGAATCTCGGAGAAAAGAAAGGAAATTTCTCAGCTCCAGGCTGAGTTAAATAGCATCAACGATAAAAAAGAGCACCATTATAAGAAGAAAACAGAGATTTCTGAGCGCATTGCAAGTTTGATTTCTGAGATAAAGGAAAGCAGATCTGAACGTGATACGTTGACAAATAAGGTGAGGAAGCAGAAAGTCGACAGGAATAAAAAAAATGTCCAGGTCAAAGAATCAGTCACTAAAATAAAGGATCTCGAGAAAAAACGGGATGAGGTATTGAGAAAGCACAAGATAAAAGACCCTACTCAGATCGTCAAGCAGATTGCTGAGATGGAATTGAAGATCGAGACAGAGCCTATGTCCTTTGAGAAGGAGAAAGGCCTGATGAAACAGATCAAGGATCTGAAGAAGAAGTTCAAGGAAGCGGAAGTAGTGTCAGGCATCGTCAAGCAGATCCAAGAGCTTTCGAAAGAGACCGACGAAAAGAAGCGTGTCGCCCAGGAAAGCCATAAGAAGATCCAGAACATCGCCAAAGAGAGCCAAGGCAGGCATGAGACGCTCATAAGCGCTTCCAAGGATATTGATGATATGAAGGCCAAGGAAGAGGAAGAGTTCAAACAATTCGTCGAGCAGAAAAAGAAATTCAACGAGCTGAATGACGCCTTGAAAGAGAGGCTCACTGAACTGAAGCAATTGAACGAAAAGCTCTCGATACATAAGCATGATTCAAGAAAAGAATCAGAGAAGAAGAAAGAAAAAGCGCTTGAAGAGAAGAAGCTCTCTGTCGAAGAGAAGATAAAGAAAAGGATGAAACTGACGACAGAAGACCTGCTTGCATTCCAAGGCACCAAAGAGTAAATCTTTATATATCTCCCCTTCTAGAATGAACATATGCAGAAATCATTTGAGCTCAAGCTTTTAGGAGAATATTTCTCAAATTACATCGACAGGAGGCTTTGGCTTGTCGTCATCGCGCTTTTGCCGGCATCATTTGCCTCAGTTTTTGTTCTTGGCAATAAGGCATTGGTCATCCAGATCATAGCAGTATTGCTGGGAATGCTCACCCAGTCGCTGATAAACATTCTCTTGAGTGTGCCATCCTACAAATCGATCGGAGCAGCGATTGCAGCTTCTTTATTGAGTGCGATGTTGCTGCCGGTGAATGCTCCATTGTGGCTTCCCATCCTCTCATCGATAGTTGCAGTCGCTCTCATCAATATCTTCGGATCCAATATCCCTTTCCACCCTTCTATTGTCTCGATCGTCTTCCTCATCATCTCCTTTCCCTTGCTTTTCAATCAAGTTACCTTCGGGACGATATCTCCATTCGCCCTCATCATCGGCGGCTTAATCCTCATGATCGCAAGAGTGATTGACTGGCGCATACCTCTCTTTTTCCTCATATCAGTCTATGGCTTGATATTTGTCTTGCAGCAGAACGTCTTCCAGCTTCTCAATACCGATCTCCTCTTGGCAGCATTCTTCCTCCTCCCGACATTCAATACCTTTCCAAGACATATCGAAGGCAAAGCGACCTACGCCATAGGTGCAGGCATGCTGACAGTCCTTATACGAAGTTTCAATCCATTGCATGCAGTGCTATATGCTATACTTTTCATGAGTTTCCTCACTCCTTTGATAGAAAGATGGCAGAAGACGAAGACACAGGAATCGAGCTGATTCCGAAAGAGACAAAAGATAAGCTCATCCACATAGGCAGCGCTATTGTCAGTTATCTGTCTGAATGTACCAAAGCATTTTCACTCAAGAACTCCTCATTCCTTCTATGGGGTCTTTTTCCTATTCTCGCTATTACCATCTCATTAGATAATGCGCTCAGCATGATGGTAGCATTCACTGGCATATTTGTCCTCTCTGCTTTTTTCATGTCGCTCTTGAAATATTCTCTTGAGCAGAAAAGGTTCATTGTCACGGTCATCACAACGATCTTGACAACAGCTGTATACATACTGTTCCAGGAGAACTTCTCCGGCATGCAGGAATCTCTAGGGATATTTTTTCCGTTGATTGCAGTGAACGGCATGCTCTATGCACGGGCAGAGACCTTTTCCTCAAAGCACAACCCATTGAGGGCAATCTTGGATGCGCTCGGCTTCAGCGTCGCACTCTCTCTTCTCGTCATACTCATCGCTCTGTTGAGAGAGCTGTTCTCGACAGGCAGGCTTATGGTATTCGGGATCCAGGTGGTGAAGGCAAAATATCTTGGAGCCTTCCCATTGCTGGGATTAGCACCAGGAGCCTTGATCGTTCTGGCATTGATCATCGCCATGCATGCCTTTATCCACGATCAGAGAAAAAAGCTGCAAAAAATAAAGAAACTGGAGAAGAAGGAAGAAAGGAAGGAGGAAAAGAAAGATGAATGAGCTGCTCTTGTTAGGGTTGAGCATGATCTTCGCCAATAATATTGTCCTCACCAAGTTTCTGGGCTTTCACCCCCTCCTTGGCCTATCAGAAAGGAGGCACACTCTAGGCTTAAGCCTAGCTATGATAATCTTCATGACTTTCTCAAGTGTTATTGCCTGGTTGATCAACTTCTTTATCCTCATCCCCTTTGAAGTGGAATATCTCTTTATAGTGGCTTTTGTTATATCCATCATGTTCTTCGCACAGCTCTTCCACATATTCATTGAGAAATACCTCTTTGAATGGCACAGATCTTTCGGCAGATATCTGCCAGTATTGACAACGAATACTGCGATTCTCGGAATAGTATTCTTTAATCTCCAGGAACAATTCACGTTGGTCCAATCTATCGTAGCAGGATTCTCAGCTGCTTTAGGCTTTTCCCTTGCTTTATTCATCTTCTCAGCCCTGAAAGAGAAAGTAGATAAGCTGAATATCCCAAAGCCATTCAAAGGCCTTCCCATTGCACTGATCATCGCAGCCATCATCTCAGCAGCATTTATCGGGGTGGCACCATGATAGGGATACTAGTGATAGGATTCTTTATTCTTATCATCGGGCTTATTTTGCATTTCCTCCCGAAAAAGATCAAAGCGTTCCATGAGCCAAGGATAAAGATACTTGAGAGACAGCTTCCAGGTCTCAACTGCGGGAAGTGCGGTCATACAACATGCTACGCATATGCAAAGCAGATTGTAGAGAATGACGATCCCACCTTATGTCCGTATACAGAGATAATACCAGAGAATAAGGAGAATTAGCTCATCAACATCTTCCGTTCTTTTTCAGGATAACGTTCGATAGCATATCTCAGCATCGTCCGAGGCATGTCTTTCTTATGTTTGACAAGAAATGCTTTTGCTTTGGATTTATTCACTCGTTTAGCAACTTCACGTAACATCCAGCCTACAGCTTTATGGATAAGATCATGTTTGTCATGGAGCAACATCTCAGCTATCCGCAAAGAATCTCTATACTCGCCATTATTGATGAATGCAAAAGTAGAAAGAATAGATATTCTTCTCTCCCACAGATTCTTAGATCGAGCTAACATATACAAGATATCTCGTTTCTTATCCAATAAGTAATCTCCAAGGATCTTATGCGCAGACAGGTCTACAAGATCCCAATTATTCACCCGTTTAGTATTCTTCAGATAAAAATCAACATACTTTTTATCTTTGGACTTGCTATACTGCCCGACAAGGATAAACAACGCAACTAATCGATGCTCATGGATCTTGCTGTTCAATAAGGACTGGATATCCTTCAAGGGAAGATCCTTGTATTTCTTCGCAATCTTCCTCTGCTCAGGCACCATCACTCCAAGAAAGATATCTCCCTCACCATACTCTCCTTTACCAGTCTTGAAAAACCGTTGAAGAATCTTCTTTTTCTTAGGATTCGCTAAATCTTTAAGATCTTTTGTAAGCTGCATCAAAAATCACGTAATGCGTTCTGGATAAGGAGACGTATCTTGGGTAATTTATCCTCAGAATATCTCTGAGCGCCATGGAGGCAGAACACTTTAGTCTTTATGCCGCAGAACTGCAATATCTCTTTGGTCAAGAGCTTTGCAGCTCGTATGCCTGGCAAGAACCAGGCCCATGATGGAGCCCCAGTAGTGATCAACACCCTTGCTTTCTTTCCTTTGAGCAATTTAACCGGAATGGCCCCTTTGTACGTGAAAGCAAAACGGGCAGTAAGTATTCGGTCAAGGAATCCTTTCAGCATAGCTGGCATGCTATACCACCAGACCGGATACAAAAAGATGAGTTTCTTCTCTTTTGAGATCTTTTTCTGTATGTCCTTGTTTTGTTTTGAGATCTCTCTCCCACCAGAAGTATAATGCTCATTCTCATGCAGCACCGGATCGTACTTTATTTTATACAAATCAAGAATTTCAAATTTCTCTTTCCGTTCAGAAAGAGCCTTTTTCAGTTCCTCCAGCATCACAGGACCATGTCCTGGTGTTTGCGGATGAACATAGATGACGAGTACCATAAAGAAAAGAAAAAAAAGTCTAGACGACCTCTTTCTTCATCAAAGCCCACTTGCCAGGTCCTTTGGTCTTTAGAACCAAAAAGATCACCAAATAGAGCAATGCTGCTTCTCCACCGCTTGCTAAAGGATTCCAGCTGAGATGCATCCACAAGAATGCAACTAACATGGTAATGGCTCCTAAGCCAGCAGCAAGTCTGGTCATCACGCCGAGTGCGATGAATAATCCGCCGACAGTCTCAACAATCGCTACTATATATGCGAAGAAGATGAATAATCCAGTAGGATCTCCACCTGCCATGAATCCAGCAAAGCCGTCGATCCCCGGTCCACCTAACATTCCAAATTTCTGCAGTCCATGCAGAAAGAACATATATCCTACGATCACCCTCATGAGAAAGTAGAAGTGATCAGTATATTTTTCACACATATTTTTTAACATAGGTTCACCCCCTTATTGAATATCTTCCTTCTGGAAGATATTTAAAGGTATCTATCGATAAGACTAAGTGCAAGGCTTTTATTACTGAGGTTTATGTATTAAAACAGATTTTAAACGATCCAGTGCAAGAAAAGCGTAGCTATTCCTAGGTAAGCAAGAAATCCGATAACATCGGTGAAGGTTGTCAAGAAGATGCTGCTTGCTACAGCAGGATCTACTTTGAAGCGTTTGAGGATGATCGGAACTGATGTACCGATCAAGCCAGCAACAACTAAGTTGATGGTCATTGCCATCAACAGAACAAGGCTGATGAAGATATTGCCCAGCCAGAAGTATACGCCTATTGCCAGCACCAATCCAGTGATGAGTCCATTGAGAAGTCCGAGAAGGACCTCTTTCAACAGTACTTTCTGATAGTTATGTAAAGTCAATTGGTTGAGTGCAAGTCCCCGAACAATCAAAGTGAGTGTTTGCGTACCAGCATTCCCTCCCATACCTGCGATGATCGGTAAGAATGCAGCCAGGATGACAAGTGCTCCAAGAGTATCAGCAAAAGCAGCAACCGTCAATCCTGCAAGGACAGAGGTGCCGAGGTTGATCACCAGCCAAGGCAATCTTCTTTTCAAGGATTTTGATAAAGGATCGAAAGGACTCTCATCAGGATGCACTCCTGCCAGCTGGAACATATCCTCAGTTGCCTCTTCCTCGATGACATCAAGGACATCATCTACGGTAACAATTCCTCTTATGACTCCTTTTTTATTGACAACTGGCAACACATGGATATCTTCTTTCATGAACACATCCGCAACTTTCTTCTTCTTCAACTCAGGCCGAAGAGTGACAACATTCTTGTTCATGATCTGGGCAATCTTTTTCTGAGGAGAAGAAGTGAAGAGATTATGGATCGTAACAACACCCTTTAAGCGATGATTACTATCGACAGCATACACATAGTTGACTCCTTCTACTTTAGAAAGTTGCTTTTTCACTTGTTCGATAGCATCCTTCACAAGTATAGACTGATAAACTTCAATAAGTTCACTCTGCATAAGGTGTCCAGCCGTATCTTCTTCATGCTTCATGATTGGCTCTAAAGCCTCTTGCTTCTTTTTGGTCAGCCGCTGGAGGATGTGGGGCAATTTATGCTCAGGAACCTCACTCAAGATATCTGCAGAGTCATCAGAAGCAGTTTCTTCGATCATGCTCACAATATATTTATCCTTCATACTTTTGAGGATAAATCGCCTAGAGTGAGAGCTCACTTCCAGCAGCACTTCTGAAGAGATCTTGGAAGGAAACAGGAGATAGAATTTGATCTTATGCCTTTCCTTGAGCTGGTCTATAAGGATAGCAAGATCAGGAATCTCCGAGTTCTTGATGAGCTTTCGCAGCTGAACATCTTGCTTAGTATCCAACAGCCCAGTCACAAAGCTGACATCTATATGTGCCATACCCTAATTTTAGCAGGATTATTAATAAATCTTGCTGTTTGACAATAGATTTTTAAATCGCTTGTATTTAATCATCACTATGTCAGAACTCATTCAGATCTCGAAGAAGCCCTCTTGGTTCAAGGTGCAGTTTCCTGATGGCCAGAATTATCGAGAAGTCAGGGAATTGGTGAAGCAGAACAATATTCACACAATCTGCCAGGAAGGCAAATGCCCTAACATCGGAGATTGCTGGAATCGAAGGACAGCTTCATTTATGCTTCTAGGAGATACCTGTACAAGGGCTTGCCGCTATTGCAATGTCAAGACAGGAAATCAAGGCCAAGCCGTAGATCCAGAAGAGCCCAGAAAAGTCGCAGAAAGCATCAAAGTCATGGGCATAAAATATGCAGTCATCACCTCAGTTGATCGAGATGATCTGGAAGATGGCGGTGCATCACAGTATATCAAGACCATAGAAGAGATCAGGAAGATCGATCCAACTATCAGGATAGAACTCCTCACTCCAGATTATAAGGATTCCCTCAAGTCAGTCGTTGATGCCCGGCCCGATGTGTTCGGCCATAATATCGAGACCGTAAGGAGAGTGCATAAGAAGGTAAGGGCAAAAGGCGATTATGATTATTCATTAGAACTTTTAAGGAAAGCGAAAGAATTTGATCCGAAAATGATTACAAAATCTGGAATGATGGTCGGCCTTGGAGAGACGAATGAAGAGATCCTTTC
Organism: Candidatus Woesearchaeota archaeon; assembly: GCA_018221205.1. Classification (GTDB taxonomy): domain Archaea; phylum Nanobdellota; class Nanobdellia; order Woesearchaeales; family WJIZ01; genus JAAOYF01. The sequence goes on along the minus strand of JAAOYF010000045.1, from coordinate 53,225 downwards.
AACTTTGAAAGATTTAAGAGAACAGAGTATAGACATTGTCACCATAGGCCAATATCTAAGACCGACAGAGAGGCATGAGAAAGTGCATCGTTACGTAACACCAGATGAGTTCAAGTCATTTGAACAAGAAGGAAAAAAGCTAGGATTCAAGAACGTATTTTCCGGTCCGTTAGTGAGGAGCAGCTTTCATGCTGACGAGCTTGTCAATGAAGATGATTTCCGATGAAATGCAGATTGATCAACTCCAGTCCTAATACACCATCCATGAATATGGCGATCGATGAGGTATTGTTGGATTCTGAGCTACCAGTACTGAGATTCTATCAATGGATCCCACCAGGATTATCTATTGGCTATGATCAGTCAGCCATAAACATTGATAAAGAATTCTGCCTAGAAAAAGGAATCCAGATCGTCAGAAGGCCGACAGGGGGGAATGCAGTATTGCATGATAAGGAATTGACCTATTCTTTCATCATCTCTCAAGACCGTATGCCTAAATCAGTCATCGAATCCTACAAGGAGATCAGTAAAGGGATTGTCAAAGCTTTCGAAATCCTGGGATTACAGCCAGAGCTCAATGACGAGGTGCATAAAGTGGAAAAATCCCCGGTCTGTTTCCATGATCCAAGCTGGTATGAGATTCTCGTGAATGGAAAGAAGATCGTCGGTTCCGCGCAAAAAAGGACAAAAGGAAAAGTGCTGCAGCATGGTGCTGTCCTCATCGATATGGACATTGAGAAATATGCAGGCTGCTTCAAAGGATTATCAGATAAACAAAAAGAAGCTCTGAAGAGCAGGATAACCTCGATCAACGATGAAGGAAAAAAAGTTGATTATGCCCAAGTCGCAGAGGCCATGAAGCAAGGCTTCCAGAAAGCGCTCAAGCTTCAATTCATCCCTTCAATACTCACTCAAGAAGAGCTGAAAAAAGCAAAAGAGTTGAGCAGAGAGAAATATTCTTCATTATCATGGAACGAGTAATGGCATTCGGCAGCTTTGACCAGCTGCATCCAGGACATTTCGCCTATTTATTAGAGGCAAGAAAATTAGGAGAGCTTATTGTTGTCCTGGCAAGAGATGAGACCATAAAAGAGATCAAAGGAAAGCCCCCAAAATACTCAGAAAAGGAAAGGAAATCCCATCTCGAACTGACAGGCATTCCTCATAAAGTGGTCTTTGGCCATAAGGAAGATAAATATGAGATTATTGAGGAACTCAAGCCAGATATCATCTGTCTAGGTTATGATCAGAAAGCATTCACAGCTAATTTGGAAGAAGAGCTGAAAAAAAGAAGAATAAAAGCAAAGATTATCCGGCTCGAACCCTATAAAGAGCATATTTTTAAAAGTTCAAAGTTGAAGTGACGCATCCATCTCGTTTTCATTACAGCCCGCAAGCTTTTTATACCCCCCATTGTTCCCAAAGGTGCATGAAAACGACGTATTACCTGCTATTGGAACAGATCAAGGGCTGGTTCAAAAGACACCATCACCATAAGGCAGTTATAGGTTTGAGCGGAGGCGTTGACTCTGCACTATGCCTTAAACTATGCTGCGATGCCTTGGGCGCAAAGAATGTAACTGCGTTGATGATGCCGGAAAAAGGCCTCACAAAAGAGAAGAATATCCAGGATGCGTTGAACTGGGCAAAAAAGCTGAGAGTGAAACATTTTCTTGTTGAAATAAATCCCCACTTAGAGAGCTATCATCATCTTGCCTGGAAGCAGAGCAAGATAGCGTTGATGAATACCAAGGCAAGAGCACGGGCAGTCCTCTTATACAATTATGCAAACAGCAACAATGCCATTGTTGTAGGAACTTCAAATAAATCTGAGTTGATGCTCGGTTATGGCACAAAATATGGAGACTTAGCAAGTGATGTGATGATCATAGGGGATCTGCTGAAGACAGAGATCATGGAAATATCAAGATATCTTAAACTACCTCCTTCTATCATCCGCAAGAGGCCCTCTGCAGAATTGACAGTCGGCCAGACAGACGAAGCTGATTTAGGCGCTTCTTATTCCAAATTAGATTCAATCCTCAAGAGGGTGCTCAAAGGGGAAAAGTTAAATAAGAAGGACAATTTAGTGAAGAAAACCCTGCAAAGGATTGAGAAGCAGAAGCATAAAAGGGGCCCTGTGCCCGTCTTAGAATTAAAGGAGTGAGGTGATAGTATGATTACCCTTTTCATCGGACGATTCCAGCCGTTCCATAATGGCCACTTGGAGGATATCAGGAGTGCATTGTATATCTCTTCAAAAGTCATCATAGGCATAGGCAGTTCTCAAGAAAAAGATACTGTAGAGAATCCTTTCTCTTTTGAAGAGCGCAAAGAGATGATAAAGAAGGCTGTAGAGGAAGACAAGCTTGAGCCTGTCGAGATCATCGCTGTGCCCGATGTCAATGACGACAACAAATGGGTCGATCATGTCGAAAAGACAGTCGGAGAGTTCCACTGTGTGTTATCAGGAAACCAGAAGGTGAAATCATTGTTCTGGGACAAGGACATTCCTGTGAGGGAGGTCCGCTTTATTCATGGCATGAATGGAACTGATATCAGGCAGAGGATCCAGGAAGGAAAGACATGGAATCATCTGGTGCCGAAATCAGTGGCAGTATATCTTGATTCAATCAATGCTGAAGAACGCCTAGCTAAATAATCCTTTCTTCATTCCTATTTTTCCAAACTCTTTAAGGAGGTCTTTCTGCTTTTTGCTTAATTTCTCAGGAACTTCGATTACGACCTCGACATGCTGGTCTCCCTTGCCTGAACCATGAAGGTGAGGTATCCCTTTTCCTCTCATCCTGAAGACCGTATTGGACTGCGTGCCAGAAGGTATCTTCAGCTTGGCCTTTCCGCCTAGCGTATCGACATCGATCTCGCCGCCTAGTGCAGCAGTGACAAAAAGGACAGATATCTTGAGATAGAGGTCATCACCATGCCTCTCGAAAGTATCATGCTCTTTGATATGGATGACGATGTACAGATCACCGCTTACCGCACCAGATTCTCCAGCTTCTCCTTGTCCTGTCAATCGCAGATTTGTTCCCTCTTCTGCTCCTGCCGGGATCTTGATCTCGATCTTCCGCTGTTTCCTGATAAGTCCGGTGCCGTCGCATGTCTTGCATTCCTTTGTTATGCTCTTCCCTTTTCCTTTGCATGTCCGGCAGGTGGAAGTGGTAGTAAAGACACCAAAAGGAGTCCGTTGCGTGCGTCTGCTCGTGCCCGCCCCCCCACATTCAGAGCATTCTTTGAGATCAGAAGGTGTTGCTGCACCAGAGCCATCGCAGCTATGGCATTGCTCTATCCTGGGGAGGGTGAGGATTTTCTCCACACCAGAAGAAGCCTCTTCGAGGCTTATCTCGATGTCTGCCCTGATATCTGCCCCATTCCTTGCTCTGCTTCGTGAGCGGAAGCCGCCACCAGAGAAGAACTGGTCAAAGATATCACCGAAGTCAAAGCTTGCAAAATCACCGAAACCACCAGAATCAAAGCCGCCAAACCCTTGGCCGCCAGCTCTCTTGAACGCTTCTGCATCTCCGAACTGGTCATATTGCTGTCTCTTCGCATCATCTCCCAAGACAGAGGCAGCCTCATTGAGGTCTTTGAACTTCTGCTCAGCACCATCCTCGTTATTGATGTCAGGATGGTATTTCTTGGCGAGATTCTTATATGCTTTCTTGATCTCTTCTTTGGTGGAACTCTTGCTCACTCCCAAAACATCATAGTAATCCTTGCTCATTTCTTCTTCTCGTCCTCGACTTTGAAGTCAGCATCAACAACCTTATCATCTTTTTTCTTCTCAGTTTTCGGTTGTTCTGCCTGCTTCTTTGCCTGCTCTTCAGCAACTTTCTTGTACAGTTCCTCAGAGACTTTCTGGAATTTCTGCACCAAGGCATCTTTGGCTTTCTTGATCGCCTCAAAGTTCTTCTCTTTGTCTTTAAGCAGCTCTTTCAAGCCGTCGATGTCTTTCTTGATAGGCTCGATGTCTTTCTTGCTGACTTTATCTCCAAGGTCTTTAATAGTCTTTTCATACTGAAAGACCAAAGACTCTGCCTCATTCAGCACGGTCACTCTTTCCAGCCGTTGCTTGTCTTCTTCAGCATGCGCTTCTGCATCTTTTTTCATCTTCTCGATGTCTTCATCATTTAATTTCTGCGTTGCTGTTATCTTGATGCTCTGTTCTTTGCCTGTTCCCAGGTCTTTTGCATGCACATGCACGATGCCGTTCGCATCGATGTCGAAAGTAACCTCGATCTGAGGCACTCCCCGAGGTGCAGGAGGTACGCCTACTAGATCGAATCTTCCCAATGCCTTGTTGTCTGCAGCCATCGGTCTCTCGCCTTGCAGTACGTTGATGGTAACAGCAGGCTGATTGTCTGATGCTGTTGAGAATATCTGGCTCTTCTTTGTCGGAATAGTGCTGTTCCTTTCGATAAGCTTTGTCATCACTCCTCCTAAAGTCTCGATGCCAAGGGTAAGAGGGGTAACATCCAGAAGCAGGACATCTTTGACCTCTCCAGCCAATACTCCTCCTTGGATTGCCGCTCCCATGGCGACACATTCCATCGGATCCACTCCTCGTTCAGCTTTCTTTCCTGTAAAATCCTCAATAGCCTTCTGTACGATAGGCATCCTGGTAGGGCCGCCCACTAAGATGACTTTGCCGATGTCAGTATTGCTCAGGCCTGCATCCTTGATGGCCTGATCCATTGGCTTGTGCACTCTTTTGATGATGGGTTCGACCAATTCTTCGAGCTTTGCCCGTGTCAATTTCATCTGCAGATGCTTAGGGCCTTCCTGACCGGCAGTGATGAATGGCAGGTTGATATCGGTCTCGACAGTCGTGCTCAATTCAATCTTTGCTTTTTCAGCCGCTTCCCTCAATCGCTGCATCGCTGTTGAGTCTTTTGTCAGATCGATGCCTTCTTTGGATTTGAATTCTTTAGCGATGAATTCCACTAGAGATTCATCCATATCTGTTCCACCCAATTGGGTGTCTCCTGATGTTGATTTTACCTCAAAGACTCCCTCGCCAAATTCCATGACCGTGACATCAAATGTTCCGCCGCCAAGATCAAAGACAAGGATCTTAAGGTCTTTCCCAGACTTATCCAGTCCATAGGTCAATGAAGCAGCCGTAGGCTCGTTGATTATCCTGACAACATCAAGGCCCGCGATCGTTCCAGCATCTTTCGTTGCCTGCCTCTGGTTGTCGTCAAAATAAGCAGGTACAGTGATGACTGCTCTGGTTACCTTCTCTCCGAGAAAATCCTCGGCATCTTTCTTGATCTTCTGTAAGATGAATGCAGAGATCTGCTGCGGAGTGTATTCTTTGTTATTGATGTTGTATTTGAAGTCAGTACCGATCTTCCTCTTGGCAGCAGCGATTGTCCGGTCTGGGTTGGAGGTCGCTTGCCTTCGCGCAGGCTCTCCGACCAGCATCTGACCGTCCTTCGTGAACGCGACCACGCTGGGGAAAGCTTTCCCATATTGTGTAGCGCCCTCTGCAGACGGTATGATGATAGGCTTACCGGCCTGCAAAACAGAAGCCGCACTGTTGCTTGTTCCTAAATCAATTCCGATTATTTTTTCTTTTGCCATGTTTGATCACCTTTGTGTTTGATTATGATTTCATTGTTAGGGGCGGGAAACGCACCTTTTATGCACTAGTGGGGAGGTTTGAAAAGTTGCGAAGCAACTTTTAACCAAAATAACTGGGCGAAACTTGAGGATCTTTCTTCATCTCTTTTCGTTTCTTCTCAGCAGATTTCATTGCCTTGCTCTTTTCGATCTTCCCGAATTCTTTCTCATACTTCTCGATAGTTGTCCCCAAGAGCTCAAAGAGTCTCTTCGCATGATATGGCTCCACCATGATGACATTATGGGCCATATTCAGCGTAGGAGCCTCATTGCTCCGAGGATCGACGCGAGGTGTGATGCATCGAAAATCCATGATGACTTGAGTAGGTCCGAAATTGATGCTTGCTTCATGAGCAAAGAATGCTGTCCCTTCATTGATGCTTAAGTTGATCTTTTTTTCCATAGTATCACCTTTTGTATTTTTCTTTCATAGTGCGCAAATGCTGTTCTTCTCGTTCAATGGTTTTAGAGGTACGATCAATTATTCGTTGAGCATTATCCAGCACAGTATCGACATGCAGCAAGAAATAGTCTTCCTGTTGAGGCTTTGGCTTAGGTTCATAATGGATCATTTTTTCTTCACCTTCACTTTTGCATAGCGCAATACTTTATCTTTGAGCATGTATCCTTTCTGCAGTTCCTCAACAATCTGCCCATCCTCTTCTTCCTTCTCTGTCTTCTCATTGAGCAGCACTTCATGCTTGTACGGATCGAACTTCTCTCCCTCTGCTTTTATAGGCCTTACTCCTTCCTTCTCTAGTGTATCAAAAAGCTGGCCGTAGATCATCTTGACACCTTTTTTGAATTCTTCAGCGTTGTCATTGTTTTTCAATGCCAGCTCAAAACTATCGACAATAGGAAGTATCTTCTCAATGATCTTTGCATCAGCATATTTCCTGAACTCAAGATTGTCTTTCTCAACCCGTTTCTTATAGTTCTCAAATTCTGCCTGCAGCCGCTGTAAAGTATCGGTCAGCTCTGCTATCTTCCCATCTTTCAGATTTTTCTTCACTTTCTTTTCGTCTTTCATCTTAGCATGGATCCCAAATCACTATTTAAACATTTGTTTCTGAGTTGACCTTAAATCAACCAGATAGATATGTAGTAAACAAGTTATATTTAAACCTTCCGGCAAACCTTTTTATACTACCTTCCCCATACGTCGATTATGAGAATTATCCATCAGCGCATAACCATCATGAACATCAGGAAGCCAGCTGAGAAAAGCCTGAATCAGCAATTGCAGTGGTTAGGCAGTTCTCTCGGATTATTCAACCTACGAGATAAGAATAAGTCATGTTTCAGAATATTCATTGAATTGCTTAAATCCACAAAGAAAAATAAACCATTGAGTTCGGATGAGCTTGCTGAACATCTTTATTTAAGCAGGGGCACAGTGATCCACCATATGCATCACCTCATAGAATCGGGCCTGGTAGTGCACCAGGGAAGTTCTTATCTGCTGCGTGTAGACAGCCTCTCAGATCTTATTGAAGAACTCGAGAAAGACATCCAGAGGACTTTGCTTGATTTGATAGAAGCTGCAAGAAATATCGATAATAAATTAAGCCATTAATCCTTAGGCAATCTTTCTACTTTGCTGCCATCAATGATATCCTGGGCTGATTTCACTTTACCCATCGTACCTTTTTCTCCACAGTAAGGGCATCTGTCTGGAAATTCTTCCTTATTCAACACATACTGACAATTTGAACATTCCCATTTCATATTCCCTATTTGGTGACGCTGATATAAATAATTTTCTAGATATCTTTATAAACTCAGTTCTTTGAAATATAATCATGATTGAATTACTCATAAAGCATGTCATCTCAGGAATCTATCTGCTTACCGGTTCCATCTCAGATCTGAAGACTCGCGAGATAGCAGACTGGGCAAATTATGGCCTTATCGCATTCGCCCTTGCTGCAAACCTCACCTTCTCTTTGGTGCATCATGATCCGATGTATATAATGAATAGTCTCTTCGGGCTGGCCATATTCATTGTCCTTGCATTGGCGATGTTCTATACTGGCCAATGGGGAGGCGGAGACGCCAAGCTGCTTATGGGTCTGGGAGCATTATACGGCTTCAATATTGACTCTCTCTTTTTAGTAGGATTCCTCATAAACACCTTGATAGCGGGTGCAGTCTATGGATTGATATGGAGCATTGTCCTTGCGTTCAAGAATAGAAAAAAGTTCACGAAAGAATATCTAAAAGTGATCCAGAAGGCGAGAAGACAAAGAAGAGTCATGCTGGCCTTCACTATAGTGTTTCTTTTGGGCGGGTTTTTCTTTCCGCACTTCGGTATCAGGATGATGCTCCTCACCTTTGCAGTAGCGGTCTTCTTCACCTTTTATCTCTGGATATTGATAAAGGCAGTGGAGAAATCATCGATGTATAAGCTTGTCGAGCCTTCATTGTTGACAGAAGGAGACTGGATAGCAAAAGAGATCAAGCATGCAGGAAAACACGTCACCGGTCCGAAGGATCTAGGAGTGACGAAGAAGCAGATAGCCATCTTGAAAAGGCTCTATAAACAAAAGAAGATCAAGAGAATCTTAGTGAAAGAAGGCATTCCCTTTGTGCCGAGCTTTCTGTTCGGCTGGATCCTGACATTATTCTTTGGAAATATATTATATCTGCTATTCTAACCTATCTTTTTGTTGACGCTCCGCCAGAGATAGTCTTCTTCCCTACCAGAAACGACCTTACGTTTTTCTATGGGCTTCTCAATGACATCCTCACTCTCAGTCACGCCCACATGTGCTGCCCCATCTTTCAGTTTAAGTTCTACAGTGGACATCTCCTCTTCAGAGAGCTGCCTGGTCTGCCATTGCAGGTTGATGCCGTCTCCTTCTTTTCGCGGAATGATATTGATGACAAAATGCGCTACACTCTGTCCTGCGCTCACTCCGTTCGTCACAAAAAGATTTGTTCCTTGCACATTGAGGGTCTCAAAAAGCGCAGTAGATATCTTATTTGAGACAGAGAACAATCTCCCTACTAAAGGATCAGGCACTTGTTCGAAGATTGGATAATGATGCTTGGGCACAACAAACGTATGCCCTTCTGCCGCACCATTCACATCTAAGAAAGCGAGGATATCATCATCTTCATAGATCTTTTTGGCAGGAACTTCTCCCTTGATGATCTTGCAAATGACGCAATCAGCCATTGACCAGCCTCCCAATCGCATCAAGGTCTAATCCACTATCCTTCTCATCAGAATCATCTCCTTCATCCGAGTCATCTTCATCAGTTTCATCATCTGTTTTTTCTTCATCAGAATCATCATCTTCCGAGTCGTCAGCATCTTCATCATCAGCATCTTCATCAGATTCCTCATCGGGTTCTTCTTTTGGCTTGAATTCATCATCAACTAATTTGGGCACTGGTTTTTCATCAATTCCTAGCAGCGCATTGAGTTTTTGCTTCACGACTTGAGCTGTCTGCTCAAGCTGCTCCTCAGCATATTGATGAGAGGGCAACGAAAACTCCAATCCATCCTTCTCTTTTCTCGGGATGATATGCACCATGAAATGCTGCGCTCTCTGCCCTGCAGCCGGCCCGTTGGCAACGATGATATTTGTCCCCCTGACATCTAATGCACGAAGGACAGTGTTGCTCAGCTGTTTAGATATTTTGAAGATATGCTGCAGCTCATCCTCAGGAAGCTGAGGCATGATCATGTGGTGTTCTTTGGGAAGAAGGAGGACATGTCCCGGATTGGCAGGATTGATGTCTAACACTCCAAGAACTTTATCATCTTCATAGATCTTCTTCACAGCAACCTTTCCAGAAACCATATGGCAGAAGATGCATTGCTTCTTCTGGAATTCCTTTAATTCCTCAGGACTCATGCTTTCGAGCTTTTTCCTGAGTTCAGCTTGCTGCTCTGGAGTCATCTCAGCCATACCTTTTTTGCTTGAATGAATTTATATAAATCTATCGGGCAAACATTTATATAATCTACAAGCAAAAGTTTTGCTATGGTATCTAAGGATATGAAGATCCATCTAGAACTCGAAAAATCACGCATAGCCAGAGAAAAAGCAAAATTAATTCTCGACAAAAGCCTCGCTTTGTATATCATATTCATGCTCATTGCAGTTTTAGGTTTCTTCTTTGACTATATCGATCCTTTCATGCTCAATACCCTGATCCTATTGGGCATCATAATCCTTCTTGCAGGAGCTGTTCCGTACGTTCGCATAACCCATAGGGAAGAAAAAAAGATCGATAAATGGCTGAAATGAAAAAAGGCATAACACCCTTAGTGAGCACCATTCTTCTGTTAGGATTTGCCATCGGACTTGGTACTTTGGTGATGTCATGGGGTGCAGTGAAGGACTTTTCCTGCAAAGAGGTCGAACTCGGCATCGTGACGCTTGAAGAGAGAAAAGAGATCTGCCTCACACCCTCATCGATTGAGGCTGTTGTCGAGAACAACGGCCCAACACACATCGACAGGCTGAAGATTGTGCTTCTCACCCAGGACGCGGTCCTCACAGAGGAGATGACAGAAGGCATCGCTCCCGGGAGTTTCAAGAAGGTCTCGTTTCCCCTTTCAGGATTGGAAGTGACACAAATTTTAAAAATAAGGGTGATACCTTCTAGTGGAGAGGAGGATTGCATCAGCAAGAGAGTTGAATTAGAAAGGCTGAGGAACTGCCAATGAATATCGAAAACTGGTCACAGGGTAAGAAGATCATGATTTTTTCATTCCTAACCATGCCGCTTATTTTAAGCACCACCTTCTTGGTCGCATTAAGATCCTCTTGGCAGATTGAAATCGCCCCAAATGAGAAATTCTCCCCTATAGAGAACAAGCCTTTGTTTGTCGGCCTTGTGTTCTTCACCCTCGGCTATCTCTTCTTCCTTGGATTATTGTTCTCAGATAATATCCTGAATCTTTTCAATAAAAGAAGGAGCCTCGCAAGGCGTTAACGTTTTCTTCTCAGATCATGCCTTAATATTCTCATCTCTTCATGCTGCTGCTTGATGAGGATCTTCAGTTCCTCTTTCGAGTTCTCATTTACCGAGACATTGATGATGAAGATGATGAGCAGCAGCCAGAGCAGCACTGCCATCGTACTCTCAAAACTGATTAAGCTATATTGCAACACCATCTGATGGACAAAGAAATAGCCGATGCCTGTTGCCAGGATGCTCATGACGAGCAGCATATTCTCAAACAGATTAGGCCGTCTCAACTTTATCTTCTCATCAACCATAGTCCTATAATAGCGTCATCATATATAAAGATGTGTTATGACTCCAGAATCAGGTCTTTGCCTTAGGAGTTCCATTTGTGGCAGCTGGTTTTACCGCTTCCTGTGGTTTTACCGCTTCCTTCTTCTCTTCCTTAGGCGGATTCTTCCCCAGCTCAATAGCCTCCTCGAGTTTCTTGACTGTTGCCTCTTTCTTCGCAGCACTCTCCTTAGGCAAAGGAATGTTCTTGATCTCCATCAGGAGATCATTGATGGTCATCCAGTCTTTATGGAGTATCAATCCCTCTATCTGCTTGCCCAACTGGCCTATGCTCTCAATATTGGCAGCGATCTGCTCTTTGCTCAGCTTGACCTCTTTTTTCTCTTCCTTCCTCGTCTCCACCTTTTTCTTCTTTTCTTGCTTCTCCTTGTCTGCAGCTTGCTCATGCTCTTCTTTTGCCTGCTGTAGCTCTGCTTCCATCGCCCCAACATCAATGAGCTTTCTCTCCATTTTCTGGGGCTTCTTCCCTATCTTATTCCAGATCTTCTCGACACGAGGGGTAAGGCCATCAAGATAGATTTGCACCATGTTGAAGTTGCCCGATTTGACTTTATCTTTGGCCAGTTTCAATTCAAGTTTGAGGTCGAACACATCCTGGTCTTCTTTTTCCAGCTGTTCAAACTGGAATTCCAGATCGTCGACAACATCATTATATTGATTATATTTCTCAAGCTCTTCATCGCTCAGCCTGATCACCGAATGCAGGATAGGACGGAATGTCACGTAATACGGCCTTCCTCTGTTCCAAGCAGAGTTCTGGACCATCCCGCTGCCTACAGGAGCTTTGATCAATGCCTGGATGAACTGCTCTCCATAGTTGGTCTTGATCCTGTTCAAGTCGCCCTCATCTCGTGTCTTCATCTGTACGTTGGTATTGATGTTGGCCTTGATCTGTCCGACAAAGTCCTGCAGCACCTGAGAGATCAGCAAGATGCCGATTCCCCACTTTCGGAACTCTCGGCATCCACGTTCAATCTGGATAAAACCTTGTCCAGAGCCGCCGAATTTCGGCAAGATACGATGGATCTCATCATACACGAGCATATGTCTCAAACCCCTGAATTCCTGGAGGTTGCTGTGAAAGATTTCTCTTACTGTATTAGCGACAAAGATGTCATAATCCTTTGGATCTAAAGTAGAGGTGGTGAAGACTTGGATCTCTCCAGGTTTCCAGTACTTATGGATGTCGATGACCTCTCTTCCATCCTTGACTGCCCTGATGTTTCCCGGGAAAGATCGGGCCTCTTTTGCTTTCATGCCCATATTAGGATAGAAACTCAACATCTTCTTATCGACGCACTTCCGCAACATGCCAGACCATTGAGCAGTCGGATCAAACACAACGATTGCAGTTCCCTTGATCAATGCTTCTTCGACAATATCCTGCGCTGCGATACTCTTTCCTCCACCTGTAGATCCAGCCACAATACTATGGACAGTCAAGATATCCATATCAAAATAAGCCCGCTTATTAGTCTCTGCTATCATTCCCACAAACAGGCTTCTCGGCCCTTCTTTAGGCACTTCCTTATAATCCACCTTGGCATTGAATCTCTTTCTTTTTGACATCTCATGCTTGATGATCTTATAGGTGACAAAACCAACTGCCCCTAGAGTAAGGAGCAAGAGAATGAGCCAATAGGGGAAAAAGCCGAAAGCCCTCTTCTTGAGAAACGGAAGTTGGAACTCGATGAGAGCAGCGCTCTCTGACAGCAATCCTAAATATTCTGCCTGGATGAGCAGGATATACTCTCCAGTCGTGAAGTTTTTCTCGATAGCAAAATCCTTTGGCAGGGAGAAGCTCTTGATCAGCGTGAGATTGTCCTCGCTGAGGAGGACGCTCTCATTGATCTCTTCCTTATCGAACCGGATAGGTCCCGACGTCCTATTGAGGTCGTTCCTCAGTCTCACCAGGCGATGTCTCAGCTTGACGTCGAACTGCTTGCTCGCAAAGACATTCTGCAGGTCGACGACATATCTCAGATTTCTGCCGACGATGACATTGGTGCGGAGAGGCTTGAGTTGCAGGATCAAAGAGCCTGCATTCTTGTTCCCTCGCTGGTTGACCACAATCTCCAGAGGGATATCCTGGTTGATATCACCTTTGACATGGATGATGCCGCTGTAGTATCTGGGATAGGCGATGAGTTCCTGTTCGTTGAAGTTTGTCTCTTCGATGCCGAAGAGATTGATATTGAGGATTGTCTCCTGCAGTGCTTGGACAGTGAATTCATGCCTGTTGAAGCTCACTAAAGAAGAGGCATTTCCTGAGACAGATAACGTCCCGCTCAGTTCACGTCCCCTGCTCTGGATAAACAGGCTTTGGGTGAAGTGGTCATCCAGTTCCAGGGCGCCAGTGATCATCGCTGGCTCGAGGACATAGGATTCGGTCGTGACAGCAGCAGCAAAGCTCGCAAAAAGAAGGAGCCCTAAAATCAATAGTCGCTTCATAACAGTTTTCTCCCTTTTTTGGTAAGCTCAAATACCCTTAATCTTCGGTGACTGATTATCTCTTTGACTAATTCATGGCCTTTCAATAGGATCAATTGCTTTGCAGTAGAATTCCAGTTCACTCTACTTTTAGAAGAGATCTCATTGATCGTTAGAGGACGAGCCTTCAGGCTTCTAAGAATAAGTTTCTGCAGTTGTTTGAACGTTCTTTTCCCTGTTCCTGCCACATACACTTATCCTGATGACGAATTTATAAAGCTTTCGATTTTAAACTTAAAATACTATTAAAATAGTATTGATATATATCTAAAATAAGATTAAGTTCATAATATAATATTTTTTTACAATAAGTTTATAAATTGAGATAAAGTATGCTGCATTATGAAAAACCTCGACTGGCTGCTCAGTCTGGTGAGTGCGGGAACGGTCTTAGGATTGGAAAGGATGACTGCTCTCTTGGAAAAGCTAGGCAACCCCCATAAAGAAATAAAGTGCATCCATGTCGCCGGAACAAACGGCAAAGGCTCTGTCTGTGCCATGCTCTCTTCGATCCTGAAAGAGCAGGGCTTCAAGGTAGGCATGTATACTTCTCCCCATCTTAAAAGGTTCAATGAACGTTTCCAGAAGGACGGGAAGGAGATAGATGAGGAAGAACTCGAGAGGCATATAGCTACAGTCAGGAGTGTTCATACAAATCAGACGTTCTTTGAAGCAGCAACAGCCATAGCCTTTCTCTATTTCCAGGATGTTGATTTCCTTGTCTTGGAAGTAGGTCTGGGTGGAAGACTGGACGCAACCAATGTCATTACCCCTCTTCTCTCCATCATAACCAATATCTCAGAGGAGCATACTGATTATTTAGGCGCTTTATTAGAACAGATCGCTTTTGAGAAGGCAGGCATCATCAAAGAGAATGTTCCGGTGATCACTGCTGCCAAAGGAAAAGCATTGAAAGTGATAAAGGAGATCGCCAGGAAAAAGCATGCCAAGATACATACCCCGCATTCCTATAGGAATCACAATGCCCATTTCAGCATCAATGCCTATGAGGATCTCAAACTCTCGCTGGAAGGGAACTTCCAGTTGGAGAATGCAGCTTTGGCTGTCCAGGCTGTTGACATGCTCAAGGTCACTATTTCTGAAGATGCTATAAGAAAAGGGCTCGGAAATACGAGTTGGCCTGGAAGATTCGAGTTCCGAAATAACATATTGCTGGACTGCACCCATAATCCAGGAGGTGCACTCACGTTGAAGAAAGAGATCAAGACCATACGGAAAAGATATGAGAAGGTCATCTCGGTCATCGGCATCATGTCAGATAAGGATATCGAAAGCATGGTAACCATATTCTCCCAATTCTCTGATTATATCATCTTTACCCAGCCGAAATTCCATAGGGCATCCAAGCCAGAGGATCTTGCCCAGTATACCTCGTTGCCGTCTGAGATGATCAATGATGTGAAGAAAGCGCTCAAGAAGGCTGAAAAACTTGCCCAGCCGACAGATCTCATAATCGTGACCGGATCTATCTATACAGTGGGAGAAATTTGACAACCTTTAAATAATGCAGATTATTGCTTTATACTATGAAAAAATCCATCAGGAAGCTTCCGAAGCAGTTCATGTCCAGGAAGATCCTTAGGATTATCCTGGATGATATATCCAATTTCGGCAGCATCCCTTTCTATATCCTTATTCTGGCTGCGATGCTCTTCATAGAGAGAGGAGAGTTCTTTTTCCGGCTGTTCTACTCGTTCCTCATAGCCATGGCACTTATCATTGTCATCAAGAGCGTCCATTTCAAGGACAGGCCGCAGAAAGAGGAATTTTCCATTTTCATAGAAAAAGTCCTTGCGTCTTCCTTCCCAAGTTCCCACAGTCTGAATGTCACCATTTTAGCGATCCTCTTCAGTCTGCAGTACCCTTTCCTTTGGGTGATGATCTTCTCAGGAATGCTCGCAGTCCTGGTCTTTCTCCACCGTTATATCTCCAAGAAGCATTTTATAGTTGACATCTTTGGAGGAATTCTTCTCGCGATCATTGAGGTTATCTTTGTCGTGAGAGTATTAGGATGAATTCTTATATTAAAGGCAGTATGTTCATCATTCTTGCTATGCTTCTTTTTTCTATACAGTCGGTTTTTGTCCGTTTCATCTCTCTCCCTCTGATGCAGCTCTTGGCTGTTGTTTTCGTCCTTCAGTTCGTCGTTATGCTTGCCATAGTGATCAGGGACAGAAACCTGTTGAAGTTCCCTCAGCCCATAAAACTCTATCCCCTAATCATCCTTTCTGCATTAGGTAATATCGCTCTTACCTTCTCTGCTCTCCGCTTGACTTCTTTTGCCAACGCTATGTTCAGCCATTATACCATGCCTGTTTTTGTCTTGATCCTCTCAGTCTTTTTCCTGAAAGAGAAATTCCATTGGAAAAGCCTTGTTGCCATAGTCATATCTATGGCAGGTCTGGCATTATTGTTCCAGTTCGGGGCTATCTCTCAGAAAGATGTCTGGGGAATCTGGCTCGGACTTGGTTCTGCGTTGGCTTATGCAGTGAACTTGACAGTCTACAAAGCATATGTGGCAAAAAATCCCCTATTAAGACTTATGTTCTACACAAATCTCGGCCTTGCAGTTCTTGCCCTGCCGTTTCTACCAAGAGTAATACCATCACTCGTTGATTTTGGATTGATGGCATATCTTGCTGTAGTGGGAGGAGTTATTGCAGTACTGCTCTTCTTAAAGGGACTGAAAATAGTGCTGGCACAGCATGCAGGCATCATCGCCTATATCGAGATAGTCTTCACAGTGTTCTTTGGTTTCCTGATATTCCAGGAAACTCTTCATATGCTTTCCTTCCTTGGAGGCCTCTTGATCATAGGCTCAGGAATCTGGATAATCCGTGAAGGAGCAAAAACTATATAAACCAAGTTCCGCTTGATTTTCTCATGGGGGATATCGACATAAACACGATAAATCTCGACCTTTCAGATAAAGAGCTTTCTGCGCTCATTAAAGAGAATGGCCTGGGTTTTAGCATAGAAGAGATAAAGAAACTGCCTAAGATTCTCGGAAGAGATCCTACTATTACCGAACTGCATATCTTCAATACACAATGGTCTGAGCATAGCAGCTATAAGAGTTCCAAGGATATTCTTAAGCAACTACCTACAGAGGGCCCTACAGTCATCCTCGGCCCGAAGGAAGATGCAGGCATTGCTTTGTTCACAGAATGGCAGGGCGATAAGTATGGCATTGCTATGTCGCATGAATCTCACAATCATCCAAGCCAAGTTATTCCTTTTGAAGGTGCGGCAACAGGCATAGGCGGCAATGTAAGAGATGTTCTTTGTATGGGTGCCAGAGTTATTGCTTGCGGCGATCCATTACGATTCGGAAATCCCTTTGGCAAAAATAAAAATCGCACAAAATATATCGCATCGCAAGTAATTGAAGGCATAGCAGGATATGGAAATCCCCTAGGTGTTCCAGTCATCTGTGGAGATGTCTATTTCAATGAAAGCTTTGATGACAACTGTCTGGTGAATGTCATTACATTAGGGCTCATCAAGGAAAAGGAAATCATCCATAGCCATGCTCCCAAGGATGCAGAAGGTTTCGATATCATCATTGTAGGAAAAGCGACAGACAATTCTGGTTTCGGCGGCACAACATTCGCTTCAGTTATCCTAGATGAAGATGATAGGGAAAGCAACAGGGGAGCAGTGCAAGTGCCTGATCCATTCCTGAAGAATGTTCTCTTCAGGGCAACAGAAGCAGTCTTCAAAATTGTAAGAGAAAAAAATATTCCAGTCGGCTTCAAGGATATGGGCGCTGGCGGCATAATGTGCGCCACAACCGAGCTGACAAGCTCAGCATGTTTCGGAGCAGACATTGACATTGATAAGATCCATGTCTCGATGCATAATCTTCCTCCCTACATGATAACATGCTCTGAAACCCAAGAGCGATTCACCTGGATC
The DNA here is from genome assembly GCA_018221205.1 of Candidatus Woesearchaeota archaeon. GTDB lineage: Archaea > Nanobdellota > Nanobdellia > Woesearchaeales > WJIZ01 > JAAOYF01. Next base: position 35,870 of record JAAOYF010000045.1, on the reverse strand, counting down.
TGCCCGAAAGATTTTACCCCTACTATTCTTAAAATCTATAATGAAGATTTTGATTTGCCCAGTGTCTCAGAAGGCGCCAAAGCATCTGTTGTCGGCACCGTAACGAAAGAGAACAACTATGTCCTGAGACATAAAGGAAAGATCATCTGCAATGCTGATGTCAACCAGATAACTCAAGGCATAAAATATAAAAGAGAATCTCGCCAAAAAAAATATACAGGAAAAGAGCCATCAATAGCTGAACCAGATTATAAGGACATGTGCCTGAAAGTGCTCTCTCACCCTACAGTCGCTTCTAAATTAGCGTGCTATAAGCACTATGATACTGAAGTCCAAGGATTGGCAGTCATCAGAGCAGGAGAGGCAGATGCAGGAGTGCAGGCTCCGATAGACGGCTGTCCTGCAGGTCTGGCTTTGTCAGCAGACGCAAATCCTCGTTATGCATTGATTGATCCAAAACAGGCTGCCATCAATGCAGTCGCAGAGTCGATGAGGAATGTTGCAGCAGTAGGAGCCGTTCCAATCGCGATGACTGACTGCCTGAACTTTGGCAACCCAGAGAAGCCAGAGCAGTTTGCAGAATTCACTGAAGCAGTGAAAGGATTGGCAGAAGCCACTTCCAGGCTCCATCTGAAAGGAACACAAGGACCAGTTCCGTTCATCGGAGGAAACGTCTCCTTCTATAACGAAAGCGCAGCCGGAAAATCAGTAGCGCCCTCTCCAGTTGTCGCCTGTCTGGGCAAATTGGAAGATGTGAGCAAAGCAATAACCATGAAGATCAAGAAAGAGAACTCTACCTTATTCCTGGTCGGCGAAAGGAAGGATGAGTTAGGGGGTTCAGTATATTACGAGCTCCATGATCATCTCGGAAAGAATGTTCCTGAAATCGATTATGAGAAAGAAAAAAAGATGATCCATTCCATTATCGATGCCATAGAAAAGAAACTTATCCTGAGCTGCCATGACATCTCAGATGGCGGATTGTTGACAACCGTAGCTGAGATGATGTTGGGAGGAGAGGCAGATGGAAAGATTGGAGCTTCTATTAACTTAGATTTCTCTTCCTTACCTTTATCAAAGATATTGTTCAGCGAAAGCTCTGGCTTTGTGTTCGAGGTTGATAATGGACACATCCCAAAAATCAAGAAGATGTTTCCAGATGCAATGATCCTCGGTGAGACCGGAGGTTCAGATCTGAGATTCACCGCAAAAGATAAACAATTCCGATTATCTATTGAAGAGATGAAAAAAGCATGGACCTCTGGATTTACAGAGGCGCTACAATGAGATGGCTCATAGCATTGTTGATACTCATGACAGCCTGCACCCAGTATGATGAACAGCTTGCCCAACGGTATAAGCTGGATCTGACCTATCATGATTATGCATCAAAGTTCATCCAGAGAGAAGATATGCAGCAGGCAGAGAATGCCTGTAAAAGGACAGTTATCGCAAGGAATGAGTGTTTTATGACCATAGTCCAGCATGCATTAGCACAGGAAAAGGAGATTCCCGAAAGATGGTGCGGTGAGATCCATCCGGAAGAGAAGCTCGCCATGACCCAAGATGCGTTTGAAGAAGCATATATTGAGATTGATGATACATTGCAGCAAGAGCTCGATGAACAATTAGATCCCTCTCAACAGAGGATAGCTACGCTGCAGCAGATCAAGGAGGATTGCTACGCAAGCTAAAATGAAAAAAATAGCCGTGATTTATTTTCCCGGAACCAACTGCGAAAATGAGACCAAGCTAGCGTGCGATGCAGTAGGGATGCAGGCAGATATCCTTAGATGGAACACCAAGAAAGACCTGGATGAGTATGATGGCTTTGTTTTGCCAGGCGGCTGGTCCTATGAAGACCGTATCCGGGCCGGAGTCATCTCTGCCAAGGATCCGTTGATGCAGAAGATAAAGGAGCAGGCAAAAAAAGGAAAGCCTGTCTTGGGCATCTGCAACGGCTGCCAGATATTGGTGGAAGCTGGACTGATTCCCGGACTGAAGGATAAGGTGCATATGGCTGTCGCCCCGAATATCAATCCTGTCGTGAGCGGCTATTACTGCACCTGGGTCAAGATCAAGAATGTCGGAAAGAAGAACGCATTCAATGCATTCTACGAAGAAGATATCATCGACATCCCCATTGCTCACGGCGAAGGAAGATTTGTAACGAATGATGTTCAATTGGTAGAGGGGCTTGAGAAGAATGATCAGATAGTCTTCAAATATTGCGACGAGAACGGAACTATCAATGCTGCTGCTAATCCAAACGGCTCCACAGCAAACATTGCTGGCATTTCCAATAAGAAAGGGAATGTGTTGGCGATGATGCCTCATCCCGAAAGGGCATTTTTCAAGAAGCATCTCAAAGAGAAGACCATGAACAACTTCGAAGATGCTATGTCATTAGCAGCCGCTGCTAAAATCTTTGAATCCATGAGGGAATACATAAGATGAAGATACGGCTATTGGTCAAACTCAAGATTCCCGACACTACCTGCATAACTGCCTTCCATACTCTTGAGAAGATGGGTTTCAAAGAATTAAAAAAGCTAGAAAGAGAAGACTTCTATGAATTTGAAGTCTTAAAAGATGCAGAAAAGTTCATGAAGGATATTGTCCAGACAGATATCGTCGTCAATGCAAATAAGCATTCCACCTCGATCTACAAGGTAGAAGACGCACCCAAACACGAAACATTCAATGCAGTGGTCATAAATAAAGGAGACGCTCCCTTGTTCAAAACTTTGAGAGAACAATTAGGCTTCGACAACCTCCATAGCATGCGTCAAGGTGTGTTATGGAAGATGCATGTCGATAGCAAAGAGACAGCCGAAAAGATTCTCAAGGATTTATTATATAGCGAACACTATCAAGAGTATGAATTTATCTAGCCACAACATTTAAAAACAGAAACTCACTCCGAAATCAACATATTGAGAGTGCTCTCTTCTCGACGGTAAAATAGCCATTCCATAATACAAAAGCTTATTAATCGGTCTGTCTTCTGAAATATCCCAGAGATGAAAGAAAAAACTCTGGCAAGACTTGTTCTCAAAGATGGCTCTGTCTTTGAAGGAAAGCCGTTTGGTGCAGACAGTTCTGAAGCAGGAGAGGTTGTCTTCAACACCGGTATGGTAGGCTATCCCGAGACCATGACTGACCCATCATATCGGGGACAGATTCTCGTTTTGACATATCCCTTGATAGGCAATTATGGTGTCCCTCCGAAAGAGGTGGAGCATAAGCTCTTGAAGTTCTTTGAATCTTCAAGAATCCATATCAAAGGATTGATCATCTCAGATTATTCCCATAACTATAGCCATTGGAATGCCTCTTCTTCATTATCCGACTGGATGAAAGATGGGAACATTCCAGGCATCTACGGCATAGACACTCGCGCCCTGACAAAAAAGCTCAGGACAAAGGGCAGCATGCTTGGCAAAATCATCAATAAGGAAAATATCAGTTTCTATAATCCCAATAAAGAGAATCTCGTTGAACAGGTCTCCCCTAAAAAGGTTACTCAGTATGGAAAAGGGAAAAGGAGGATCATGATTGTCGATACAGGATGTAAATACAACATCATCAGGTCATTCATCCGGAGAAAGGTGAAAGTAACCAGGGTTCCTTTTGACTATAATTTCAACAAGCATCAGTATGACGGCCTTTTCATCTCTAATGGCCCTGGCGACCCAAAGATGGCGCAGGAGACCATAGAAAATATCAAGATTGCACTCCAGAAAGAGAAGCCTATCTTTGGAATCTGCCTGGGAAACCAACTTCTCGCTTTAGCTGCCGGCGGCGATACCTACAAGCTGAAGTTCGGCCATCGCTCCCAGAACCAGCCCTGCATAGAGAAAGGCACAAAACGCTGTTTCATTACCTCTCAAAATCATGGTTTTGCCGTCAATCCGAAAAAGCTCCCCGTAGGATGGGAAGAATGGTTTGTGAATGCTAATGATGGGACGAATGAAGGTATCATCCACAAGAGAAAGCCTTTTTTCAGTGTGCAGTTCCATCCAGAAGCCAGTCCAGGGCCGGTGGATACAGCATTCTTGTTTGATAGATTCATCAAGAGGGTAAAAAATGGCTAAGAAGACTTTGATCTTAGGTAGCGGCGCCATCAAGATAGGCCAGGCAGGAGAGTTTGATTATTCAGGAAGCCAAGCCATCAAAGCCTTGAAAGAAGAAGGCATCAAGACCATTCTCATCAATCCAAACATCGCGACAATCCAGACCTCTGAGCATTTGGCAGATGAAGTCTACTTCAATCCCATAACACCAGAGACTGTGGAGAAGATAATCAAGAAAGAAAAGCCAGACTCGATCATGTTGAGTTTCGGCGGCCAGACTGCCTTGAATTGCGGTGTTGAGCTATACAAGAGAGGGATTCTCAGGAAACACAAGGTGAAAGTTCTTGGCACTCCAGTCAAGACCATAGAGGTGACAGAAGACAGAAAACTCTTTGTCGATAAATTGGATCAGATCAAGGTCAAAACACCAAGAAGCATAGCTACATCTAGTGTGAAGGAAGCGATCAAAGCAGCGAAAAAGATAGGCTATCCAGTCATGACTCGCGTTGCGTTCGCGTTAGGAGGACTTGGCTCAGGGATGTGCATAGATGAGCAGGAGTTGGCTGAAAAGGCAAAGCAGGCATTCTCAAAAGTCAAGCAGGTGCTGATAGAGGAATATCTCGCAGGTTGGAAAGAGATTGAGTACGAAGTAGTGAGGGACCAATATGACAACTGCATCACGGTCTGCAACATGGAAAACTTCGATCCCATGGGCATCCATACTGGCGAGAGCATAGTAGTAGCGCCTTCACAGACTCTGACGAATAAAGAATACCATAAATTGAGAGATATCGCCATCAAGGTCATCAGACATCTCGGCATTATCGGAGAATGCAATATCCAATATGCACTAGATTCAAGATCAGAAGATTATAGGATCATAGAGGTCAATGCACGATTGTCAAGAAGTTCAGCTTTGGCTTCGAAAGCAACAGGCTATCCATTAGCCTTTGTCGCTGCAAAATTAGGATTAGGATATTCACTGACAGAAGTCAAGAATTCCATCACTTTAGCGACTAAAGCCTGCTTCGAACCCTCATTAGATTACATTGTCATAAAGATCCCGAGATGGGACCTAGAAAAATTCAGGTTAGTGAAAAGAGAGATCGGCTCAGAGATGAAAAGTGTAGGGGAGATAATGGCTATTGGCAGAAGCTTTGAGGAGACGCTCCAAAAAGCCATCAGGATGCTCGGAAAGGACATGCACGGACTTGTCTGTAATGATATCAAGTTCAAGAATCTCGAGAAAGAACTTCAGCAGCCGACAGATGAACGCGTCTTTGCTATCGCTAAAGCATTCCAGCAGGGCTATTCTGTCGATAGGATCTATGCATTGTCGAAAATCGATAGATGGTTCTTGCATAAGTTAGGGAATATAGTCAAGATGGGAAAAAAGATCAAGAGCGCACGAAAATTATCAAAGCTTTCTAAAGAGATTCTCAAAGAAGCGAAGCAGAACGGCTTCTCAGACTATCAGCTTGCACATTTACTGAAAACAAATCCAGATGAGGTGAGAAAGAAACGCCTTCAGTTAAAGATAACGCCTTTCATCAAGCAGATAGACACTTTAGCAGCAGAATATCCTGCTCGGACCAATTACCTCTATCTCACCTATAATGCACAAGAAAACGATATAGTGTTCAATAAAGGAAAGCAGGTCATGGTCCTGGGCAGCGGCGCTTACAGGATAGGCAGTTCTGTGGAGTTTGACTGGTGCTGCGTCAGCACTGCCTTGACATTAAGAAAATTAGGCTATAAGACCATCATGCTCAACTACAATCCAGAGACTGTCTCAACAGATTATGACATCTGCGACAAGCTGATCTTTGATGAAGTGAGCCTGGAAACAGTTTTAGACATCTATGAGAAAGAAAAGCCTCTTGGCCTTATCGTTTCGATGGGCGGCCAGATTCCCAATAATCTGGCAGCAAAACTCCATGAGCGAAAGGTTCCGATCTTAGGCACCTCTCCCGATTCGATCGACAACGCTGAAAACCGCCATAAATTCTCCAGATTATTGGACGATCTCGGCATAGACCAGCCAGAGTGGAAAGAGCTCTCAAGCATAAAAGAGGCAAAGAGATTCGTCAAGAGAGTGGGATATCCTGTTTTAATAAGGCCAAGTTATGTCCTCAGCGGAGCTGCCATGTCAGTCGCCTTCAATGATCAAAGCATGAACGCTTTCCTTAAGCTTGCTTCAAAAGTCTCAAAGGAATATCCAGTTGTCATCAGCAAGTTCATCAACAACGCAAAGGAAGTAGAATGTGATGCAGTGGCTTTTAAAGGGAAATTGGTCTGCTGGGCCATCTCCGAGCATGTTGAGAATGCAGGAGTGCATTCCGGAGACGCGACAATAGTTCTCCCGCCGCAATACCTGTACTTAGAGACTGCGAGGAGGATAAAGAATATCGCCAAAGCCATAGCAAAAAAGCTCAACATAACTGGCCCCTTCAACATCCAGTTCCTTGCAAAAGAAAACCAAGTCAAAGTCATTGAGTGCAACTTAAGAGCATCAAGAAGCTTTCCTTTTGTCTCAAAGATATTCAAGGTCAATTTCATCGATGTCGCAACTCGAGCCATCATGAACGAGAAATTGCCGAAGATAGAGAAATCAGCTTTCGAGCTCGATTATGTCGGTGTAAAAGCGCCGGAATTCTCCTTCTCACGGCTGAAAGGCTCAGATCCTATCCTGTCAGTGGAGATGGCTTCCACTGGAGAGGTGGCCTGTTTCGGTGATGATATCCATGAAGCATTCTTGAAATCATTCCTTTCAGTCGGCTATACCATTCCCAAGAAGAATATTTTCCTCTCTACAGGAACTCCAGAGACAAAAGCCATCCTGCTCGAAAGCTGCCATTTGCTCAAGAAGATGGGCTATACATTGTATTCAACATTCGGCACACATGCCTATCTCAAAGAGCACGGAGTTTCTACTACTCCCCTCTATTGGCCCTTGGAAGACAAGAAGCCCAATGTCATGGACTATCTCAAGAACCGCAAGATCGATCTGGTCATCAACATCCCGAAAAATTTTGAGAGGGAAGAAGTAACAAATGATTACTACATCAGAAGAACAGCAGTAGATTATAATACTCCTCTCATCACCAATACTCAGGTTGCAAAGCTTTTTATACAAGCAATCTCGCAATATCAAGAGAAAGATCTGCTGGTCAAGCCCTGGTCAGCATATCGAGAAGAGGGGGTACATCGTTGACAAAATATATCGTTGTTGCAGGGGGAGTTATTTCCGGCGTAGGTAAAGGCGTGACTTCCGCTTCAATCGGCAAGATTCTTCAGGAATATGGGTATAAGGTTACTGCTATCAAGATAGATCCTTATCTTAATTATGATGCCGGCACCATGCGCCCGACAGAGCATGGCGAAGTCTGGGTAACAGATGACGGCGGAGAGATCGATCAGGATCTCGGGAATTATGAAAGATTTCTACAGATACATATTCCAAAAAGGAACAATATCACTTCAGGCCAGGTGTATAAGACAGTCATCGATAAAGAGAGGAAAGGCGAATACCTTGGCAAGACCGTACAATTCATACCTCATATCCCTCAAGAGATTGAACGAAGGATAAAAGAATCTGCAAAAGGCTTTGATTTTGCCATCATCGAGATCGGCGGCACGATCGGGGATCATGAGAACGTCCCGTTCTTGTTTGCGATGAAGAGATTAGAGAGGGAGCTTGGCAAGGAAAACATGGTCTATTTCTTGGTCAGTTATTTCCCTATTCCAGGACATATGGGGGAGATGAAATCCAAGCCGACTCAACAGGCTATCAGGATGCTCTCTGAGAATGGTATCTTGCCGGATTTCGTGATTTGCAGGGCAAGAAAGCCGCTGGATGATATCAGGAAGAAAAAGATTGAGTTGTATGGAAATATCTCCTCATCATATGTGATATCCGAACCAGATATAGACACCATCTACCGAATTCCTCTTGATCTGGAAAAAGAGAATCTGGGATTGAAATTACTCTCTGAATTCAGGATCAAGCTCAAAAAACAGCCTGATTTCAAGGAATGGAAAAAACTAGTGAAGAGGATTGCCGAACCAAAACATCGCGTCAAGATTGCGATGATCTGCAAGTATGCAGACATCGGTGATTTCAGTCTCAAAGATTCCTATATCTCTGTTAACGAATCATTGCTGCACGCAGGTGCATCCATTGATGCAGGTGTTGACATTTCCTGGATAGATGCGAAGACACTTACCGATAAGCAGACGACCAAAGAAGCGTTGAAAGATTTCGACGGCATCTTGGTCCCAGGAGGCTTCGGCTCTTCAGGAGTGGAAGGAAAGATCAATGCTGTCCAGTATGCACGAGAGCATAAAGTGCCTTACTTGGGGTTATGCTATGGTATGCAGCTGGCAGTTGTCGAATATGCGAGGAATGTCGCAAAACTAGAAGGGGCCAACACAACTGAAAATCAGAAGAAGACCCCTCATCCGGTCATTGACATCTTACCGACGCAAAAGGCCATTTTAGAGAAAAGCGATTACGGCGGCACGATGCGTCTAGGTGCATACGCAGCCACCTTAAAGAAGAACTCTCGGGTGTATAAGCTCTATAAAGAATCAGGAAGGCTCGAGAAAGACAATGAGCAGTTTGAGAGCTTGAAACACGATAAGAATAACAAATTCAGGTTGGGCAAGTTAGTTAAAGAAGATACTGTCCTTGAAAGGCATCGCCACAGATATGAGGTAAATCCAGAGTTTGTTGAGAAGATGGAACAGCGAGGCATCATCTTTTCCGGCCACCATATCAGGGATGACGATACCAAACTGATGGAATTTATTGAATTGCCAGATCATCCTTACTTTATCGCAACACAGGCCCATCCAGAGTTCAAATCAGCTTTAGGAAGCCCTGCTCCCTTGTTCTTTGGCTTTGTGAAAGCTGCCCTGCAGAGAAAGTCATAAACTATTTAAACCTACTTTGTTTGCTTTTTCTTGGTGATAAAATGCCTAAAGTATTGATTATCTTCGGCTCAAAATCAGACCAGCATATCTATAAGGAAATTTCTAAAGAATTGAAAGAAAAGAAGATCGATCATGATGTAAGGATAAGCTCTGCACATCGCACCCCTGATGAAGTCCATGAGATTCTTCAGAATCCGTATGACCTCATTATCGCAGGTGCTGGATTAGCAGCCCATCTACCTGGAGTCGTCGCTTCTAAAGTGCTCTGTCCAGTCATAGGTGTCCCTGTAAAATCAAATTATGAAGGATTAGATGCGGTTCTTTCGATCATGCAGATGCCTCCAGGCATCCCTGTCTTGGGAGTCGGAGTGGACAAGGCAGGCGTTGCTGCTGTTATGGCCTTGCACATCCTCAAAGGAGCAGAAAAGATCAACCTTATCGGCGATAAGGATGCAAAGGCAGCGCAGAAATGCACTTCACTTTTAGATGAGTTTTCCCTTCCGTATGAATGGTCAGATCAACTAACAAACTCACTGAACATCAAGTTTGCCAGTCTGAATGAAGATGCGATCGATACGAATGAATTGGTCATCTATGTCCCTCTTATGGATAAAGATGATGATTCTGCAGAAGCTGCCTTGAATGTATTGAAGCATTCCAAGAACGGTCTCTGGGTCGGCCTGAATAGGGGAGAGAATGCAGCCATCGCAGCAGCAGAGATCATGAAGAAGTATGATCAACTCCAGGCATATAGAGAGACGCATGCAGAAAAGGTGCGCGAGTCAGATAAGGAACTGCAAAATGCCTGATTTCCAGATTATCGTAGCAGGATTTGTGGAGAAAGATGGAAAGATTCTCCTTGTCCAAGAGGCAGAGAAGAAATGCTATGGCAAATGGAATCTTCCTACCGGAAAACTGGATCAGAATGAAACAGTTGAGGAAGGCACAATAAGAGAAGTCGAAGAAGAGACCGGTTATCGGTGCAGCATCAGATATCTTGTCGGAATCTATGAGTACCAGAAAGATGGAAAGCATAAATTCCGGATGCATTATGCAATGGATGTTGTCAGCGGCAAAGAAAGATCATCATCAAGCGAGATATTGGCTGTGAAATGGTTTTCCAAGGCAGAGATAGATGCAATGCAGGCTTCAGAATTCCGCAATAACAGTCTCAAGAAGATGGTAGAAGATTATTTCAACGGACAAAAGCATAGCAAAGACATTATTCAGCAGGTGACACAATGATATCTGAAGACCAGATAAAAAAACAGATCCCTTTGGCACTGAAAGGAACAGCTCTTGCCTTAGGGAAGAAGTATGAAGGAAAAGTAAGGGACACCTATATTGGCGAAGATAAGGTTTTTCTCATAACAACAGATAGGATAAGTGCATTTGACAAAGTGCTGACAACCATCCCCTTCAAAGGACAGGTATTGAATCAGATCTCAGCTTTCTGGTTCGAAAAGACAAAAGACATTTGCAAGAACCATATTCTTAGCATACCTGATCCCAATGTGACTGTAGGAAAGAAAGTGAAGATCCTCCCTATCGAAGTCATCATCCGTGGTTATCTGACTGGTTCTGCCTGGAGAGATTATCAGAAGGGCAATGCAGTTTCCGGTATCACTTTGCCAGAAGGCATGAAAAAAGACCAGAAGTTTGATACTCCATTATTCACTCCTTCTACCAAGGAAGAGGAAGGTCATGACTTACCTATTTCTGAAAAAGAGATTGTTGAGAAAGGGATAATGGAAAAAGAATTATTGCAGAAAGTCAAGGAAACAGCATTAGAACTCTTCAAACGCGGCCAAGAGATCTCTCTGAAAAACGGCATGATTTTAGTCGATACCAAATATGAGTTTGGTCTTGATGGGAATAGAGTGTTGATTCTCGCAGACGAAATACATACACCAGATTCTTCTCGGTACTGGTATGTAGATACCTATGAAGAATTATTCGAAGCAGGAAAAGATCAACGGATGCTCGATAAGGAATATCTGAGGCAGTGGCTCATCAAAGAGAAGAATTTCATGGGCGACGGAGACATTCCAGAGATTCCTGAGGATATTATTGCAGAAGTATCACAGAAATACATGAAGATCTACGAAGAGGTAACAGGAGAGATCTTCAAGGCAGAAGTGGCAGATGTTTCTCAACGGATAAAAGAGAATCTGAAAGAATATGAATCCTAAAGAGGTCGCTATAAAAGCAGCGAAAGCAGCTGCTAAGATCCATCTCAAATATTTTCGTACTGAATTAGATATAAAGACAAAGTCTTCTCACCATGATCAAGTCACTGTAGCAGATATAGAATCAGAGAAAGCGATTGTGAGGATAATACGAAAGTCTTTCCCGGATCATAACTTTCTTTGCGAAGAGCATGACTATAAGAAGACCCCCTCTCCTTACACGTGGATCATCGATCCTCTGGACGGCACGAATAATTATGCGCATGGCATCCCTATATTCTGCACCTCTATTGCTTTGGCGAAGAAAGGAGATATCATACTGGGAGTTATTCTTGATCCAACAAGAAAGGAGATGTTTGTCGCAGAGAAAGGAAAAGGCGCTTTCCTGAATGGAAAAAGGATCTCTGTCACAAAAGCCGCATCCTTGAAACAATCGATCTTAGTGACTGGTTTCTATTATGATCGGGGCAAGCCAGCATTAGATGCCCTGAATAACATCAGAAAGTTCTTCAACAAAGGAATCATCGGCATCAGACGTTTAGGCAGCGCAGCATTGGATTTCTGCTACGTAGCCTCTGGCAGATTTGATGGCTATTGGGAATTTAAGCTGAATCCATGGGACTTTGCAGCAGGAAGCCTGATTGTCCAGGAAGCAGGCGGTACTGTAACGAATAAGCAAGGAAAGAAATTGCCTATAAAATCAAGCTATGTTGTTGCTACAAACAAGAAAATTCATGCTAAAGTACTGGAAGTATTAGGATAATTTTTTTTGCCTTAATTATTTTCTATATTGAAAATAAGCAAGAAAGACGATAAAATAAATTATACAATTTATATATCACTATATAATAGTAACAAAAAGGGAAGCTTTATAAATGCTATTTTTATTCCCCATTATATGGCAATTGAAGAGACTCTGCTTATTATCAAGCCTGATGCAGTAGAAAAAGGCGAAGCCCTCGGAATTATAGATAGGCTCCAACGCAGCGGACTGGAAGTAGGTGACTTATTCGTTACACACCCGACAAAAGGAGCACTAGAGGAACATTACGAAGAAGTGCTCGAGAAATTCAGAAAAAAGGGTAAGGAAATTTTTGAAGAATTCTATGATCAGCTCATGTCATATATGAGGAGAAGTCATGTAGTAGTAGCAAGAATAGCAGGAGGTGGTGCTATTAAGCAAGTCAGGAGACTCGCTGGAGAGAAAACACAACCAATTGATAATCCCAGAGGAACAATAAGGCGAGACAAAGCCATTGACAGTTTTGCTCTAGCAGATTTAGAGCATCGCGCAATGGAGAACATGGTGCATTCGTCTGATTCCAAAGAATCAGCAAAAAGGGAATTAGGACTTTGGTTCACTAAATATGATCGTCCCAAAGTACAAGATAATGGAGAACTCCCTATTGAGAAATATCTTAGTGTCTGTTATGATTTTGGAATCAATAATCCTTTGCTTTTAAGAGAGATAACAAGGGTAGCCAACGAAAAAAGGCTCCTCTTTAGGACAGTACATAATTATGATATTGCCATTCGATTAGATGGAATCTTCCCTCTTGAAGATGAACCGACAGAATGGCACACAGGAGATAAGCTTTTTACTCCGGAGACTGCTCCTTCTAGGAATTTCTACCATGATGATAACGGAAATCCTACAGCAGTACTGGCAGTGGCGAGCCATCAAGTGCTTTCAGAAGACGACCACATGACAATTGGAGACTATAGAGCTAATGGAGCCATAGAAATACCTATGCAAGTTCCAAATAAGATGATACACTATATTAATGCATCTTCAGAAAATCACGGTTCTGAACAACCAGAAGAGAGGGAAAAAAACCAGATTCTTGATGTGAGGAGAAGTATCCTCAAAGGAACTTCTGCAGCAATCCTCGCCCGCGTCCATCTCGGAACAACTATAGAATATCGTTAAAAGGTAAACTAAATGGAAGATTATGCACAAAAAGTAGCAGGATACCTCGGAGGAGATCTAGCTCCGCATATCCGTAATCTAGTGGACCAATCAAATGAAGGAATGTTCCTTTTCCACGGCATTAAGCACGGGAAAGATCTTGAAACAATAGCCGACAACGGACTTAAGCCATTGACCCCTGAAGGAGGTCAATGCAGCTGCTGGTCGACAGGGCAATTACTATTTTCTCCTGCAATAGCATCTTCATTTTTCTCTTATTCTGGAGGGCCGTCTGAAGATGGGAGAGAATCTTCTCTTTCCATGGTTTTGACGACAATAGATGCAATCAAAGAAGCAGGGCTACAAATCCCAACGTTCTATCCAGATGGGAATGTACATCTCCATGAGACAGTACCTCCTGAAGCATTGTATACAATAGGCATAAGGACTTATCATGAGCCTGCTGATACAAACGAAGAGCATCGAGCCAACAGAGTAATTGGTGAGATGGTCCTACTCCAAGAAATTGAGAAATCAGTGAGAGATTTCAAACCAGGAAAGGTTCGCATAGAGATCAATCGTAGATAGCACAAAGCTTTAAAACCCTTATATTTCTCTTACATATATGGACATCTTCGACAATATCTCACCTTTGGATTTCCGCTATTATGGCAGGAACAAGAAGGCATTCGAAGCTCTGCAGCCTTATCTTTCTGAAGCAGGATTCACGACCTATTTAGCAAAAGTAGAGGCAGCTTTGGTGAATATCCTGGCAAAAAAAGGAATCTGCTCAAAGAAGATCGCAGAAGAGATTGAGCATGCTTCAAGGCAGATAACTGCTGAAGAAGTCTACGAGGAAGAAGACCGCATCAAACACAATATTCGCGCCTTGGCCAATTCAATCAGGAACAAAGTGAGTGACGAGGCAAAGCCCTTTGTCCATTTCTCAGCCACTAGCCATGATATCATCTGCTCAGCAGATGCAGCCAGACTGAAAGACTGCACAAATAAGGTCCTTATCCCAAAACTCAAAGAACTCGAGAAGACCCTTATCGCCTTGGCACTGAGAGAAAGATCTACCTTGCAGATAGGAAGGACGCATGGCCAGCATGCCGAGCCAATAACATTCGGATTTGCCATTGCCCAATATGTCTCCAGATTAGGAAGAAGGATCCAAGAGATAAAGAGATCAGCAGATAATCTGAGAGGAAAGATAGCAGGAGCAGTAGGTGCATATAATGCCTCTTCATTATTCATAAAAGACCCAGAAGTGTTTGAGTATGAAGTGCTCCAGGAGCTAGGAATAAAACCTTCCCCTATCTCTACCCAAGTAGTGGAAGCTGAGTATATGGCAGATTTCATCCATGCAATCATCTCAGCTTTTGGTGTTTTAGCTAATGTAGCAGACGATATGAGACATCTGCAAAGGACTGAGATAAATGAGGTGGCTGAATCCTTCGGCAAAGACCAAGTTGGCTCCTCCACCATGCCCCATAAACGCAATCCTATCAATTTCGAGAATGTCAAGTCAATGTGGAAAGAGTTCATGCCGAGAATCTCGACAGTATACATGGACCAGATCTCAGAACACCAGAGAGATTTGACAAATTCTGCATCATCAAGATTTGTTCCAGAGATTCTTGCAGGATTATACCTATCGACATCAAGACTCAATAGGGTGATGTCTAATTTGGTTGTAGACAAAGAAGCATTGGAGAAGAACTTCAATCTCCATAAGGATATGGTCGCAGCCGAGCCCGCATACATGCTCCTGGCCTTCCAGAACCATCCAGATGCGCATGAATATATCCGCACATTGACGCTGAAGTCCCAAAAGACAAAGACACCTTTACATATACTGATCCTAGAAGACAAAGAATTAAAGCAATATCTTAATAAACTCACCAAAGAGCAATTGGCCATTCTCAAGGATCCGGCAACCTATATAGGGATAGCAGAGAAGAAAGTGAAGGGCATATGCAAGGAATGGGAAGAGAAGCTCCAAGAACTATGAGAATACTTGTTGTTCATTTCGGTCAGGAAAAGATAGCAGACTATGTCGCAAAGAGGCTGGATGCTGATCTCGATGAAGTGATAGATGCCAACGACTATAAAGGCTTCAAATATTTTCTCATGAGCCTTCTCAAGAAACCGACATTGATAACACACAATAACAAACCAGAGAATTATGACATGACTGTCATCGTGACTCCGGCTCATTTCAATGCCATTCCGCCAGCAGTGAGGACCTATCTGAATACCAACATCATCACCAAATCAGCATTCATCTTAGTCGGAAAATCACGCGCTATAAGGCATGCCTTTGCTGAGATGCTCTCTCTCATAATAAACACCAAACTGATCGCAGACCTGTTCTATACCAAGAAGAACCTCTTTCTGAAAGAAGAACTGGATGATTTTATCGAGAAAGTCAAGCAGGCAGGATAATTGTTTCTTAAAGAACTTTGCTCAGATTGACATTTCCACATTTCATACATTTACCATAGCCACCAAATTTACCTTTCCTGATATCAAGCCAATCTCCACAGAGACATTTAATCTCAAGAACCTTATTTTTATGCTGGATGCATACAGGTACCCCTTGCTGATTCTCAGTCAATGATGGCTTCTGGCAGAACGGACAGTTTATTTTCCTGGAAAAGCCATATTTTTTGGGGATGCGCATGATATTTGAAAAAGAGTACAATATATAAGGATTGTGCAAGAAAAAAGATCTAATTTGGCGATGCCTGAGGAGAAGCCATATGAAACTGAAGAAGCACCTACCAAGATCGAGTCAAAGATTCAAAAGGAAAACAGTGTGTAGCCGATATGACAAACACGTTCTCCGTTTTCCAAATGGCCTACTTTAAACGGTCTTCCTGGTTCTTCTGGTTGTGTCTTACCGTCATAAATCATTCTGAATTTCCTATAGAAGTCTTCTGGTCGACAAGGACCTGAGCCAATATCCACATCAGTCAAGTTTTCTGCTACACAAAGCAAAAAAGTTATATCATGATGCAATGTACTTCCATCTGTCCTTGCTGTTGCGCTATGAACATTATGGTAGACACTTCTATGGGTGAATTCCGTTGGTTTGAAGAGCTCACTACAATATTCAACTCTACTAGTACCATAACCTGCCTCCCCCATAGTGAATCGGATATGGTAGTGATCACCGTCTAAAATGACACGGATTTGCGCATTATGATGTTTTATTCTTTTGAATGCTGAAAAACCGAGATTAGTGAATATTACATCTTCAAATTTGATTTCACCACGAGCTATCTCAAAGTCAGCAATAGCTCGATTGATTTCAGGTAAATAAGAGGAGAAAAAGGCATCAGCATCCACCCCACAGAAAGGTATCCCAGTGTCCTCAAATACGTATGTTGCGGGTTTTCCTCCAAACTCTGCTTCTTCACTATGAAGAACAGCGAGATTCCATACAGTATACCGATGAACTACCCTTATCCATTCTTCCACTGTCACAATACCCTCTTCAGTCACAGTTAGATCATCTCTTCCAGCTAGATAGAAAAAAGCAGTATCCTTCGCACTTTTTATCGGTTCTGGAAGCGTATCCATGTAGAGACAGTCCTCAAGATGGTCCCCATTGAACAAGTGATGGAGGGTTTCAAGAGAAGGTCTAAGTAAGGAAGTGATTCCCTCTCTCTTTGATTTTAAGGTAGCGAGCAATTCATCACCCATTTTAGATCTTGCCGCAAATACCTCTTCAAAATGTTCTAGAGCTGATAAAAGCTGAGCATAGTGATCAAGGAGATGTGAAGATCTTGGATATCTTCTTGTAGAAAGGATATTAAGTATGGCGCTGCTAGTTTCCGATAACCTAGCCAAGGCCAGAGTGTTTGCATCACTACAAACACCAATATAATAATCAATATCATAGATACTATCTTCCAACGCCATATTCGAGAAGAACGCTTTTTAGTTTATAAAGGACTGTGTCCAATGAACAAGCCCCCGCCGAGATTTGAACTCGGGACCTTTACCTCTTTGAACTTCGTTCCAAGCCTTCTTGCTTCGCTCGAAGTTACCAAGGTAACGCTCTACCAGCTGAGCTACGGGAGCACGAGAAATCTAGTTTTTAGACGATTTATAAAAGTTATTAATTTTAGATCACATCTTGACTGGATTCTTATTAAAGACCTAACGCTTCCATGATCTTGTCAAGCTTTTCATTGATCACATCAAAATCTTTGTTAGAAGGCTTACTGGAACTTCGCTTATCCTCTTTCTTAAAACAATCGCTGCAATAAACAGGTTTGTTTCCTGTCGGCTTGAACGGCACCTCACACTTACCTCCACAAGATGCGCACATCACTTTAGTAAATTCCAACTCACGCCTACCAGACCTTTTGAAATCTTTGTCAGAATCACGCTTGCCCCTAAAATTATCTCTACTGCTTGTTCGACCTCTAGGACCCCCTCGTGAAGGATTACCTCTAAAATCTTTTTTCCGACCTTTTCTCTCTCTTGAACGTTCAAATGATGCCATAATATTCTGGAACTCATATGGATATATAAGGCTATATGTTAAAAAAGGAATGAGAGGGAAGGGATTTGAACCCTCGGACCCACTAAGGGACAGGATCTCCTAATGTACAACACTAGGTGTTCCTCTTAAGTCCTGCGCGTTTAACCAGACTTCGCTACCCTCTCGCAATTGAGAAAAAGTCCAACTTGATTTATAAATGTCACGATTTCCTACTCAAGCCCGCTCAATTCATGTGCAAAAATTACAGAAATGACTTTTTCATCTACAAGGTCATAGTTTGTTTTCACATATCCAGTATTGAAATCATTGAGATTCTCCAGATACTTGATATGATAGACTCCAGTATATGTCTCTTCTTTAATCTCTTCCTCAAGGAAGGTGAATGAAGGACTGATGCCTATACGGTTGGACCGGACATACTCTTTGGCCGCATCCAGAGCATTATTTCGCGCCACATCGATATCATAGAGTATCTCCTCTTGCTTCACCTCAATGACTTTCTCCACTACATTTTCATCACTGTCGCAGATATTATTTCCATCTTGGTCCAGACAGCATTCTCCAGTCTTATACTCAAAATAAGGGGCATTGCACAATGCTTGAGGTGTGCAAGCTACCAAAATCAAAACCACAAGTGCAAGGTATTGTTTCATCTTAGTACTTATACTTCTTAAAGTAATTCAATAACTCATTATAGAGTCCATTCGATAATTTGATGCAGTGCGAATCATGTGCACTGCTCCAGTATTTCCAGATCAGTTTGTCATATAACGTACGGATAAAGACAAAACCAGGCTTCTGTACCCAACGATGCTCCAGATCCTCTTCGACAAACCCATCAATCACAATAAGACAATGCCCCTTCTGCATGTGTCTTGTAACATCATTCCTCTTCAGATCAAATTCGACCACATCTCTGAACAATGCCTTCATCCTGACAACAACACGAGAATAATCATGCTGCTCCCACAATTCAAAGATATACTCCATCTTCTTGCCGTGCTGTTCGACATGCTCCAGTTTTTTCTTGATCTCCCGTTCCATATGGTGGCCTTCCATCCATCTGTCCACTTCCATGAAGAATTCTTCTATGTCGAACATTCCAGTATAGGTAAGCTGCAACCCATCAACAACGAGTTTTTTCTCTGCCATTTTAGTAGTAAAAGTGTGGTTGTTTCTTCACTGGTCTGAAGCTTCGGTACATGTTGAAGAACCGTTCGAATTTCTCATAGAGGTGATGGCAGTCATCGATGACCATCCTCTCCATGAACTTTGCATAGCGCTTGTAAAAAAACTTTGAGGCCAGAGTCCGGATGAACATGAACAACGGAGTATCTCTCCACCTGCTCTCATAGTCGTTTTCGACAAACCCATCAAGGTACAATAAAAACCTGGCATGGTCCAGCCGTTGCTTCTTTCCATCGACCATGACATCCACTTTTTTCGCATCATAGATCAATATCCTCAGTTTCATGTAATGCCTGATATAGTCAGTCTGTTTCTTCCACGGCCAGTAGACATATTCGATGCATTTCCCATGGTGTGTCCGTTGTTCAGAGATATAGTCTCCTCCTTTTTCGTACGGACTTTCTTTATACCATCTGCCGAACATACCGAAGAGCTCTTTGATATTGAAGATGCCCTTATACTCGAGCTTCAGATGGTCCACAACCTGATTGACTTCACCCATCAGGTATGCACTCCCATCCAGTCTTTCTGTTCGTACTCATCATATTCCATCTTTAATCGTCTTCTCATCAGCCAGATCAGCTTCTGCACTTCTCGATACATCATGACATCCCATTCGATCCATCCATGCCTCTTTCTCAATAAATAGCTTTGCATGACGATCTTCAGATAGGCGAGGAACGCATTCTTCCCGAAGCCTATATGCTCATACATGTCGATATGGCTCGTTATCTCGATCCAGACCCTTCCTTTGGTGAATGTCCTCACAGAGCCATCCTTCATCTTTACTTGGATGTCCTGGGCATCATAGGTATGCACATAAAAATTGATGACATAGGTATAGACATCATCCACAACTTGGTTGGCTTCCCACACTAATTGCTGCTCAACACCATAGGGCGAAGGGTGTTTGTGCTTGTAAATCTTCTCATGGAACTTATATTTTCTCTCCCGTAAGAAATTGGCGACAAATTCATACAGATCCTGCATGTCCCACACTCCTTTGAATCTGATATGGGACAAGGGGTGAGGGATCTTTCCTACACTCTTATATTGTTCATACTGCCATTTGATCTTTTTCCTGAGTTTTTCCCGGAGCTTCTTCTCCATATTCCCCATCATGGCCCTCTCCTATGCACACCAGCGATGTGCTTGTGCTCAAATTGCCTTGATTCTGTCTTCAGTTTGTTCTGGATGAAATGATAGAGCTGTACAAGTTCAGTCCTTGTCCGAGGAGACCAACCTTGCATCCTTCTTTTTTTCACGATATACTTGATGTAAAAATCTTTCAGCTGGCCGAAGAATCTTTTTTTATCCCAATTCTCTTCATAGTCCCAGGTATCATTGATCTTCATGTAGATCCACATCTTTCCTTTCTGGACTGTTTTCTGGCCACCGTCATTACCCACAACCACAATATCCTGCAGATCATAAGTATGGATAAAGATATTCAGCTTCAATCTGACCCATTCATCCATATCCCTCTCAGCATACCACGTATACTTCTTTTCTTGGCCGTAAGGAGTAGGAGGTTCCTGTTCAATCTCCTTCTCATGGAACTTCCATTTCCTATCCCTTAACCAATGAGCAACACTTTCATACAGATCCTGCATATCCCATGTGCCTTTGAAACGGATCTTCAGATCACCTGGAACTGGCTTACCTTGTGTTTGAATATTCTTATATTTAGCCATAACGGCTCAAAAGCTCTTTATATATAAAAAGTTTATGTTTTTTTATACTAGTATACAAAAAACCCTATTAGAAATTCACCATAACCTTGACATCTTTGCCGAATAAACCCTTCAGGTCCTCAAATATGCTCTCTTTGATGAACACTTTCTCTGGAATCTCAACTTTGGCGATCGCCTTCTCCATCTCTTCAAGTGAACTCTTTTGAATATTCTCGATCTTCCCATCAGGAGTTATTTTTCCTTTGGTTATCTCTCTTTCCTCTTTATCAATATCATGCACAATGAACGCATTCTTGCCCAGCAGCAGCACTTCTCCGAATTTATCACCATATTTAACACGTATCTTCGCTCGCTCCATCTCCCTTCCGCGCTTTCTCTGGATATGCTCAACAAGATATTTGATGAAGCTTCGGCTTTCTTTCTTCACCATCTCCACTTCCTGCTTCGTCAGCTTCTTCTGCTCATAATCTTTCTTTGCTTTGATGATATCATTCAGCGTACGAAGGTATTTAGCTGGAATGAGGCCTTTAGAGATAAGCTCATTCTCGAACACATTCACGATCTCAACATCGCTGACTTTCTCGATGCCTTCTAACCGCATGACATCTCTGATGATCGTAAGGACATTATCATAGATCTTGACCATATCTTCCTCTTCTTTCATCTTCTCGATCTGTCCAAAAAGACGCTTGATTCTTTTGAGATATTTATCAGCGTCACTCAACAGCTGATCGACCTGTTTTCCTGTAAGGCCTTTCTTGTCTCCGTGCTCGATGTCCTTCCGGATATTGATATTACTCTCAAGGATATTCACGAATTTCTCCTCGAGCAGTTTCTCTTTCTTGACAAATATCTCTTTCATCAGCTCAGCAGTCTCCCGTGGAGCTGGAGGAGGTATACCATAGAGCATCAAAGCTGCCTGTGAAGGCGTCAGGATAGCATAGTAGATATCTTCCATGCCGATGTTCTTCAGCGTGAATTCGACCCTTTTCAGCATCTGCTCTCCAGAGCTCATGAACATGTCGATAGCCTCTGTAGAGGGCTTGATCTTTCCCATTTTCAATAATTGCTTCCACGGCATAAAGATTCCGCGATCATAGAAGGGAACACCATCCCTAAGTAAGGTAAAGATGATAGGGTTTGCTTCTTTCAGGCTGTCCCAGAAATCTGTCAGGATATACACCTGGATATTCAATTTGTTCTTGATGCCGGTGATATCTCCGGCCTCGATGCCCATACCGATGATGATGGCTCGCAATTTATCTTTTAACTCGGCCCGGGTCATCTTCTTGACATCAGTATCGTCGATGACAATCCATACATCGATATCGCTCGTCTTGGTGGCCCTTCCTTGTGTCAGACTGCCTGCTAAGACATAGCTCACGATATATTTCTCGAATTTCTTCAGCACCATGGTCTTATGGATCTCAGCAATCTTGATTGCTGCCAACATGCCAGTGTCATGGATCGGTGCACCCATCGAGATCAGCTGAAGAAGATCATATTTTGCATCATAGCAGTTCTGCCACAGTTCTGATAAGATAACCACATCAGGGACAATATTCTTGTCGATCTCTTTTGAGAGATTATCGACGATAGACTGCAGTTTCGACCTCAATTCATATTTGGTCATCTTTCTGCTGTCAGTATCATCGACTAAAATGAGCAAAGAGACCATATCCTTGTTGATCTTCTCGCCCTCTCGCGGCTTAGGAGGAGGAAGTAAGGTGATGCCCATGATATATTTGTCGAATTTCTCAAGGACCTTGTTCTTGAATTTCTCAAGCTTCTGCTTGATAGATTTTAGTTTCTCCTCAGCTTCCTTGCTCATCTCAGGCATGCCAGGCTGCTTCGGCATAGGCATCTTTGCTAATTCATCATCGACTTTATCCTTCTTTTTTTTGGCCATAGAATCTCTGATGAAGATTGGTCCTAGTTGATATTTAAATCTATCGGCTATTCTTTAAGGGGAAAATCCTTGCTCATTGATTTATGATTGAACTTTTTCTTCGGATCTTTTCCAGAATAATCTGCAAGGATATTTCCCTTGCCCAGGAGCTTCCATTTGTACGTAACTAATCCTTCCAGTCCGACAGGACCGCGCGCGTGGATCTTATAGCTCGAGGTGGTCACTTCAGCACCCATGCCATATCGGAAGCCGTCAGAGAAACGGGTAGAGCAGTTCCAGAACACATTAGCAGAGTCGACTTTCTCCAGGAACTTCCTCGCTTTCCTGTCAGAACTCGTTACGATGGCATCAGTATGGCTGCTGCCGAATCTGTTGATATGGTCAATCGCTTCATCAATGCTGGTAACTATCTTGATTGAAAGGGCCAATCCATGATAGGAAGTCTCCCAATCTTTTTCTCTCGCATGCTCGATGCTTAATATCTTGAGAGTATTATCATCCCCCACAAATTTCACCGGCGCAACATCCATTGTCTCTTTCAGCTTGTTCAGGAATGCTGAAGCGATGTCTGTATGCACCAGCAGCGTTTCCATCGCATTTTTTGCAAGTGGGTTCTGGCATTTTGCATCATAACAGATCGAG
Source organism: Candidatus Woesearchaeota archaeon (assembly GCA_018221205.1). Classification (GTDB taxonomy): domain Archaea; phylum Nanobdellota; class Nanobdellia; order Woesearchaeales; family WJIZ01; genus JAAOYF01. The sequence goes on along the minus strand of JAAOYF010000045.1, from coordinate 12,809 downwards.
ACTGCCATCTCTACGTTGGCATCCTGATCGACGTAGATATGGCACACACCTCCCTTATGGCCGATGATCGGAATCTTCGTGCTCTGCCTGATATCATCTACGAATTGCCGAGAGCCGATAGGGATCATCAGATCGAGAGGGGCATCGAACATCTTCTTCAATTCCTTCTTCTTGATGATCTGAAGCCAGCCATCAGGCAAGTCTCCACAGACACTGCCGATAAGCTCCATGATCTTCTCAGCGGTCTTGCTCTCTGGCAGGTGCACCATCAACGCATTGCTTGACTTGATGCATAATGCTATGATCTCCAGGAGGGCCAAAAGGTTCTCATCCAGCACCGCTCCGATAATACCTATGGGGCAGCTCATGCAGTAGAGCTCGAATCCTTCATCCAGCTCCACAGTCTTCAGCGTTTGGCCAGTAGGTTCACCCAATTCGACCAATTCCTTTATGCCTTTGATGATCTCCAGATATTTGTTCTTATCAATCCTCCCTTTCTTCTCTTGCACATCTTCTTCATTCGCCTTCATGATCTGCTCTTGCCGGCTCTCTAGAGCTTGCGCAAGAAGATTGAGTGTATTTTTCTTCAGATCTGTCTTCACTCCTGGAAGTACTAAGCTTGCATGCGCAAGCAGTTCTATCTTATCATTGAAAGAAATTAACATAGGCTGATTAAGAAATCGCTAGCTTAAATATTTTTACTTTAGAAGAAAAAAAAGAAGCAACCGCTCCTAAACCACCCCCAACTCGTACTAACTTTTTGAGTTTAGCCATATATAAACCTTTGCCCCATTTTGGAGGAGAAGAGTATACTAGGGTATTTTCGGCTGCATATATTTCTTATCAATGAAAATCAGGATCTGAGCCACAACAAACGCAACCAATAAGAATTGTACAGGCAGCAACACCTGTAATCGAGACAAGAGATCTGCTATGCCAGAGAACAGGGCCAGCCACCCAACTGCTGCCCCGATGACATAATAGGCTAGGTATTTCCTTGTATGCAGATCAGCATATTCTCGCAGTATGATGACGATCAGAAGCAGAAAATTCACTATTCCCATGATTGCCCACTCCAAAAAAAGGAAAAGCATCCAGAAGGAGAAGAGGATGATAATGATGATCATCAGTATTGCAATGGCCATACAGGTAAAATTATGCTGAAGCTTATAAACTTTTCAGAAATGTTTTTATAGCCTTCCTTCTAGGATTATCGTAATGAAAAAGGCGTGGCTCTTGATTATCTTACTTATCCCGTTAGTATACGCTGATATCTCCAGCTCAGTGAAGTTCGGCCACACAAGCTACTTTGTCACCCCAGAGATTAACATATCTGTCTCTTTTACTACTATCGATCCTATAAAAGATAGGGCTCATTTCATCATCAACGGCAATGCGTACGGATTTATCACTCTGCAAGGCGCCCCCATCGGACCTGTCGATTTTACCTATATCGGGAGATCAGGAACTTCTCTCAATGATCTTTCTGCATCATTTGTCATCTCTGGCAATACTCCATTTGCCTGCGAGGAAGTCTGTCTGGAAAATGGATTCGTCAGCTTCATGAAGAATTTTGACGAGTATTTCAGTCTCTGTGCGAAGAACTGCACCATCGGATGCAGCCTCTATGCCCAAGTAGGCTGCAGGGACAACGAAAGATGGCTCATTGATAATTGCGGCAGGCCTCTTGAGAAATTAGAAGAATGCAGCTCGCTCTGCACACCACAGACCTGTACACAATGCGGCGACAGGCTTTGTTCATTGCCAGAATCCTCCTTCACCTGCAAGGATTGCATCATACCGCCGAGCTTCTGTGTAAGCGACGTGGACTGCAGGTATGGTGAACAATGTGTAGTGGGGAAGTGCTCAAGAAACTCTTTTGTCGAAGGTGATGGTATCTGCACGTATCCCCGTGAAGGATGTTCCTCTCCTGATTGTAGCTGTGAAGATCAGCAGGTATCTGCAGGAAAGGATACCTATCCGACAATTCTTCTCCATGGTTTTGCCAGTTCCCCTATCAGGCTGCGCAAATTACAGAGGGCGCTCGTGAACGGGTTGGGCTACGAGAATGGACACGAGCTGGACATCTTCGATGCTTCATGTCCAGAAATCAGCTCAAAATCAGTGTTTGTAGCGAGCTATTATGAGAAGCAAGGCGTGCAGAAAGAATCAAAGCTTTCCAATGTGATACAGGAAGCATACCTCCGGATTGTCGAGTCTGATAAGAAGCAAGAGCCCCAGTTCATCAACACATTCTCAGAAGTGGTGGATAAGATCAAGGCATGCACCGGCTCTGACAAGGTCAATATCATAGCCCATAGCTTAGGCGGACTTATCTCGAAGTCATATATGCTTACTGATGACAATATCCGCAATGTCCACAAGCTCATCCTTTTGGGTGCTCCAAGCCGTGGAGGCCTCTACGGTGAGCAGACGTACGAATTGTTCAAAGGTCTCGAAGTCCCTTTAGGAGAGAACAAGCAGCTGATCCAGGACTGTGCAGCTATTGGTGTCCCTTCCATGGTGCTTACTCTTGTGGATGGACGAGATTATACCTCACAATGCGAACAGCTGCAGAAGGCAGGCCAGATTTCCCATCCCATATTGAACCAGGATGAGACTCCAGGAATAGTGGAGTATTATACTGTAGCCGGTTCTATAGATCCCATAGGAGACAGCATGGTCACGCTTAAAAGTGTGCAGCTCAAGGGCGCAGTCTTCAATGCTGTCGTGCCGTGTAATCATTTTGACCTGAAAGATCCGGTAAAATGCAAGAGAGCATACGAGCAGATCGCTCTCGCATTAGGCTATTCTTCTGATGAAATCCAGAAGCGTTCTTGGCGGGCAAGTGTCACAGAGATATTCCTTTCATTCAGGGATTGGTTTGCCTTGACGTTCGGTTAGAGATTTCTATAGATCCTTTTGATGGCCTTATCAAGCATCTTATCAGTAAGAAGCCATTTCAATGCCATGAAGAAGTAGCTAGGAAAGGTGACAGGATAGCGTATCTTTGGATTCCTGGATTCGACAGCATGGATGACCTTCCGCAGAACCGCTTCAGGCCCTTTGGTGAAAGGGTATTTTTTCTTTGCTCTTTTCTTTCTTTTTTCATATCCTTGCTGATGGCTGCTTTTTTTATAGTGCGGCCGATAATTCGACTTGAAATTATGACGGAAATTCGTTTCAATAGGACCAGGCTCGACTAGGATGGCCTTTATGTTCTTATTCTTTAATTCCAGACGCAGTGTATCAGTAAAACCTTCCAGAGCATATTTAGAAGCATTATAGGCACCTTGGTGCGGCAATGCGACGATTCCCAGAATAGAGCTGATATTGATGATCCTTCCTCTGCCTTGTTTGCGCATAAGGGGCAAGACTGCAGCAGACAATTCCATCGCGCCGAAGACATTCGTCTCAAACTGTTTTCTGACATCTTCTCTTTTCAGATCCTCTACTGCACCCGGCTGGCCGTAGCCAGCATTGTTGATCAGGACATCTATCTTCTTGAGTTTCTTCACCACATTCTTTATAGAAGAAGAATCGTCGACATCTAACAACAAGGTATCGAAACCTTCTTTCTTCAGCATGTGGACATCTTTATCTTTACGTGCACTAGCGATGACATGATACCCTCTTTTTCGAAGCCCTTGTGCAAGGCATAATCCTATACCAGAAGAACAGCCAGTAATCAAGATAGTTTTCATGGTTCAATCCCTCACGATACGTATTACTTCACCAAGTTGAGTGATGGTGTGGTGAGGGGCTTCATCTTCAGCCATAGGCATCTCGTCAGAATATTTTCCTGCCTTATACCAAATAGTGAGCATGTCCAATTTTTTACCTAATCGTATCTCAGATCTTACACGATCTCCAACAACAGCAAGCTCTGATGCAGGTAAGCTCATTTTATCAGCACAGGCCTTAAGATGGTGGAAGCCCTTATCTTCAGTATCTTTTTGAATGAGTTGGATATGGCTGAAATTATCCATGATTCCGATCCGATGGATCTGCTCCATGCGCTTTGTTTTGTCACTTGTTCTGCTCATGAGCGCTATTTTGAATCCATTTTGAGAGAGATTATCAAGAACTTCTTTTGCACCAGGAATAAGGGACTTATTCACAGGGTCAAAAAGGGTGCGATTGTAATCGAAGATGATGCCTTTGACCATACTGAAGAAGGATACATCAACCATTTAAAAAAGATGCGGGATGCAGGGTTCGAACCTGCGTAGGCACTAAGCCAATAGGTATCTTCCAGTCATCGCGTTCGCTCATCATACCATGACTGACCTAAGCCTATCCCGTTTGACCACTCCGGCAACCCCGCATAGGAATATCTATTGTATCTAACACTTATTTAAAAACTTAACTCATACAAAAGCTATTTAAAGCCAGAAGAAAATCCAGGCACGATGAAAAAAATCTATTGGTTGCTGGGTGTATTATTTCTCATAGCATGCCGACCATCTACAGATTGCACAGATGACGACTGCCTGTTCGAGAAAGCTCTTGAACTGCAAGATAGTTCTTTCTGCAGCCAGATCCAGAATGATATCGTACAGCGCTCATGCCAGACCGAGGTAGCTATCCAGAATCAGGATATCAAGACGTGCATCACCCTCGGAAGTGGGACTTGTATTGCTTCTATCGCAGAATTACAGGGCGACCAAGAGGTCTGCCTCATGATTGGCGAACAGAAACTGCACGATCAATGCCTTATCACTGTTGCTGGAAAAGTCGAGACAAGCGATGCATGCAGGCAAGTTATCGGTTTCGAGACAAGGGACGAATGCTATAAGATCATGGCAAAGCAGCTGAATAGTACAGATGAGTGCTTTTTTATCCGAGAGACAACGATAAGAGATGGCTGCATCTTCAGGCAGGCAGAATCATTGACCGATTCCAACCAGTGCTTCTATATCGATAGTGAGATAATGAAAGCAAACTGCTACTATAGGTTGGCCAAAGCGACAGGCAAGCAGCAGATATGCGACAATATCGAGTTTTCTTTCCTCAAACGAGACTGCAAGAACGACGTTGATCCATTGACTTGATTATTTTTTCTTCTGCCAGGCATAGCTTCTTTTTCTAGGAGAATCGCCATAGCCGCAGCTTGAGCATTTCTTTTTACGGACATGCATAGTCCTCTTTCCGCAACGTCGACACTGTACAAAATTCTTCTTCCCAGATTTTTTGCCCATTGATGCGGTTCCCATAAGAATTCTACTCCGGTGAGATGATAGTGATGGTATCTCCTCTGAGGAAGACCACTCCAAGCTTTCGTTTCATTTCACCATCTACTCTTTCTTCAGCATCTTCAAGAACGACATTGATATGGATGTCAAATGCTTTTAACTTGCCAATAAATTGTTTCTGATTCTTCAGTTCGACAATGACTTTCTTGTCTCTTGCCCGATTCAATGCATCTAATGGTCGTGATGTTTCCATGGTAATAACCCCCAAAAAGTTAGTCTATGGAATATCGGCCAATATATAAAACTTATCTTTTTCAAAACCTTTTTAAATATGGACCACTAAGACAATGTGGGGAAGATGGACAAAATCCAGAAGATCAGGAAGCAGATTGACCGTGTTGATAAGGTCTTGATAACAGCATTAGGAGAGCGGATGTCCTTGATGCCCGAGATCGGAGAGTACAAGAAAAAGAACAATGTTCCCATCTTCCAGGAGAAACGCGAGCAGCAGATCATGAAGCGCCTGAAGAAGCTCGCGAAAGACTATCAGATTTCTGAAGACTTTGTTGAAGAGATCTTCTTGAGCATCTTCAATGAAGCGAAAAGAATACAGCATGAGATCATGAACAAAGCAGATTAGTACAGCCCTTTCTTCATGAACACTTTATTTGTCTTGATGGCAACCCCTTTCTTCTTCTTGATCATCGCGATAGAGGTAAGGTTTGCTTCGCCTATCGCGACCAGTTCCTTCTTGAGTGTCATCACCCCGACAAGATCTCCAGGGTTGATGGTGTTATGGAGCATTGAGATTCCTGGGACAGCTAAATCCTGCCCATGGCATAAAGAGTTGACAGCAGTGTCATGCACAAAGACAGTCGGCAGATGGTTGACAGCATCCTCGATTGGCTGGATGATCTTCCTTATCTTTTCCTCGTTCCCTTCTTTCCAATAATGCAGGGCATCAGTGAGCTCTTGTAGGGTAACCAGGTTTTGTTCATCAAAGCACCCTGCTTTTGTCCTCCGTAATTCTGCCATATGCGCTCCTTTCCCGATCTTTTTCCCTATGTCAGAGCAAAGCTTCCGGATATAGGTGCCTGCCTGACAACCAACTCTGAAAAGGACATCTTTCCCTTCAATCTCTAGGATCTCAAGATAATAGATCTCTCTCTCCCTGAGCTGCCTCTTGACCGCAGACTTTATCGGAGGCATCTGCATGATCTTTCCTGTAAAGTCCTTGAACACCTTTCGTATCTTCCTCTCAGAAACGTTTTCATGAAGATGCATGACGCAGAGGTATTCCTTGCCTGCCGGCAGTAAGATCTGCACAATCCGGGTAGCTCTTCCGAGTGCAATCGGCAATACACCCGTAACTCCAGGATCAAGCGTGCCAGAATGGCCTGCTTTTTTGATGCCGAGAATCCTCTGTACATAGTCGCTGACTTGATGAGAGGTAGGTCCCTTAGGCTTGTCGATATTGACCACACCAAAACAGACCAACTCTTTTATCGGCCTTGTAAGAGGATTCTCACCAAGATTCGGATCGCTTATCGCTTCCTTTCTGATGATCAATTCTTTTTTGATCTGCTCAAACGGTAATTTCATATGATAGGGGACAAGAAGGAGTTTAATAAATCTTTAGGATGCTACACCATTGATGGAAACAGAACTGATATGTGTCAATTGAGATTGATTGTTGGTATATTGGACATCGACTAATGTCTTGAATTTGCCCTTGCGGATGTCGTTGCTGCAGTCTACACTGATGCGAATCGGCAGATGGTTGGGTATATTGCTGATATTCTTCCAGCTGCCGTCAGGCTGTAGATAGGTAGTATTGCTTTTCTCTACCGTACACTTATTTCCTCCACCAATGACAGAAAGTCTGCTAAGGCCCACACCCATATTGTTCCTCAATATAAACTGGATCTGATTGGTCTCTGCAGAAATGAATGCTTTGTCGATGCAGTCCAGTCCTGGTTCGCCGATACAAGGGGAAGGAGCCTGTCTAGTGACTTGCACACCCACAAAAGAGAGAGCGATGAGGGCAAGCATAACAACAAGGATAGTCCACCCATGGGTGATGAGAAATTCCATAGCAGCCTGCGCTTTCTTCATTCTAATCTCTTTTTCCAATTAAAGGTATTTGCTGTTTAAAAATCTTTGTGTTAGAATTAGGGCTTTCTCATCTCAGATTTGCCAGCAGGGGCAGTCGGCTGAGCATGAACATCTTTCTGTTTTGCTTCTTTCTTAGGGGCGTGCTGGAGGGGTTTCTCTTTCTTCAGCTCCTTGATCTCTTCTTTCTCGATTTCCTTTCCTTTTTCTGCTTTCTCTTCTTTCACTTTCTCGACTTTCTCTTCCAAAGCCTTTGCTTCAGGCTCTTCCTTCTTCACTCTTTTCTTGATCGGCTCCGGAGGCTTCTCTTCAGGAGCACCATCCAGCTCAGCTTTGACCTTACCTTCTTCATCTTTCTTGGCAATGACCTTGATATGGTGAGGAGGATTCCTGATACCATGTTCCCAGATTTTCATGTTAGCATACCTTCCGATGGAAATAGCATCTGATTTCATATGCTTCACAAGATACGCTTTCAAAGCAGTCATCGCTCTCTTGCTTCTTCGGTATTTAGGAGATTTGAGCCATGAGCTGCGTAAAGGGACGTTGAATGTCCTCTCTAAGACAATCTTCACTTCCTTCTTTTTGTCTTTTGCCATCTTATGCCTTTATCTTGCCACGTTTCCAGCTTCTCTTGACAGAGGTATGTCTGCCAGGATGCACCCTTCGTGCTTTGCCGTACATCTTTGGTACGGTCCAGAAAGGCGCCCATCTCGTCTGTCTCGACGCTTTCACTAGCCTTTTCTTTTTTCCAGGGTGTTTTGCTCGTGCCATCTTATTTCCGCTTGATTGTGAAATCCTTCTTTGCAGGCTCTATTCCCTGCAGCAGTCTCTTCAGCTGCTCATCAGTGATCTTCTCTTTGATCTGTCCTTGCTGGATAGCCTGTGCAACAACTGCAATTAATCGCAATGCTTTTTCAGCATGCGCTGTCTTCAGGTTACCATATCGCTCAATGGCATCCTTGGTGAGGTGCTGCTTCACCATATGCTCGAGTTGTGCAACCTGCTGCTGCATCTGCTGTTCCTGATCTTGCTGCTGATTAACATGCTGTTGCAGCTCAGCCAGTTTCTTCTTTCTGATCTCGTCAAGATCACTCATTTTTCGCAGGTTTCTCAGCTTGCTTCTTAACAGGCTTTCCTACTGGTTTTTTAGCAGGTTTGCCTGCAAGAGCAGATGCTGATTTATCTAATAATGATTTTCCTTTGCCGGATATCACTCTGCCCTTATGGACACCGATATCAGCTTTCTGGATAAGGCCTTCTTTCTCTAGGCTCTGAAGGATTGTTCGGATGATCTTCCCGGATGATTTGTAGAATTTTTCAGGTTTGTGGCCGCGATTTTTCTTGCTGCCGTATTTGATCCGCAATTTCTGCACACCTAATGGACCATTTGCCTTATACATAGTCCTCAAGACTGCAGCACTCCGGACATACCACCAATCTGCATCAAGTGGCACTCTATCCTTAGAAGGTCCTGTTTTCACGAATCTGCTCCAATCAGGAGCTTTCAGATTATCCTTATTTGATAGTTCCTTAGCTACTTGTTCGATAAGCTTTTGAGCTTCCACATCATATACTGTTGCCATTTTTCACCATGCCTTGCGGCATTAGAATCGCTACGAATAGCGTATGTCAAAGGATAAAGAACCCATTTATAAAGGTTTTTGTTATTTCTTTAGCTCAACTTCGATAATCCTATGTTCCTCAATCTTCTTCACTTTCAGCTTGACTCCCTCAACCACAATCTCCTCTCCAACTTTTGGGATGCTGCCAAGCTCATGCATGATCAATCCTGAGATGGTGTCAAAATCCTCTGTGGCTATGAATTTGGTCTTTGTCTTCCTGTTGACTTCATGGATGCTGGCTTTGCCCAGGATTTTATAGGTGTCACCGCTCTGCTTGATGATTTCCTGCTCCACCGGCTCTGCCTCATCTGCAATCTCACCGACGATCTCTTCCAGGATATCCTCGACCGTCACCAATCCAGACACTCCTCCATGTTCATCAACGATGATGGCCATCTGCTGCTTTTTCATCTGGAACAATTTCAGCATCTCATCGATCTTCTTTGTTTCTGGAATGAATAGCGGCCTTCTCAACAACTTTGCAATGGGGGTATCGAATTTACCTTTCTGGATATATGAAAATGCATCTTTGTAATAGAACATGCCCATAATCTTGTCTTTATGGCCTTCATACACTGGCAGCCTGGCAAATTTTTTCTTGTTGATGATTTTCAGAGCATCTCCAAGGGTGCTGTTCAGCTGGATCATCACCATGTCTATACGAGGGACCTTGATCGCATCCACATCAATGTCATCAAACTTAAAGATGCGATGGATCATCTCTTTCTCCTGTTTGTCAATGCCTCCTTCTTCTCTGGCAATATCGACGATATTTCTGATCTCTTCCTCTGTTATGCGCTGCCTGCGAGGCAATACCCTAAATATCTTGGTGGTGATGAAATCGAACACAACGATGAGGGGGCGTAGGATGATGCTTAGGAAATGGATGAGGGGTGCTATGAATAAGGAGATCTTGCCAGAATGTGCATTGGCATAGTTTTTTGGCACAATCTCTCCAAAGACTAAGATGAAGAATGTCATGATACCAGTGGAAAAGGCAACCGCATTGCTCTTGAACACCTCTAGCGCCATGCTGGTGGCAAGAGCTGATCCGCCGATATTGACTACGTTATTGCAGATGAGCAAGGTCGAGAGCATATGGTGGGGATTCTCTTTCAGGCTCGCCAGATATCCAGAGCCTTTCCTGTTCTTCTGAGTATATAATTTGACTTTGAAGCGTGAGATAGCAATCAACGCCGTCTCAGAAGCAGAGAACACTCCGCTGAGCAGTATGAACGCCACCAAGAGAATAATCTGATAAATCTCTATCATGTCCCCAGCTGTGATGAGGAAGTATAAAAACTTTTGTCATAAAATTTTTATATTTCAACAATCTTACCCCTATTATGAAGGACACAAAACTCTGCCAGAACTGTGAGTTTGAATGCGAAGAAGAGGATCCGTTCTGCCCAATCTGCGGAGAAGAGTTCTAAGTGCTTTTTTGATGAGTATACGCTGCAAAAACATGAGGGAGTAACGTAAAAAAATCTTGTGGGAATCCAGTGATGGGTGGTTCTGGATTATGAGGAAGCAGCCTCGCTGTTGTACAAAGGAGGTCAGTCACTGCAGGAGCAACGGTATTCAGATGGGACATGACCGCAACCCTGCCTGTTTCAGGTGACCAATAGGTGCCATTTTTCATTGCTTCAAGATCTTCCAATCCAAAATCCCCCCAAGGAGTGGCGATACGCAACTGAGCGAATTTACCTTGAATAACATTTTCAGGAAGGAGGAGTTGCTCTCTTACTGCCGACAAATCTGCAACCCTAATCAATCCTTGAGATTTATCAGTCCAAGCATATACTCCATTTGCATAGTGTTTATCTACGACAACCTTCTCATCTTCAGATTGCCCTTCCCCAAAAAGAATGAATCGAGTATCTAATGGTTGTACACCGGAAAAAGCTGTTTTCAATTGCTCAATAAAATAGCCAACAGGCTCTGCTTCTGAAGCCCTCCAAGTTACTGTCGCATATCCAAGATGAGGACCTCTTTCTTTTGGAGTATATTTGTCTCCTGAGAAAATTTCATGTGCATCAGCCGTCAGTGCAAATTCTTCACCAATAAATTCATGACCCTGAAGTTCAATAGGTCTCCCCACTACCCATTCTAATGCCTTCATTCTAGGAATAATTATTTTACTATTTTTAAGAATAATGATGGTGAAAACTATATAATACAACAATCACATCTGTTCTATGACATCTATACCTAATAGATCAAGGGCTTTTTTGAGGACTATCCTGAAACCCTCAACCAAAGCCAACCTAAAATTCTCAGCTTCACTCCCTACAACTTGACAATGGGCATAGAACTCATTGAATAATTGCGATAATTGGAATGCATAGTTCGCGATCAGGCCAGGCTGAAGCTGCTGGCCTGCTTTTTCTACAGTCTCTCGAAACATCCCTAGTTTTTTTGCCAGCACAATCTCCTTATCTGTAAGTTCATCAATCTCTAGCTTGCCCTTGCTCTTTGCTTTCCGTATGATGGAAGAAGCCCGGGCATAGGAGTACAACAAATAGGGTCCGGTATCGCCTTCAAAACGCATGGCCTCTTCCTTGTTGAAGACGATCTCTTTGTTTGGATGCTGCTTGAGCATAGAATATTTTAAAGAGGCTATCGCGATAGCCAGAGATCTCCTCTCTAATTCCTTCTTATCGACTTTGAATCTCTTCTTGATCTCAGAGGCAGCATACTCTTTCAGTTCATCCTTGAAGCTGCTGTAGAGGATGTTGTCTCCAGTACGCGAAGACATCTTTCCGTGCGGCAATTTGACTAGGCTGACCGGGACATATCTTAATTTCTCAGCCTGCTTGAATTTCATCAATGCAAGGGTCTTGAACAGCTGCCTGAAATAGAATTCCTGCTCTTTTCCAACAACATAGATAGAATCATCGATCCTATATTTGGTGAATTTCTCTTCAGCCAACGCAAGATCCTTGGCAGAATACAGGACAGTGCCGTCTTTTCTCAGGAGGACAGACACTCCCAGATTATATTTCTCTAAGTTGATGATAGTCGCACCGTCAGAGATCTCAGCTATGTTCTTTTTTATCAATTCCTGGCAGATCTTCTTTGCCTTTTTTTCGATGGTCGACTCAAAGAAATAATGATCAAACGTTGTATTGAGCTCTTTATAGATACGCTCAAAAGCATCCAGGGATAATCTTCTTGTTTTTTTCCAAAGTTCCTGCAGTTTTTTATCTTCGCCTGAGTCGATTTTCCTGTTGACCTCATCCACCCCTTCCTGCAGCTTGGGATTCTGAGTAAGTCTTGAGATAGCATCAACATAGATTCCCGAAATCCATTCCTCTTCATCCTTCAGTTTCTCTTTCTTGTGATAGTTCTGATAGCACCAGATCCATTTTGCGACATGCATACCCGTATCTCCTTGATAATTGGCTCTGACAACTTTTTTGCCAGTATATTCCAGGATACGGGCCAGGCTTTCTCCTAGCGATGTTCCTCTGACATGTCCGACATGGAATGCTTTATGCGTATTGGCCTGAGAGAATTCAACCATGAATCTTTCTTTGCTCGATTCTTTTTTTTCATCCCCTTTTAGGATAGGATGAAGGATATCCTTCACAAGCTGCTTCTTATCAAGAAAAAAATTCAGATACGCTCCTTTGGTCTCGATCTTCTCGATGAAATCCGCTTTAACGCTCTTTGAAAGGTCTTCTGCAATCTCTTGCGGATTCTTTTTCAATTCTTTTGCAAACGGAAAGCAGGCTAAAGAATAATCTCCAAGGCTCGGGTCAGGAGGGACGCTTAGACTGATATCTCCTTTAAGCTTTTTCTTCAGCAGATTGATGAGTTTGTCCTTATATTTCTCCATAGTCTTCCTAAAAGCTGGAGGATTTATTAATCTTAT
>JAAOYF010000044.1 GCA_018221205.1 Candidatus Woesearchaeota archaeon | reverse complement strand
TTCAAAACCAATAATCCAAGACAGCCTGCTTGAAGGAAAATATACAACCCAATGAATCTCTTTTTCTCCATCACAATCATCCCAAGGACAACCGCTAAAAGAATATAGCCCATATGCGGCTGGATGAAGCCATAGATCAAAGGCAACACCGGAACAAGCAAGGGGATGATCAACAACGTAATGAATAGACAAAAAAGAGAGCCGATAACAGTCAATTTAACAGCTTCAAATCCTTTTCCTTCTAGCAGCATCTTATGCCCAGGCAATACAGAAAGCACCATATCTGGATCTGGCGCTCCCAAAAAGATAGAAGGCAGACTATCTAAGAAGGTATGGGTCAAAGCAAGAGAGATGATGAAGACAGCCAACACTAAAGGAGACGTATATTTCAAGAGAAATGGAGATATACTGATCAGCATGACTGAAACTAGATTCACATGGATGCCAGGAATCAAGCCTGTAAATATTCCTAAAATTATTCCAACGGCTAAGGCAATAATGATCTCCCAAAACATACATTGAGAATGAGAACTCCATTAATAAGATCCTCTCAAAGAAATTCGGAAATCTTCCAAGAGTAAATTTTTTAAACTCCTGATCTAAAGGGAAGCTATGTATGAATTTTTAGCAGAAGTCTTCAAGTTACTCCTTTCCTGGATACTGGGAACTCTCGTAGGGATGGAGAGGGAACAGGCCCATAAGCCAGTGGGCATCAGGACATTGTCATTAGTCGCCCTAGGCTCTACTTTCGTCACAATTGTCGCATTAAAATCCTTTCCAGGAGATATAGCAAGAGTGCTTTCAGGACTCATCACAGGAATAGGCTTCTTGGGAGCAGGAGCAGTCATCGCCAAAGGAAAGGATATCATGGGACTGACAACAGCTGCATCCATTTGGGCCATGGCCATTGTCGGCATAGGCATAGGCATGGGAGAATTTCTGCTCTCATCAATCTTCGCTGCTTTAATCTATTTCATCCTCATCGAAGGAAAGATTACGAAAAAGAAATGATTAAATACTGATTCTATTCAATACAATTGATGGACTCAAAACTTCTTTTAATAACAGCCTTCATAACCGGAACAGTCTTGATGGCGTTGGAGATGATAGGCGCGCGCATGTTAGCACCTTACTTCGGAAATTCCATCTATGTCTGGGGAAATCTGATCGGAGTTATCCTTATCGCACTTTCAATTGGCTATTATCTTGGCGGGAAACTAGCAGATAAGCAGAAAGATGCTAAGATGCTCTATTATATTATATTAGGCACCGCACTCTACATACTTGCTACGCTTTTCTTCTACAAACCATTTCTTGAATCTCTTGATGTAGGACTATTCTATGGATCAATCCTGGCAACATTCACACTTTTCGCTCTCCCTATGTTCTTGCTCAGCACCGTAACCCCCTATATCATCAAGCTCATCGCAAAAAGAGATAAAATAGGCACAACAGTGGGAAGTGTAACAGCTATTTCAACCATAGGAAATATTATTGGAGTCTATCTTGGCTCTTTTGTCTTAATCCCCTCAATCGGTGTGAGATTATCATTACAGGTGTTATTTCTCGCGTTATTAGCCATATCCATCATTGCATTATCAACAATAAGAAGAAAATATATCGCCTTAGCATTGCTCGCATTCATTCTTCTCTTCACACCAACGTATGCAGCTGACAAAGAGATCATCTATGAGGACGATTCCCTCTATAATCATATTGTCGTGAAGAATTCCACAAATGAATTGAGATTGTTCCTCAACAAGCAGACCAATGTCCACTCCACAAGGCATCATGAACTTTTCATCTCTGGAAGATACTATGATTATTTTCTTTTCCTTCCGTTGATGACAGAAGTCGAGAATTTCCTTATCTTAGGCATGGGTGCCGGAACATCAATAGATCAATATCAGATATATTATCCTGAAATCGACATTGACGCCGTAGAGATCGATGAAAAAGTAGTGCAAGTGGCAAAAGACTACTTCGGCATACAAGAAAACAAAAAACTTTCAATTTTCGTCGAAGATGCCCGTCCTTTTCTGAAAAGAACTAAGAAAACATATGATGCGATTGAGATAGATCTCTTTCAAGGCTCTATCTACACTCCATTCTACACAACAACAAAGGAATTCTTTACTCTTGTCCAGGATGTCCTTTCAGAAAAAGGCATCATTGCAGTGAATGTCTACAGCCCCAAAGATAGAGGATTGATAGATGCTATGGAGCAGACCATGCTGGAGATATTTCCAGAAGTCTTTGAGATAGACCTCAGTCCAAACTATATTGTTTTTGCCGGGAAGAAGATAGGGACAGATATCTCTTCGCCCATTGTCGAGATCCAGCGCGTCATAGAGAGAAGGCCCATAGAAAAAGTCGAAAAAATAACAAGCGCAATGATCTTGACAGATGACCATGCACCAGTCGAATTTCTTACTGGAACGAATTGATTACCCGTAATCGCTCGACCACAATACCCTCTTCATCTTCCTTGCCCACTATCTCAACAATCTCTCCTTCATATAATGAAACATTCTGAAAAACAACAGCTTCTATCGGCCTTCCGATAGAAAAGAACGTCATATTGCCATAATGAGATACTTCTTCAACTTTTCCTGAGAAGATCACCATGTCCTCGCTCACGCTCTCTTCCAAAGTAAGCGAAAGGATGAATAATCCCATTAATCCAATTAAAGAAAATAGGAAAGCAATCAAGATAAGATATTTTTCTTGCATGAAAAGAAGAAAGAAGCCGTATTGATAAAAATAACTAAGAAAAAAACGGAAAAATTACGATTTATTCGCAACCATATGGCTGAACATTGCACTGGTTTTGTAGACCTTTTCTACTTGGTCCAACCGAATGTTTTCATTATGTCCATGCATGTTGTTTTTTGGCTCTCCTACTCCGAAGAGAACAATTGGCAATTCTGGAAACAGCATTGCCATATATGCCACTGCACCAATCGATCCACCACAACCTGCAAAATAGGGTTCTACACCATGTACTTGCTGTAGTGCAGTTGCAGCTATCTGTAAAGAAGGGTGTTCAATAGCGGTTTTGTAAGGATGAAGCTTGAATGCAATCTCTACATCAACCCTATCATCTAATCTTCTGACATGTTCAGTAAGCAGTTCTGCAATGTGCTCTGGATCCTGTCCCGGAGCAATCCTCATAGAAATTTCATATCTACAATGATCAGGAACAGTCGTTCCCTTTATTCCTCCCTCTACATTATGGACATCAAAAGTAGGTTGAGCATAGAGTTCTCGAAGATACATTTCTACACTTCGATCAGGACCACCAATGACTCCTAGCTCCTTTTTTACTTTAGCAACATCTGTTATTCGTGCGATTCTTTCGAGTTCACGTATTTCAGCTTCAGAGAATTCGGAGACATTTTCATAAACACCAGGAATAAGCAACTTTCCTCTTCGTGGAGGGGCAGTGTTATAGATTACACCAGACATATCGATGAGAGGATTATTAGCTAATCCCCCACCTATCCCAGAGTGCACCGGACTTTCAGCAGTAACGAGAGAAAGATACGCTTTAACCGCTCCCCGGAGACTGTAGGTAATAGTTGGCTGGCCTCCTTCATTACCAGTATCAAAGACAAAAACCCCGTCAGCATCTTCAAAAAGTTCTTTTTCAGCGCGCAAGATTCGTGGAAAATTCGGGCTTGCAGTTTCCTCTTCACACTCAAGAATAGCAGTGATAGTCGGAACTTTTGACCCAGAATTCCGCGCTGCAGCCAATCCATGAAGGACGGAAACCACAGGCCCTTTATCATCAATAGCCCCTCTCCCATATACCTTACCTTTTTTTATCCCTTGAAGGGGTGGTGCAAAAGGAGGGTCATCCCATTTTTCTTCTTCCACCGGCTGCACATCAGTATGACCATAAAAAACAAAGTGGAAAGGAGAATTACCTTCCAAAGTTGCTTGGACATAATGAGTTCCATCGACATCTACTACTTGGGATTCAAAACCAAGTTCCTCGGCCAATGCACCGGCTCGCTGCGAAGCTAATCTCACTTCCTCTCCATGATTTCCATCAACGCTGATGCTCTCAACTTGTATCATATTGACAATATCATCAATGACATGCTCGCCTTCTTCTTCCCAAAGCCGATTCAGTTTAGGTTGAAAACCCATTATACCACCCAACCACCAAATTACTCACCAATTTAAAAGCATTTATCTTTTCCAGAGTAGTGATTCCATTATAACATAAGATTTAAAAGAGCAGGGGTATTGGCTAAAAAAATGGCTCTGAAATACACGACCACAGCAGATATCAAAGTATCCAAGAAGATAGTAGACCAGGTCATAGGCCAGGATTCGGCTGTCGCTGTGGCGAAGAAAGCCGCAAAACAACGAAGGCATCTTTTTCTTATCGGCGAGCCCGGAACTGGAAAATCGATGTTAGGACTAGCTTTAGCAGAGCTCCTGCCAAAAGAGAAATTAGTAGATATACTCTCATTCCACAATCCCAATGACGATAATGCTCCTTTGATACGGTCTGTTCCGGCCGGACAAGGAAGGTCGATTGTCGCGCAATCCAAGATGCAGGGCATGTCCAGCTCCAAGACATTGAACATTGTCTTTATCATATTATTATTGGCTGCCATCATCCTGCCTTATTTCTGGTGGCGCTCAAATCCTTTTGAGTTAGGAGAAACAGCCAACGCGATCATTTTCGCAGCCTCGATGATGGGCTCCATGCTCATCTTAGCAGGTTTCATGCTCTCGATGAGAGTAGGGGCACGGATGGGATCGCAGTCAAAAGCGCCAAAGATCATCGTCGATAATTTCAAGAAAAAGCAGGCTCCTTTTTTTGATGCTACTGGTTCGCATGCCGGCGCATTGGTAGGTGATGTCCTTCATGATCCTTTCCAGTCGGGCGGTCTGGGAACACCAGCAAATGAAAGGGTAGTAGCCGGAATGATCCACAAGGCAAACAAAGGCGTCCTTTTCATCGATGAGATCGCCACATTGAATAGGGTGACTCAGCAAGAGCTGTTATCCGCTCTCCAAGAAAGAAAATTCTCCATTACAGGACAATCAGAACGCTCAGCAGGAGCGATGGTCAGGACAGAACCAGTGCCTTGCGATTTTGTGTTGGTGGCTGCAGGAAATCTAGAGACAGTCAAGAACATGCACCCAGCATTAAGATCAAGGATCAGAGGATATGGCTATGAGATTTTTATGGATGAGACCATAAAAGACACTCCAGAAAATCGGGAAAAAATAGCGATTTTCGTCGCACAGGAAGTGACCAAAGATAAAAGGATCCCTCATTTTGACAAGACAGCCGTGAATGCCATTATAGAAGAGGCCCAGAGAAGGGCAAACCGAAAAGACCACTTAACATTAAGGTTAAGGGATCTAGGCGGTTTGGTGAGGGCAGCAGGAGATATCGCAGTAGAGGAGAATGCAAAATTAGTCTCAAAAAAGCATGTTGAGAAAGCAAAACTAGTGGCTCGTCCTCTAGAGAAGCAGATAGCAGATAAATATATCGAGAAGAAAAAAGAATATGCAGTCATCCGTACTGAAGGCAAGAAGATAGGCAGGGTCAATGGTATGGCAGTTATAGGCGGCCAGGATTCATTCTCAGGCATCATTTTACCGATCGAAGCGCAGGTGACGATAGGAGGAAAGAAGACAGAGTTTGTCGCAACAGGAAAACTAGGAGATATAGCAAAAGAAGCTGTTATCAACGTCTCTGCGATCATATTGAGATATTTTGGAGAGGATCTGAAAGAGAAATATGATATCTATGTCCAGTTCCTGCAGACCTATGAAGGAGTGGAAGGAGATTCTGCCTCCATCGCCATTGCCGTAGCGATCATATCTTCATTCAGGGACATTCCCGTAAGGCAAGATACTTCCATGACCGGTTCATTATCAGTCAGAGGAGAGGTATTGCCTGTAGGAGGCGTCACTTCAAAAGTAGAGGCAGCGATCGAAGCAGGGATGAAACAGGTCATTGTTCCCAAATCAAATATGAAAGACATCATCATCGACTCTCAAAAGATAAAGAAAGTCAAGATCATCCCTGTAGAGACGATCGAAGATGTGTTGAAAGTAGCCCTGGATTGGAATGGCAGGAAAGCTGTACTGAGAAAGATCACTTCTAAGAAATAACACTGGACATTTTACTCCTCTGTAAGATATTTATAGGAACTAGCTTTACCACTCTCGGTTTGGAGAACCGTGATTAAGCACAGTGGATAAATTATCAGTAAAATGTATCCTAAAAATGAATAATGGGATAAGTCCACTATCGAGGGATTAACAACTCTTTTATAGTTGCAAGGTTATTTTTCAATTTGGGGGTTGAGTATACCTGAATTGCATATAGTAAGCATTCGTTGAGGTGTCAATCATTAAAAAAAGCCGATCTAAACAGTTAGTTTTTCTTCTTGTCCTGATTATCATGTTGTTCTCTGTCCGTTCTGAGGTTGATTTCATTTACACACCGAAGGATGTTGATGTGTATGTCCGTGCTGAGCTGTATGCCGAAAAACTGGATGAAAAGACAAGAGAGTATTTTGCACAGGTGAAGAAGGATGAACAGGAAGATTACCTCATTAAGTATAAGGTGAAGAAGGAACTTAAGAATGTCACGATAAAGGAAGAGTATGGGCGGTTTGCCTTGGCCCGCATCGAAGGAGAGGCAGGGGCTGTCAGTCTGCTGTTGCTGGACAAGGACATTGAGTATATTGAATTAGATCAGAATGTTACTGTTCTTGGTGAGATACCTTATGGGGTAAACCTTACTCTTGCTCCTCTCGCCTGGAATGCGACGAATGGGAGTGGCGTTAAGGTAGGCCTGCTTGATACGGGCATTGCATCACATGACGATTTATCTCTAGCAGGAGGCGTTTCGTTCGTGAGCGAGGATTATGGTGATACCTATGGCCATGGCACCCTTATTGCTGGCGTGCTGGCTGCTGTTTTAGATGGTGAAGGTATTGTAGGTGTTGCTCCCTCTGTTTCACTGTATGCCGTGAAGATAGCGAATGGCTCCACCGGGAAGATTTCTGATGCCATCTCTGGCCTGGAATGGGCCATAGAGAATGACATGGACATCGTTTCCATGAGCTTCGGCATGGAAGGCTATTCCCAGATCTTCAAGGAAGTCCTGGAAGATGCGTATGATAATGATATCGTTTTGATTGCGGCTTCTGGGAACACCGGGGGCAGTGTAGTATATCCTGCTGCATATAGCGATGTTATCGCTGTTGGCGCCGTTAATGAGAATCTTGAAAAAGCCCCATTTTCTTCCTCTGGAAGTGAATTGGAATTAGTTGCCGGTGGTGTTGATATTAATTCTACTTTTTTGAATAATACCTATAATGTTTCTTCTGGTACGTCATTTGCAGCGCCTCATGTTGCTGGCGTTGCCTGCTTATTGAGGTCATACAATTCAAGCTGGACAAATGATCAAATAAGGGGAAAATTGCAGAATGATGCGCTTGATTTGGGAATTGCTGGGAAGGATGATGAGTACGGGTATGGATTAGTAAGGATTAACCTTACATCAACTGATTTTTCGCTTGGAAATGCTTCCTATCCCTATGAAATCTTCAACATCACTGACTACGGCACAGAGAACCAGACGCTCCATTTCTGGCTGAATGGGACAGGAACGATTGACGATGTAGAGTTCATGGAAGGATACTACCAGATTGTAAAATACCTTGAAGAGATCATAAACCAAACGATTTACGTTGGCGAGAGCGGTTCTATTGTTTTCTTGTTCACAGAAATCCATTTGGATGCTGAGGACGATTACACAAACTATGGAAATGCAGGAGATGGGGTAGTCTGGGTAGATGGTGATGTTGATTTTGAATGTGATGAATGTGTAGAAGATGAACTTCAAGTTGCATGCTATTCATTTGATTCCTCTGATACTTACGTAATCCCATTCGAGTTCGATAAATGTTGGGGGAACGGAACCGGAAGCATTGGCGCTTGTTCAAGTGGGGATGGGGACCTAGCAGATTTCTGTGATTCTAACCCTTCAGACTGTAGCGATACAGGGGTGGAAGATTCTCATGACTATCCGAATAGTCTCCTTGACGACAGTACAAAAAGGTATTTTGGAGTAATAGCTTTCTGGGATTGTGGGGATGCAGGCAATGAGGATGATGATGACTATGATAGCTTATATATAATTGATGCACTTAATTCATCCTGTCTTACAAATTCAACATGGCGAGTCAGAGGAAGATTCAACTCCAATTTTTGGATAAATGTTCAAGACTTAAGTTGTGATTCAAGTGAGCAATGTGATCCTTATCGTGCAGGAGTAGTGGTCACCGATGAAAGCTACCAATACGAGACAAGTGATGGCGGCGCTAATGATGTTTGCCGGACAAAAGACGGATTTTCATGTTCAGTAGATGATGACTGCTTAACAGGCCATTTCTGCGTGGGGGGAGTATGTAGTGCAACGCAAGGAGAAGTATGCAATGGAACGCTAAATATCGTTACCTCGAATAGCGACTTGAATGTTGAAGTCAATAGCGTGCATGAAGGACAAACCGATGTTTCACAATTCATTCAGAAAGAAGTTTCCAATGTTTGCGGAAACGGAATAAATGTTAGTGTCATCTGTTCCAACAACCAGACACTCTGCCATTCGGAAACTGTTTATGTCAACAATGACGGGGAGACTGTCACAGTAGTTGATTCAAACTGTATCAAAACTTGTGATGCAGATCCTAACTTTTGGCTTACTAATGAAGATGTGTCAGTAAAGGGAAGTACGATTAATGTTACTATTCATTCTTCTGATCTTAATGGTACGGTTAACGTATCCTTGCATAGAGTGAATAGAGATACGGGTCTAATCGATGATACAAAGAGTTTGCTTCTTTCAATTGATTCCTTTTCGACTGCTTCTGGGACAACGACTTGGGATCTCAATTCCGCTTCTGCGTTGAATGTCTATATTGACGAAGCTGGAGCGTTCAACGAGTCAAAGAGCGATAATTTCGTCTATCGTCTTGTATCTCAAAATGTGCCAAGGGTCTATCTGTCAATAAACACGTCATACCTTAATGTTAACTCATTGATTGAGGGTTTCCTGGAACAGTACGTGGATTCGGTTTCAGAAGGAGAGGCTGAATTAGTAATTTCTGTTGGGAGATTTACAAGTGAATTTAAAAATTACAATCAGAATACATTAATTATTGATGGTAAGCCTGTGCAGTACACTATCTGGGGGTATGAAAATAGTAGGATAGTTGGCTATGGTCGTCGTGCACAAAAAAGTTATGCAGGAATAGTAGGAAGAACACTTCACGTAACTCAAAATAAACCCTTGATTCTTGCATATGGAATTGATGTAGACGGTGATATCGCTGCAATAAAAAAGTTAATCTCAGCTCGGGCTAATATGTTTTCTGATCTTGATTCTCCGTATTTGAATCCTTTATTTCTTGATGATTACGATAGGTTAGGCCTGGGGATTGACAATTTACTCCCTAGAAATGTAGCGAAGAATTCTTCAGCGTATTTGTCAGTTGTGAACAAAATACTTTTTGACAATATTTTTGATGTTGCTATCAGGACAGTGAAAACCTTGAATGAAACGAGTTACGGCGAAGAAACTATTCTCCGATTGAAAAATGTGAATGCAGATTACAGTGAGGATTTTAAGGACGCAATTTCAGAAAGTGATAAACCAGTAACTTTCAGCGGAGGAATTTTCAGTAATCTAGTGTCTTGGGAAAACAATGACGGATTGGCACGAGAATTGGCTGATGAAGGAAGGGATGTCTGGGAGATTGAAATGAGTGGTGGCCCCACAACAGAATGTGAACTATGCCCTAATTATACTTATTACGATCAAGTCGATTACTATTGGCCAGCATTAATAGGTGGAGTCCAAATCTACACAGGGAAAGATTCGATGGATTATGTCAGTCATTCCAATGGAGGCAGGGTGGCTTTAAGCTCTTTACACAATTATCCGAACGGGAAGAGCGATGCCGGGTATTTCTTTAACCTGACAAATGGCCAATATGAATCAGCGGACTTAAAAGCAAATCCTATAGATATTTTCGTGGGTGTTGCTATTCCTGTTACATTGAATGATGATACTTTATTCACTACACTAGCAAGAGGTCCCCTTGTTGCTGCAGGAAGAACATCTCATATTATTGCAGAAATTGCAGGAGATTATGCGATGCAACAGTTAAGCAAAAATGAGAAGTATCACCTAAATTTGAAAGATTACGCAAAATATCTGAATCCGATTGGAAACTTTTTTCCGGACGATGGAAAGATTTCTTCTAATTTGATGAATTTTTATAATGAGCTCGCAATAAATGAAAGCTCCTCAATTGACCTCAGCAACGTAAATGTAAGCGAACTCTACCTATTTAATGGAAAGCCTGATGACAAAGTATTGGGAGCAGAGGACCAGTCTAGAATTCTAGATTCAGTTGGCTATGGAACAGGGACTAATATAACAAGTAACTGGTGGGATCTTATCAATTATGGTATAAATCATGTAGCTTTAATCTCAGATGAGTCTGTGATTTCTGCTGTCAAGGAGGCGTTAAAATGAGGGGATTAAAAATTATCTATATATTTGTAATGTCATACGTTCTTACTTTTGTAACAACTTTTAGCTATGTTTGGAATTCTCGTATTTTTGATTCTTTTAAAATATTTAAGATTTTCATATTTTTCATTGTTTTATATGCACTTCTAATGTATTTTATTTTAAAAATATATTTTAGAATTTATGATCGAGATAAAGTTACATCTGGACTTTTGCGTTCCTCTATTTTCTTGTTTGTTATTATCCTCGCTTTACATATGGGAGCTTTAAATAGAATTTTGGTATCCAATTCGATTAGCATTGTTATTCTTCTTGCTTTTATTGTCTCGGTTTTTATTAACTTTATTGTTGATAAATCCCATTTAACAGATAAAAAAAGATCATACAAAAAAATGCTATTAACATCTGTCGCATATTATCTTTTGTTATTGATAATCACTTTTATTTTTTCAACATTTTTTGGATTTTATCTTTTTGTAATAAGTTGGGGATAAAACAATGAGTACAAAGATTAGGAAAGAGAATCCATTGAACCTACCTAATAAATACACTGAGGGAGGTATAGCTTTGCTAATTTTCATTCTAGCAATATCATTTGCGTCTGCTCTCACTCTCGAAGATTATGTTTCGAATCTTGACACATCATTCTATGATGGGACGATTAATATAACCTCTTTTGCAGATACCATCGTTGACTCTGATTCAAATGGCCAGAATGATACCATTATCTTCAACCTAACAACGGATTATAGCACATCAGCGAATTTTACGGCCAACATCTTCTTTGAAGATGAAGATCTGCCTATTGTCTCTGACACGAGGAGTATTTCCTCTACAAATCCGTCTTTTATCATGAATATCAGCACTTTTTTCCTCTCGCAGTCCCAATATGCGTATTACGCGCGAATCTATAATGAAATCGGGCAGATCGTCTATGAAAGCAGAAAATACAATACCTCGACTTATGCAGATTATGAAACGGGAACGAATATAACTGCTCTGTCTGATGAAAATGTGAACAATGCTCTTATCAGGATTAATGTATCTTTAGACGTGACAAAGAACGAAACAGTGAATATTTCAGTAAATCTGGAATATAATGATTCTATTATCTCTGCTACAAAGGAAACAACACTTTCAAGTCCGGCTCAGGTTGTCTCCATTGATTTTGATAATGAAACGATAAAGTCAACTCATTTTAATGGCACATTAAGTGTTGAAAGTGTTCAAATTGGGAATAAAATCATAGAATTCTCGCATAACACTTTCTCCTACAACTATGAAGATTTTGCTAAAACCTCCTACATCAAGTCAATCGAAAGCAGTCAAATAGACAACAACTCAAACAACCTCTCTGATATTTTCAGATTTAATTTTACTATCAATGTAAAATCTGCTGATGATTATACTCTAGAAGCTGCCCTCTATGATCTTGACAACAACTTTATCGCATCTCTCGCTAAAAACGAGACTCTCAGTACAGGATTGCAAATTGTAGATATAGAAATAGAAGGAAAAGATATCTATTCAACTTATTACAACGGGGAATTTATCCTTTCATTTGCCAAACTGTCTATAGGAAATCAAACAAAGGACATTGTCTTTGATGCCCATACGACAAATATTACATATTACACTGATTTTGAGCGGTCCCCATTACCTGATCTCATCATCAGCATTAACACAACCTTTAACGAAACCACGAACGTCACGAATGTCAGCATTGTTATCAACAACACAGGAGAAGCGCCTGCTTTCAACATCTTCGTTGATGTGTTTGACAATGCAAGCTATGAAAACCAGTCCTCTGTCTCCTTCCTCGACGTCAATGAGTCCAAGACGTTCTCATTCAATGCAGAAGAGACGATAAATGAGTCACTCTTCACAGCCATCGTTGACTTCGACAATTTCGTTGATGAGGCTGATGAATCAAACAATATAGTCACCAATGCGAAAGAGGCACTTCCTTCATTAACCGTTTCCTCTTTCAGCAAGATCTATGCTAATGATTTCGAGAGAGTGTTTGAATTCATCATAAAAAATAATGGACAAGTTATTTTAGACAACATAAACTGGACCATTGATCTCGGGGATGGCAATTCACTTAACAACACTACTCCAGTAAATCTAACTGCCGGAGAGGATCTCTTCGTGTATGTGCAACATAATTACTCCTCAATAGGCTCTTTTGAGGCGATTGTCTATGCTTTCGGGAATAATCTTAGTGCTAATAAGACCCTACAAGTGCATGTGGGCGATCTGCAGATAGACTCTTTCGAGCTTATTTCAACAGTGAACAAGAACGTTGTTTTTGAAGCCAAGATCAGGAATGACAACGCCTTCTCGAATCTGACTGGCATCAACTGGAGCATCAATACAGGTGATGGGCAGGTTGCAAGTGCTGATAATCTCCTTTCCCTTGCACCGAATGAGACTGCCTTCATCTACACGGAGCATGGTTACTCTCAGACAGGGGATTACAAGGTGAATTTCTCTACAACAAACGGTCTGTATCTTGACACCTGGATCCTGCCTATCGAACTCCTAGATATTCAGGCAAGCGACCTTCAGCTCCTTAACCTCACTGACAGGGAGACAATCTTCGAATTTTACATCACCAACACCCTCACCATCAATCTTTCCAATGTCTCCTGGACAATCGATACCAGCGACGGCCTTATCAACAGCTCAACCATATTCGCTTTGGGGCCGAATGAGACTGCGTTTGTCTATGCCAAGCATAACTTCAGCACCGGAGGAACCTTTGGCATTAATGCCACTGCCTTCAACGGCACCTTATCAGACTCAACCAATATAACTATTATGGTACCATAAAACAAGGTGATAACATGAAAAAAAACATTGTAATCATTGTTGCTGTCTTGGCGATTGCATCGCTAGTGGTCTATAGCGCCATGAAAACATCCAAAGTAGAGGTAACCCAGGATATAAGCTTGGAAGAGAAGAAGGAATGCAAAACGTTAACCTGGCAGGAGGAACAGCCAATATATGGCACGTGTATCGCCAGTGCCGAGATACCAATATGCGACGACGAGCCATTGAACAAGTCGTGTTCCATGCAAGATAAGAACTACACCTACACCTGCAGGACGGGAACAAATACGGTCCAGAAAAGCAGGGAAGAATGTAAAGAGAAAGAGTTTGCAATCAGCGTTGAGGATGTATCGATAAAGAATTACAATCTTAACTATGGAGATTGGGGGAAATGCAGCTATGAAGCAGATGGAGAAGCAGCAATCATAACCTGCGATTCAAAATATGATGGCGACAACAACGGCATATGCAAGCCGGGAGAGTCGTGCATCCAGTTCAGGATAACAAAAGAGGGTGTGACGAGGCTTGTGAAGAATTCTCAGTATGAGTTCACTGAAGAAGATGAAAGCTTCTTCCTGGAAAAGCTGGAAGTGGAGGAGCTAAAATGAAACGAACACTCCTCTTTGCTTGTTTAGTGATAGTGCTCAGCTCCTTCAGCATTGCTCTTGACTTCTCTTATGACCTGGAAGACTATCACTTCAACGGCCAGTACTATGTCACTGACGGATTGGATGGCGATGCGGCATTGAACAGCTCAACACCATCGAATGGAGAGCATCTTGATGACTATGGATGGATATACACGCTTGATGAAGGAACGGCAACCTATACGACTGGCACTGTCTATAGGCATAATAAGAGCATTGATATCTATCCTGGAGCATCTTCGAAGGGACAGTACATAAAGGCTAATCTCAACAGTTCCATCTTCAAGGGTGTTGCCCATTGGAGTATAATGGCTACATCGGCATCTAAATATATATCAATACGACTAAATGCTGCGAATGGGTCCTATATAGGGATATACGGTCCAACAGGCCAAGACTGGCGCCCTGCCGATGATGCCGGGGCATATTCCTGTTCTGCAGATACGTTCACTGCTTCCGCATGGAAGAACATGACCTTTAATATCACAGAAAATGATGCGCTCTTTTATCAAGATGGTGAACTTTGTTATACTTTTTCAGGGTACGGTACGATCGCATTCAGCACGATAGACTTCTACCCGCGTGACAATTTCCATTATTATATAGATGATTTCTGGGTGAGCACAGAAGACAGGCCTTTTACTGGTAACAATCCGCCAATCCTTTCTGGATTCACTTGCACTTCCTGTGGCGGTGACAACGAATCGCCCTATTATACCTTAGACACCACACCCACTTTCACATTTTCTTCTGATATCAACGCCTGGTGTAGAATGGGGGATGAAAATCTGAACTACACTGATATGGGCGCTGCACGAAACGGGACATGTTCAGGACAAGGAACGACAAGCCATACCTGCACTCTCGATCCGGCTGATGAGCTGCCGACGCCAGGCCAGCATAATGTCTACATAGGATGCAAGTCCTCAACAGGAATAGAGAATCTGAGCAGCTCTTCAGGCGCACTGCTCATGCAGATAGGGGGTGCTTCCGAATCTGATGGAGATTATTCCATTGAGCTTGGCATCATAAGAAGCGAAATAGGAGGATCTGCAACTATCTATGACAGCCAGAAGGTCTCTGCAAAGAATCTCAATGGAGATGAATTCAGTGGTGTCTTTGATAAGTTTGCAGTCTATAACAATAAACGATGGGCGTTCAATTACGTCTCTGCAGGAGAATCTACGTTAAGTGGGCTCTTTAACATCTCTCCCGCGCTCTATGTCCTGCAGCTGCAGAATGCCACCAATGCAACCATCGTGGATCAGGTGGGAAAGCTGATTAACTCCACTTGGCCTTAACATCTGGCATCTGTCGAGCAGATCGAGCGCGAAAAAGGCTGCTGAAGCAAGAAAGTGCAATGGCAAAGAAATAAGCCAAAATATTAAAAATACACTCTTCTTTCTTATCACCATGAAAGGATTCATCGTCTATCCGACGTATAGGGTTGATGGAAGCAAGGCCCAAGTCATGCTCTTCGGTAGATTAGAGAATGGAGAATCCTTTGTCACGATAAGTGATTTCCGTCCTTATTTCTGGGTAAAGAAGACAGATGCGTCAAAAGCCCAGGATCTCATAAAGAGCCTGGATCTGAAGAACATAGAAGTAGATGATTCAGATTTCCATAATTTCAATGACGAGCCTGTCTCTAGAGTCACGTTGACAGTGCCGAAAGAAGTCCCTGAATTGAAAAAGATATTCCTGGACAACCATATCACCTGTTTTGAGGCAGATATCAGGTTCTCATACAGATTTATGATAGATCATAAGATAAAGGCATGCATGGAGATTGAAGGGAAAGCGCAAAAAGAAGAAGGCTTCTTCGTCGATAAAGTCTTTCTTAATCCAGAAATCAGACCGACCGAATTCTGGCCTGAGCTGAATATACTCTCTCTAGATATAGAGACAAGCATGGATAACAAGAAGCTCTACGCGCTGGGGATATACTCAAAAAATATCAAGAAAGTCCTTCTGGTAAATGATAAGAAGTATGATGGTGCAGATTCTTTCGCAACAGAGAAAGAGGTGCTCGAAGAATTCAAGAATATCGTCCTCAAGGAAGACCCTGATGTCATCACAGGCTGGAATGTCATTGATTTTGATTTCAAATTGATCAGAGATCTTTTCCGAAAGTACAATCTCCCTTTTGTGTTGGGGAGATCCGATCGCGAATGCACCCTGAGGCTGACAGACTCATTTTTCATTGATTCCTCTGCTAACTTTCCTGGCCGCGCTGTTATTGACGGCATCCATCTGATGAAAGTCTCTTTCTTAAGATTGGATGATTACAAGCTCAATACAGCTGCTAAGACCATCTTAGGAGAAGAGAAGCTCATCGCCGGGCCGGATCGCCATAAGGTCATAGAGAACATCTATCATGAAGACCCACAAAAATTGGTCGATTACAACCTGCAGGATGCACGATTGGCATATGAGATAATCATAAAATCCAATACTCTCGACCTTTCCATACGAAGGAGCATCCTCACCAGGATGCAGCTGGATAGGGTGAATGCAAGCATAGCTTCGCTAGACTCATTATATTTAGGAGAATTATTAGAGAGAAAATTAGTTGCACCGACAGCCTTTGTCAATGAGCGTGATGAACGGATAAAAGGAGGCTTTGTCATGCAGTCAAAGCCCGGAATCTATAACGGCATCATCGTTTTAGATTTCAAGAGCCTGTATCCAAGCATCATCCGAACATTCAATATTGACCCTTACAGTTTTGTTCCTCAGGAAATATACAAGACCCTCTCTGAAAAGGAGAAAGAGGATCTGATTGAGTCGCCGAATCAGGCGCATTTCAAGAATGAAGAGGGCATCCTGCCTGTACTTATCAATCGATTATGGGAGCAAAGGGATTTGGCGAAAAAAAGAAAGGATAATCTAGGAAGTCAGGCCATAAAGATACTGATGAATTCCTTCTTCGGCGTGCTAGCAAACCCGACATGCAGGTTCTATTCTATAGAGATGGCCAATGCCATAACCCATTTCGGCCAGTTCCTTATTAAATTATCAGCTGAAAAGATCCAGGAGAAAGGCTATGAAGTCATCTATGGCGATACTGATTCTATTTTCGTCAATACAGCTGATCCGGAAAAAGCGAACAGGATAGGGACAGAGCTGAAGTCCCATATCAATAACTTCTATCAGAACTATGTGAAAGAGGCATTTGGCAGGACATCCTTCTTGGAGTTGGAATTCGAGAAGTCATTCTTCAAGTTCCTCATGCCCAAAGTAAGGGGCTCAGAATCTGGCGCCAAAAAAAGATACGCAGGCATGATCAAGAAAGGAGAGAAAGAGAAGATACAGATAGTGGGTCTGGAATTTGTAAGACGCGACTGGACCGATCTCTCAAAGAAATTCCAGATGGAATTGTTGGATCATATCTTCCATGACAAGCCAGTTGAAGCCTATGTACGTAATTTTGTGGCTGAGCTGAAAAACGGCAAGATGGATAATCTCTTAGTATACAAAAAAGCGATCAGGAAAGGCGTCTCCCAGTATGTCAAGACCACCCCTCCACATATCAAGGCAGCCAGATTATTGGGAAGAGAGCTGCCTGGAATAATCGAGTATGTGATAACCATCAACGGTCCAGAACCTTTGGAAAAGCAGACCTCAAAACTTGATTACGCTCATTATATAGAGAAGCAATTGAAGCCTATAGCAGATTCCATCTTGAGCTTCCAGGATCAGACCTTTGATGATCTTATCTCTCCGCATAAACAGACTGACCTTTCTAAATTCCAATAGGTGCATTATCAAGGAATATCGAGATTTTGGCCCAGAGACAGTTGTCTCTAAGTTCTTGATATTCCTCCTCATATGGAAAAATAACCCCCATTTTCTTATATATCTGATATATTTATGTGTATAATGGTATACTGATAGCGCAATTAACAGAAAACTTTAAAAAGCCCAGTTCCATAAAGTCCATTAAGGACTTATACACTGTCTCATCTTATTAGATGTACAGCATAAGCCAGAGGTATGAAAATGAAGCAACTGTTTACGATATTGATGTGTTTTTTGCTGCTCTTTTCCGCAGTGGCAATAGCTGAAAGTGACGAAATTAATGATGATTGTCCAACATATACTGTTGTAGAATGCGAGGAAGGATATGAATTGGATGATGATGTCAGTTTGGATGATGATGGATGTCCATTACCTTCAGAGTGTGTTTTAGATGACTCTGATGACGAAGACGAAACAGATGAAGAAGATGAGACTGATGAGGAAGATGAAGTTGAGTGCGTAGAAGACACTGACTGTGATGCAGATAAGTTCTGCGATGCAGGAGAATGTGAAGACCTCGAAGATGAGACTGATGAGGAAGATGAAGAGGATCTTACTGAAGATGCTGCTAAGGAGATTGAGGATGCTGAAAAGGAGATAGCCAAGGCAGAGGAAGAGATTGCTGAAGCTGAGGCAGACGGTAAAGAGGTCGAGCTTTCTAAGGAGAAACTAGAAGAAGCCAAAGATTTCCTTGCCCAAGCTCAAGAAGCATTCGATGCTGGCAATTATGAAGAAGCAGAGGCCCTTGCTGAGGAAGCGAAGGATCTTGCAAATGACGCAAGAGGAAAATTCCTTGATAAGACAGAAGAGGAAGTTGATGATGAAGATGAGATCGGTGAGGAAGAGCCTGTAACCGATGCTCCAAGAGGCCACATGGTCAGAGCCTATCAACTCTTGAAGAAGATACTACGGCATGAAGCACAAGCTGCTATCTTAATTGAAAGGATTAAAGCATTAGAAAAGGATACAACTACGCTAGAAGAGATTTTTGCTGAATTAAAAGCATTCAGAGAAGGTATAGATCCGCAGACCATGACTCAGGAGGAATTTGAAGCTGCCATCCAGGAAGCTCGGAGAATCATCAAGGCATTCAAGGATGAAGTGCATAATTTAGTTCCAGAAGGTGAACGCGGTGAGCTACGAGCAAGGATCAAGGATGCCAAGCACGAAGACTCTGATGAAGTTGAAGAAACTGAGCTAGAGCTGAGAATCAAGCATAACAATGCCCAGTTCACCAGACAGCTAAATGACTTCAAGAGAAAAGCCAAAGCGCTCAAGAAAGATGGGGCAGATTTGGCAGACCTCGCTGCAAAGATCAAGGTAATGGAGAAATTCAAGGAAAAGTACCAAGATGGTGAGTTGTCTCAGGAAAAAGTTGAAGAGATCAAGCAGAGATGGGACGAAGCCAAGGAAAGGTTCGAAGAACGAAGGGAACAAGTAACCGATAACTACGAGATCAAGAAAGAGCTCGCCAAAGATATCGCTGAATTAAAAAGAGAAGTGCGAGCAAAGAAAGCAGAAGGCGAAGATGTCTCTGACCTATTAGCTAAGATCGAGGAGCTCAGCAAGGAATTCAAGGAGATAACACCCGATATTGCACCAGAAGTCGCGAGAAGCAGGATAAAGGCCTTCGAGGCACGAGTGAAAAACATCCGTGACACAAATGAGCTAAGAAGAGAGGTCCGGATCGAGACAGCTGAAGGAAAGCAGATTGAAATCAGGGAACGCATAGAAGCCAGGGTGCTTGAGAAAAGTGTCGAGATCAATGACGATGAAAATGATGAGGAGGATGACTCATGAAACAGCTAATCGCATTATTGCTGATCCTTGCGGTCGTACTGACTGCATGCGGTCCAAGCCAGGTTGTAGATGAAACCCAGGAAACCATAGAAGAGACTGAAGGCGCTATGGAAGAGACAACTGAAGAGCTTGATCAGATAGCAGAAGACGAAGTCGATATTGGAGAATTAATTTAGTTTATCCAATAACGATTCTATTTCTTTTCTTTTCTGTAATCCAGAGATCCATTCTCGCGGAATGGCCTTTTCTCCTAAATGAGCTCCCAAGACCATGCCTACAACAGCTGCCCTGGCTGCATTGTCGCCGCCAGCCATCACACTGTTGACTAATGCATCCTTGAGACTATCCTCATATTTCGCGATCAGATGTATCACCCCTGGCAATGCCATACTTGTAGAACAGCCAGCTCGGAAATGATTGATGGCCTCGATTGAATTCTTCTGGGCAGAGTCAAGGCCTTTTTGCATCAACACCTTGACAGTTTTTGGAGCAGTCTCCATAACTTTCTTGATCGTCTCTACAGGCCTTTTCCCATGTAATACTCGAGAAGTGACTTTAGCGAAGAACAAGGCAGTATCGATGACTAAAGGATTGTTGTGGGTCATCTCTATCAGTTCTCTCACCCCTGTCAGGATCATATCATCCCCTTCATATAGGTACAGCAACGGCGCAATCCTGCCGACAGCACTTATATCTTCAGATCCTGAACCAGAGGGTTTAACTCCCTTTTCGATGTGCTCCATCGTATCTTTGGTGGCATGATCAAGATAGTCATTATACTGGGTGAATAATCTCTGCCATCTGAAGAGATAGTCTTGCAGATCAAATTTTCCCATCTTTGCCAAAGACTCCAGAAGGATGAATGTCTGATCTCCGTAATGGGTGAATCCTCCTTTTTTCTTGTTAGGATGATATGAATCATTAGGAGGATCTGTAAAGCCATCCACAACTCCAAACTTGTCATGCAATTCTTCTACATCATAGATCCAGTGAGGGCCTAAAGCTAATGCATCTCCGATAAAGCTCCCTAACACCATAGCTCTGCTGTTTTTCATCTCAACAATGAAATCCAGCTCATATAAAAATATATGTTTTAATCATTAATTTTAAATATCCCTCTGCTTTTTAGTTCAATATGGCAAAGAAACGCTTATTCAGATCAAAAAAAGATAAGATGCTGGGAGGAGTCTGCGGCGGAATAGCAGAGTATTTCGACTGGGACCCTTCAATGGTGAGAATCGTAACAGCTTTGTTGATCATCCTGACCGGATTCTTTCCCTTTATTCTCTTATACATCATCGCTTGGATGGTCGTACCAGAGAATCCTAAGAAATAGACAGGGCTATCTATATACTTTCTGTCTGGAATGCCAGAAACTATTGAACAAGCTTTCTAATAGCGTACTTTTATAACCAGGAGTATGTTTTAAGCTGCAATGGATAATAAGATATCATTTAAAGATCTGAATCTAATCCCTCCTCTTGAGAGAGCACTGACCAAAGAAGGATATACCATACCTACTCCTATACAATCAAAATCAATTCCCGGTCTGCTGTTGGGTAGAGATCTGATAGGCATTGCACAAACCGGAACAGGAAAGACTGCTGCTTTTATATTGCCCATACTGCAAAGGATGACTGAAAAATATCCCAGAGAGATCAAAACATTGGTACTCACCCCTACGAGGGAACTTGCTGCACAAATCGGAGAAAGCTTTTCTACCTATGGCCAATTTCTTAAATTTAAACATACAGTGATCTTTGGTGGAGTAAAACAAGGAAGACAAGTGCAGGCATTATCTAAAGGAGTAGATATTGTTGTTGCAACACCAGGTAGATTATTAGATTTAATGAATCAAAGAAAACTTACTCTAAAGAATATAGAATTTTTTGTACTCGATGAAGCTGACAGAATGCTGGATATGGGTTTTATTCATGATATTAAGAAAATAATTTCAAAACTGCCCCATAAAAGACAATCTCTATTTTTTTCAGCAACAATGTCTCCTCAAGTCAACACACTTGCAAAGAGCCTTTTAAAGGACCCTACCCATGTTGAAGTTGCACCGCAGGCAACTACTGTCGAAAGTGTGAAACAACATATATTTTTTGTTGATCAGGATTCAAAAGCAAAGTTATTGTTAAAACTTCTGGAACATGAGCATCTTACAAGTGTTTTAGTCTTCACCCGGACAAAACATAGGGCAAACAAAGTAGCGATATTTCTTAGTAAAAATGGCATATCCTCAGATGCAATTCATGGAAATAAAACACAAAATGCAAGAACTAAGGCGATTAAAGATTTTAAAACAGGTAGAACTAAAGTCCTTGTAGCAACCGATATCGCTGCCAGAGGAATAGATATTGAGAATATTTCGCATGTTATAAATTTTGAGCTTCCAAACGAACCCGAAAGCTATGTCCATAGGATCGGAAGAACTGCTCGGGCTGGCTCGGATGGAACTGCATTCTCATTTTGCGCAGCTGAAGAGCGAAATTACCTTAGCGATATTGAAAGGTTGATAAAGCAAAAGCTGGATGTCATGGATCATACTTTTCATTCAGAGTCTGCTAAAAACGCAGTAGGTACAGCAGCAAAACCTCCACCAAGGAAATCATTTTCTAGAGGATTTAAATCAAGAAAATCAAAACCCGCATCAAGGCACTCATTTTCTAGAAAATCCAAATTTAGGTCACGGCACAAACATCGTTCTAAAAGATAAAGAATATGACTGGCCGTCAATATTTGCTAATTCTTATGCACAATTGTGTTTAGGTTAGCGTAACATTTATATACTATAGTCACTATACTGGCTATAGAATGAATACTACAATACAGATAAGCAACGAAACCAAGAAACTCATAAGTACTTTTGGAAATAAGGAAGACACCTATGAAGTCATCATTAAAAGGTTGTATGATATGGCTGTCAAAGAGCAACTTCGAGAATTTCTCATGAGTTCTAAGAATGCTATTCCGATTGACGAAGCCATCAAGCGAGCAAAGAAAGAATGGCATATGTAGAGGTCGTCGACTCTTTGTATCAGAAAATCTCCAAGCAATTTAAAGCCGAGTCAGTCAAGGTGTTACAGTATCTGAAAGCTCTCGAGGAGAATCCAAAAAAAGGAAAAGTATTGGGAACAGTGGGTGGAATCCTTATTAAGGAGTTAAAGTATAGAAATTTTAGATTTTATTTCATAGTAGATGGCCATAAGATGAAATTCTTATCCGTTGATGACTTAACTGATTTACTGTTAAGATTTGTCCGTATGTCTGATAAGAAGCATCAGCAGAAAACCATTAATGAGATAAAGAATATCCTAAAGATCATCGGACCTAAAGGATTTAAGTAATGGACTGGCCGTACCTATGTACTTTTTGTCTAGAAATTAGGGATACAAACTGTCACTAATTTCGAGAATCCATATATTCATTTAGGTCTTTTCTGGTAGAATGCCATACTCCATTTATTTTTGTTGCACTCAATTTTCCAATTCTCGCAAGCAGACTAAGGTACTCTTGAGAAAATTCAACTTCTTTTGATAAGTCATTTAATGACAACATTTCATTTTTTTTATTAGTTGACTTAAGAGCATTCAGATACATGTTTAATGATGACTCAACTGCCAATGCCATAAAAAATCTAAATGGCCCCATATTTCCAAAATGTGCTTTTTCTAGGCTATCAAAATATCTTTTCCTATCTTGATTCTTAATTATTATTGGAGGATATCCATTTTTAATGAGAACAAGATTTACAAGTAGTCTGGCTACTCTTCCATTCCCATCAACAAATGGATGAATTCTAACTAACTCATGGTGAACAAATACTACAATATCAACGATAGTTCCTTTTGGTTTTTGCATAAATTGCACTAAGTTGTGCATTTCACTTTGAACCTTATGAGGGAGAGTTGTTTTTAATTTAGAACCCAATATTCTATTTTGAGATGTCTTATACTTCCCTGCCCAGTAATCTGAAATGCCTTTAAGAGTTATTCTATGAAGGATTAAAATATCTGCTTCTGTGATTTTCTTTTTAATTTGTTCTCTAATCCAAGTCATGGCTTCTTTTTGATTGGTAACATCAAGATGTTCTCTTAGATTCTTACCTCCGATAGTAATTCCTTTTTCTAAAATAAATCTGGTTTCATTTAATGTTAAAGTATTTCCCTCTATTGAAACAGAATTATAGATGTAATCTATGTCATTTTCTTCTATTAATTTACTTATTTGTGACTCTTCAAGAGGCCTTAAAGAGTCTAGTTCTTTCTTTTTCTCAGTAATTCTTTGGAATACTGTTTTTACCATATTAAATTAGAAATATCAATGAATATATAAATGTATCGGCTAATAGTAAATTCAGCCGATACCGATACTATGGACTGGCCGTCAATGACCTCATTTTGGTATATTAAGTAGGGGAAAAGAAATCAAATCAGTTCTGACATCTGATATATTTTATATTCTTCAATCACCGGAGTGATCTTTATGTCTTTGATAACATCCACAAATCTTTGTCTTATCTGCCTTAATATCTCATCAAATTCAAGATAATCTTTTGCACAAACTCCAATAGTGAAGTCAAACTCTCCTGAATTTTTTGCAACATAAGCTAGATTCTTATGCGCCACCAAATATGAGATGAATCTACCCTCCACTTCTGGCTTGAGATTATAACATTGAAAGAGGACGAATGAATAGAGGGGATATCCTATTTTTGCTGGATTGATATATGAATGATGACCGCTGATCACTTTGCTTTGTTCCAACTTCTTGATCCTATAGACGACTACATCTCTTGGAAGTTTTGTTGCTTTAGCTATCCGTGACACCGATTGACGACAATTCTTCTGCAATTGTTCTATAATTTTTTTATCTTTAGAGTCTAACTTAGCCTTTCCACTCGTCGTTAGCTTCATAATACCATAAAATACGTAATTATATATAAATATTTCCATAATTTAGGTAAAAATCAATAAATAAATATATAAAATAGGCTTTATTCTCCTAGTAGTGACGAAAATGACGCAAAAAATAACAACTGGACTTGGAGATTTTAGCGTTGCGAAGTTCAATGCATTGGTCAATGTGCGGGAACATGCCCTCGATGGATTACGAGAAGCGCTAAAATCAAGAGGATATAGTGAAGTAACCACCTCTACATTAGTGAACATTGCAGGCAGTTGTGAAAATCCACATGCCTCGTTCACCCTGCCGTATTATGGAAGAGAAGCACACTTATCTCAAAGTGCTCAGATCCAGTTAGAGAAATTAGTGATAGGATTGAATAGGGGATTCTTTACAGTCAACAACAGTTTCAGGGAAGAAAACTTTGATGATCCTGACGCAGAAGGAAGAAGATTATCAGAATTTACATTGGTTGAACCTGAAAGACCATATGTTGGATTGACACCTGGTCAAGCACTTGATAGAATAATTGAAGAACAAGAGCAGGTTATTAAACAGGTAATCGGAAGAGTTGTATCTGAATGTGCACAAGATGTCGAAGTATTAGGAGGAGATCTAGCCTATCTCAAAACTGTTCTTGAAAATGACTTTCACAGGATGACTTATGATGATGCCCTAGCTTTACTTAATCAAAGAGGAGGAGATTATGAGTTCGGTCATGACTTAGATGTTAAAGAAGAACGAGAGATATTGAAGGTGTTTGATAACATTCCTGTATTTGTGACGCATTATCCTACATCCATGAAGTTCTTCAACATGAAGAGGATGCCAGACGGACAAAGAGTGTATAGTGTTGACTTACTCATGCCAAGACTAGGAGAATCAACAGGGGGCGCAGTAAGAGAGGAAGACGGAGAAGTAATAAAAGACCAACTTAGAGGATCAAAGATTGGTACTTATCTGAGTTCCAAAGGTCAGGATCCTGTAGAACAATTTGCAGATTACTTCAATGTCTTTACACAAACTGCTCCACTATTGAGAGGAGGATATGGTGTTGGCTTCGAAAGACTGGTTGGCTTTTTATTGCAAAGCAACGACATATTGGAGACAGTGGCACATAGAACAATGCACCCAGATTAATTCCTAGTTATTTCTCCATTTAACCAAAACATCATCAGTCCTTTCATAAGGCCTGATAATAGCTTTCTCTAATAGAGTTCTTATACCAGCTTTATACATTTCAATACCAAGCCACGCAATCATCGCTGCATTATCCACGTTAAATTCATTAGCCAAAACATAACTTTTCGCGTTCCTTTCCTTGCACATGATAGCGCACATCTCCTGCAGCCGAGTATTGCAGGCAACTCCTCCTCCTAATAACAATTCATCCTTCTCGCAATGGGCCATCGCCCTTTCTGAAGCTTCAACAAGCATCGCAAAGACCGTTTCCTGCAAAGAAAATGCTAGATCTTCTTTCTTATACTTGCCAGATTTTAGTTTTTGCTTCACATTAGTCAAGATTCCGCCAAAACTCGTGTCCATCCCTTTGATCACATAAGGCAGTTCAATGTAATTCTTGCCTTTCTTAGCCAATGCCATCACTTTCGGACCGCCAGGAAATCCCAATCCTAATTCACGGGCAAACGTATCCAGGAAATTGCCGATGCCCCCATCTAGAGTCTCGCCAAAAATCCGATATTTGCCCCCATCATAGGCGATGATCTGGGTATTGGCACCAGAAGCATATAAGAGAACAGGATCTTTAGCCTTTGTCAGCATCCTCCCTATCTCTAGGTGGGCAATGCAATGGTTCACTCCTACTAATGGTTTCTTTTTCAATAGAGCAAGAGTTCGAGAGACTATCCCTCCGAACCGGAGCGTATGCCCTAATCCAGGGCCTTGTGAAAAAGCGATGAAATCAATATCATCCCAACCAACCTTAGCATCTTCCAATGCTTGCCTAACAACCTTATCAAAGACCTCGACATGATGATCAGCTGCTTTAGAAGGGATGATGCCTCCTGTCTTGGTCGTATAGCTGTCTCGCACATTAGCAAGAACTTTCTTCTTGTCCGTAACAATACCCACTCCGAACGTATGGGCAGTGCTTTCGATGCCTAAGCAGATCATAAGTGTATAAATCCTAAAGGATTTATAAATCTACAGGAAAGGCTTTAAAAGAGGGCAATAATTCCGATAGTCATGACAACAACGTACACTATATCATATAATGAAGTGAGGTCGGAAGCAATCTTACATTGTCATCCTGATCCGGAAGATATGGCAAAGATGGTAGCAATGGGAGACTCTGTTGGATACGAAAAAGTAGCTGAATTCACTACTCCCTCTGACCGGGGAGTACTCGAGGCACTTTCAAGCTTAGTAGATAGGTCAAACAAAGATAAACTTTCAAAAGCAGAAGTTATCAATGAAGCAGAAAGAATGCGAATTGAATTGAGAAGACTCGATTTATTAGTTAGAGATCGATTACCTTCCCCTTAGGCCCTGGATTGAACACTTTACATTCTCCGATAGTATCTTTTTTGCCTGCATTCTCATGGAAATGCCCGCAGAAGCCGTAATCGACCAACTTTTCCTTCACAAAATTAGAATAAGAAATATTTCCTTCATGATCGCCGTTGATCGCATCTAGCTTAGTGTTATAGAAAGGCGCATGCACAACAAGGATTATCTTCTTGCCTTTCTCCTTATAGCTTTTGATCTTTTCTTTCTTGCTTTTGATCCATTTCTCGAATTCTTCCTCAACTTGAGAAAAGCCGCCTCCCCCCCATCCGATCAGGACAGCATCCTTATACTCAACGACCTTGTTGTGGATGAATTCTATGCTGGGAAGGTCTTTTATCATTTTCTTAATAGAACTCGCTGATTCATGGTTGCCATGGATAAGGAATACCTTTTCATGCAATTTAGAGAAATCCTCAAGATACTTCTTCATATTCGTCTCAAACTGCGTAAAATCACCTGCACAGATCACAAAATCAGGATTATCTAGCTTTATCTTATTCCTCAGGACCTCCAGATAGTTCTTATTCCCATGTGTATCCACAAAAGCTAAACATTGCATTCCTGAATAAATCCAACTTTCATTTAAAAAGATTGCCTTATCAGCATCAACATTTATTAATGGTGCAGAAATCCTATTCCCATGGTTTCAGAGCATGTAAAGGGATTGGATGCGCTAGTAGAAAGTTTGCAGACTAGA
Organism: Candidatus Woesearchaeota archaeon; assembly: GCA_018221205.1. Classification (GTDB taxonomy): domain Archaea; phylum Nanobdellota; class Nanobdellia; order Woesearchaeales; family WJIZ01; genus JAAOYF01. The sequence goes on along the minus strand of JAAOYF010000044.1, from coordinate 5,031 downwards.
AGAAAGCAAGGAACAACCTATCGCCAAATGATAAGGGATCTCCGGGATGATCCTAATGTCGATATCGTCAATCTGGCCTCTGCTGCAGATGCACTCGAAAAGCATTCCTGGCTGAATCCAGATGATGCATTTGAAGACCCCATTTCAATGATAGGGTATCTCAGAGAGCACCGCGAAGATTCCATGAATCTCGGCATACTTACACGCGCTTTATGGATTGCAGGAAGTATCCCTCACGACCAGTTGGAAGAATTTATCAGATCAGCAGGCGCAGCAGACTATTACGAACAAAATTCATGGCTGCACACTGACGAGATTTTTGATGACACTTTCGAGATGATAGAATTTCTACGGGAGAAGAAGCCAGATTCCCTTAGCTATTCCTATCTGGCAAGGGCTTTATGGACTGCAGGAAAAGTACCGCTAAAAAAGCAGAACAGTTTTCAGAGGGCAGCAGCCGCAGCCGACTATTTTGCCCGCACACCCAGTCTGCATGTAAGGCAGCAGTTTAAGCATCCAGAAGATGTGGTTCTCTTTCTCTATGGCCAAAAAAATGATCTCAGCATGTCTTACCGTGCCCAGGCACTGTGGGCAGGAGGAAAGGTACCCAGGAAAAGATTGTTCTATTTCATGAAAGAAGCAGCAGCAGCTGATTTTGCCCTTAAATACCAAGATGAATTGACTCGACAAATCAGAGCAGCAAAGGAGGAAGTAACTCTTCCCAAAACACATTATTGGTATATACCCCATCTGCGCAGTCATATGGACAGGACAGTTCTCAAGAGCAGAATCCAGCCCGACAAGCCCATATCAGAAGATTATTTTCATACGGTCGTTAAGTACGCAATCATTCTCTATGCTCATGAGATTATCGGAAGGCCATATGCACTGGTAAAGTAATGTAACTACCAAATAAGAGTGAATATAGAAAGCTTTATTAATCACTTCTTTTTTCGTCTATATATGATCCGTAAAAGATTCTTGGATGATTTTGAGGATATAGGATATCTCATTTCACTAGCTAAAGGCCTTGTCGTCATGGATAAATTAGACGGACAGACTACTATGACTGCACAGGTGATCGCTACTGAGGGTCCAGAGCCAGGTACAGCGTATGTGCGATATTCTCTTTATGTTCTCGGCAAAGATGGAAGAAGAAAAGAAAGATTCAGGAAGCTGATATTCTTAGAGAATGCACATGACGGCATTATCTTACCGAAGTCCAGACCAGTCATTGAACCGACTGAGCTGGAAGCAACCACTAATCGGAGTGTCTATGGCAAGTTAGAAGCATATCTTTCTGGAGCAGGAGAAGACCAGAAAGCAAAGGCACTTTTCGATGCATATAGGCTGAATTAATAACCACTCGAGAGTAAAGTATAAATACTACCCTTCAAATATAATTCTTGATGGTAGCAAGACAATATACAAAAGCTTATTTTCTCGATAACGTCTTGATGCGCACTCTTGCCCGTGCAAAGTATGATACACTTTGGGCAGTTATTGAAAAAAGAGGGCAAGGGATGATGCCTCAGCCAAGAGAGATGGTCGTAGGCAAGTTAGATCAGCATGGAGGATCATTTATACCTGGAGCACTATTACCTCTAGATCTGCAAGAAAAACTAGAACCAAGGGCAAGCAAGTATGGAAGAAATCTAGTACGGTCTTTCTCGAGTGCAGTATTACGCTCTCTTGAAAGGGATAATGCATTGGTATTCTTTCCAGACCGCTATATAGATGGCGTACTTTTAGACACTTATCATTTCTTAGGAAAGGCAGAAGATATAATCGGTCTGTCTGAAGCGAGCGGACGTATGACTGCAAAATCAACAGAAGCAGATGTGGTGATGAGATACGTGACCGACCCAGAGATCAAACAAACAGCAGATAATGGCTCAAAACCAAGGGTTTTTCTATTGGAGGAAGTTGGTGCAAAAATCCAATTGGCAGCAGGCCTGGGTGTCTGTCTAGCTGAACGGGGACAGTATGGCGTTCTTATTAAAAACAAACAGCTTACCATAGATCCACTTGTGTCAGAGGGCATAACATTAGCACAGGATTGTGCAGTTTTTTATCATCAGACCCGTTATGGATTAGATTGGGTTGGAGCAATTAAAATTATGTTCGGAGGCATAGGGGAATTCGCAAAACTCACCTTTGAGCCAATAACACCTAAAATGGAAGAGGAGCATTCAACTCTGCAGAACAAGTCTTCGAGGAAAAGGCATCTTGTAGCTCAGTATGATGATAGAGAAGTAGTTATGGTCCTTAGAATCTATAGACCAGGTGATTCAAGCAAACCGGTTGTTGACAAAGCACATATCATTGATCCAGGAGAAGAGCTGGGATTAGATTTAGAAACACTCACAGAAGAAGCCCTAGAAGAGCGCTATAAATTGGTTGATCGAGAAAAAATAATGCACCCTGTCCTCACGCAATAGCATAATAATCTTCTAAAACTATTTTATCCAATTCTTCTAACTCTTTTACAAGATAAAGCCTACCTTCACCGATCTCAACCAATCTTTCTGCAAATTGACGGGCTTCTTTATCCAGATTAATACCGATAAGTGAGACAGTTATTCCCAGATTCCTAATCCTAGAAATCTCTCTTATGCTCTCTTTCTGCGGATCTTTTCCTACAGTAGGCATCGCATCAGTCAAAACAATAAGGTGCTTAGAATAATCTCCTTTCTCGAACAGGTCCATGGTCTTATGCAGCATTGCCTTGAAATCAGTCTGTTTAGAGGCTTTTATGCGGGTTATCTCTCTCAACAGCAAAGAGAAATCATGAGTAGGCCTTACTTCCTCTTTGACATCAGATCCAAACACAATTAAACCAACTTTGTCTTTCGCTGTTATTGCTTTATACGCAAGAGCAATGCCTGCTTTTTTGCATACCTCGATCTTTTTCCCTTTCATGCTGCCAGATGCATCCAGTGCATAGATGATATGGTGCTGGCCTTTGCTCTGTCTTTGCGAGGTCTTCAGCTCATCGACTCCGATCTTCTGTCTGCCCCGACGCAAAGCCAGTTTCAAACTCTCCCGAATCGAGATATCTTTATATCGATCCCCTTTCTTATATCTTCGTGACTCTCCTCGTTCACCATAATGCGCCCTTTCCTTGTGGATCTTCTCCCCGAAAACCCCTTTAGGGATCAGATTGTCCAATTCTTCAGTATATAATATCAAAGAAGCAAGCTTCAAGCCTTGGTCAGAGACAGAGAAGTCTCTTTTCAATAACTTTTCATCCCTCATCTCTTCAACTTTCTCCTGGATCTTCTTCTTCAGCTCCCTTCGAAATTCAGGGATGTTGATGTTTCTCTCAACATACGAAGAATTATAGCCGGAGATAAGCTTGATCAGTGTCTGGCCATAGATTTTCTTGGCCATAGAATAGTTTTTGGTCAGATTCTCAAACATGATGTCAGGATTGAATGCAGATATCCCCTGATTGAACGATTCAGAGATGAGTTTTCCTTCTTCAATAGATTTTTTGTCATTCTGCAGGACACTCTTCAATAATTTATCCTCGATGTCCTGCTTTGATACGCTGCCATTGACTTCATCGATCTCTTCGATCTCCTCGACTTCAACATCATAGCTGCTACCCTTCACCACCCTTTTCTAAGTCAGAAACATCAATCAAAGAAAATTGCTTTGTAATATACTGCACAGGGCTTTCGAGATATTTGATAGATGGCTTTAATCGGATCCTATGGCTTAAGACTGAAACAACCGCTTTCTTCAGATCCTCAAAGCTTACGTTCTTCCGTCCATCAAGCAGAGCATTTGCCTGGCTCCGTTCATATAATCCTAAAGAAGCCCTGACAGAAGGTTTTTTCTCCAGATCATCACTTTCCCTCAACTGACGGACAAAGCGTACCATCAGCTGCAGCAATCCCTCAGACACCGTGCAGAGTTGTTTCCCCCTATCTTTCAGGATCTGTCTCTCTATGGCATCAGTTTCAGGATAATGCATATAGATGACATCGAATCTATCGAGGAGAACATCGCTCAGTTTCTCTGTAGAGCTGTCCTCTGGGTTCATGGTCCCGATGAAGATGAAATCGATGTCAAAATCAACATCATAACTGCCTAATGTTGCTTTTTTCTCTTCAAGAACTTGTAATAAAGCATTCTGCAGCTTCTCCGGACATCTGTTCAGCTCATCAAAGAACAATACTCCTTTATCTGCCTTGAAGATCTTCCCTTTCTGGAAAGCTTCCAAAGAGAGCGGACCATGCTTCAAAGCCCTGACCGGATCAATGTCTCCTAAAATATCCTCGACAGTAAGATCTGGACTTCCTTGAATCCGGATGAAGTTCTTCATGCCCAGTCCAGCGACATTCTTCGCTAACGTCGTTTTACCTATTCCCGGCTCTCCCACAACAATGATATTCCTGCCAGCAAGCAGAGCAGACTTAAGCTCATTCTTCACGTTTTCCTGGCCTAATATATCTGAGAAAGAATCCTTCTCAAATAATCGTCCCTTCATTTTTTCCGGTAGCATAAGCGGTTTAGGTAGCTGAGATTATTTATAAAGCTATCCTAGAGAAACATCCGTAGAAGAAATATCACCAAGCCGGCAACAAAAGGGATGATAAGATTATCATCGATCTTCTGGAAGCCGTATTTCATGTCGAATCCCTCAACAATAAGTGCAATGACAGAAGCAACCAGCGCCTCAAGCCAGCTCACAACCAAAGAAGCAGCCAAAAATGCAAAGAATATGCCCGCAACCATCCCTTCCAGATACTTTCTGTCAGAGAAAGGATGCTTGATCTGTCTGAAGTACATGCTCACAAAGTTAGGTATGCTGTCACCGACAGCCAGGATCAATAAAGCAGCAATAGCAATATCTTCAGTGAAGAGGAACAGCACAACTTCAGCTCCGATTAAGTAGTACAAGAAGCCGCTTCCAGGAGTCTCATTCTCCCTTCCGAAATTCCTGATGAGCCAGTCCAATCCTGGAATGGTGACTTTATGGCTGAGATAGAACATAAATGCCATCACAGAGATGAATATGGC
>JAAOYF010000043.1 GCA_018221205.1 Candidatus Woesearchaeota archaeon | reverse complement strand
TTTCTCAGTTTTGCCTTGAAACCAGTTACATCTCCTTCAATTTGTTCAACATGTCCTTCTAGTCTTTTTTTATGGGTCAAGACGCTCCTGCGGTAGAGATTGATGCCTACCGCAGATGCAACATCATAAACTGTTTTCCTTAGTCCAGTTATTTCTGTCATGGCGTTTGCAATACTCTTATCTATAGATCCCATTTCACGTTCGTTCTTTCGATCACGATATTTCTGCATAAACTTTTCATCTTCCTGCTCGATCTGATTCATTGCATGCTTGATGTTTTCCTGTTCCTGCTGAACTCTTCCTTCCATCCCTGTATGGTCTACTCTCCCTTCTAAAGGGACCTCTTCAACAATTGTTTGTGAAGGTCCTAATCCCTCATTTTCTTCCTTGAATAATGGCTCATCTCCCATTTTTCCCTCCATAGCTCACGCTATTCCGTATCGTGATTTTTGTTTATTCTGGATTGACTAAATTCTCTAATTTACCTTTTAATTCATGGACTTGTTGATCATGAACATTTCCTTGATGATACATCTGCACTTTATCTGCCACACCAAGGAAGTTTTCAGTATTTTTATCGAATACTACTTGATAGGTTCCTTTCAGAAGGTGATTTGTGATATCTACATAATCATCCCTCACCACAGCAATAGGGGCTGAATTATCCCTCACAAACTCATCTGCTGGCCTGATTACTTGTGTCAACAACCCTGCTATATATGCAGCGAGGGTAAGTTTGATGAACCGTTTTGTCCCCTTGTACATTGCGCCTAACATGATTATTATTAACGATGAAAATGATATAAATCTGTGTTGTAGCAAGAAAGACAACTATACATAGATGATATGTTTTCTTTTTTGATAGGGATGTGTATGTATTGCATCGTCGATGCTTTGATTTCCCCCTATTTTTCTGTACAATTTGAGAAGTTGTTGGCCTTCTATGAGTACTATGCCGGAACTTTGTGCTTCATGGTGGACTTGAGGCTCAAATTCCCTATTCGTCGTGAGGATTGTTCGATCCGCATCTACAAATTTAGTCCTTTCTTTTACTTCATCAATAAGATTATCCATTGTTGGTGCACCCTTTTTCTTCTTTGGGCTTCGTAACTTATAGCGAATGCTTCCGTTCGAAGAATATTTAGCTTCTACAACTGCTAAATAGATTCTTTCATCTTGGACATATTGGTAGCTCACATCTACTTGCCTAAAGAAGAGTCTTGATTTGTGATACTCAACATTCCTGAGAACATTCTGATATCCTAATGACTTTATTAATGATTCGAGAAATGCCTCAAAACGCGCACCCGGGTCTTTCATAGTGTTTGAACCAATATGGTCTCGTTAGTTGATGTTGATAGACGAGTCTCCCTATCTTTTTTTCACCCATCTGCCTTATCACCACCCATTATCAAGCCTATAAAGGATATAAGTGTGTGTTGTAGTAGGAAAGACATCTTACAAAACCTTTAAATAAACGTAATCTAGAGAAAGCCTATGCCTCGACCAGATACGTTTCGCAGTCCTGCTGAGATACTTCGTGTTCTAGGAGATAAATTGCGGCAGACATTCATCGATTTCCAGAATGCCCGGCCAGGAGATGTCGAAGCAGACAAGAGGATCAAGGAAGATCTCCGTCAGCTTAATGTGATGCTGGATCGATTAGATGTAAGTTTCCTTTCTAAAGTTAAGCAGGATGCGAGCACCAATCAACAGGATTATCAAAAACTGGTGGAATTGGAGAAGCTCTGCGAGGAAATAGCGCGTGAGAAAATACAATCCATTCGTGAAGATCATTACATCCATAAAGTTGCCAGAAGGGCGAGAGGGATGGTTAGGGGCCAAAAAGGAAGTGCAAAGCGAAAAGGAAAGAAACTCGAAAAGCAGGCCACCAAAAAAGCGAAAGATGCTATGAAAGAAAAGGCTGTTGCTGCTTCTATGACTGGTAAGAAGAGATAATTAAGTTCTATCTATATATTGTGCTCCTGCCGAGACGGATACAAAAGTGTTCTTTGAGGTGTTGGCTAATCTTCGCTTCTTGAGACTAATGGCGAGTTAACTATAAATATTGTCATGGTGATCAAAGTCTTCAAAAGAAACTAAATCCTTAGATTTATCAAAGCTGAACACCAGAATAAAATGGCCTATATGGACTCTCTTCGATTTCCTCATATCATATCTTAAGTTCTTATAGTGCTCGATATCGGAAAAAATAATCTCTTCAATCTTTTTGAGTATCTTTTCACACGTTACCTTGTCTTTCTTTGATATTTTAATCAGCTTTCTTTCTAAAACCGACTTAATTTCAAAATTATGCTGATTCAATGTGCTTCCTCAAGGCAGCCATATTTTTGAATCTCTTGCCTTTCTGCTTCTTTATCTTTTCAAGCTTTTCTACATATTCAGGTCTTAATTGGGGTTCTAAAAGTTCTTCTTCAAACTTACTTATAACAAAATTCACTGCATCAGATTTGTTTTTTAAGCCAAATTTTCCTTTTACTATAGTTAAAACCCTATCTTCATGATCTCCAACATTAATGATTGCTTGCACCATCACTATCACCTTATTATATTTTATAATAAAGTATTATAAAAAATTATATAAATGTTTCTATTCTTGGATCATGCTTTCTTATTCTCTAAAATTTACGTCCCTGCCGAGAAACATTGAAAATTTACTGTTTTGGGGCGTTATGGTTTTTTCTATGTAATATATAGATATGGTAACAAGGTTGATTAGTCTCTTAACATCGGAAATTGCGGCTGCTTCTATGACGGGTAAGAAGAAATAATTTCTATGTTTCTACATGCATCACTTATAGGCTTTATCCCAGTGAAGAATGTCAATAAATATAATATGATTCTTTTCCACCGCGAAGAGGAGTATAAAATTATCAGTGAGATGTACTCTTTTGTACTCATTCAGCGGCGATCGTAGATTTTTGTATGTTTTTATTGAATTCTGGTCTCGTGTGATAATCTCTTGTATTTTCTTTCGGAATACGAGTGCAAGTACTCTGTCTTTTTTTGCAAGCTTCTTTACTTTTTTCTTTAGTTTGTCAGAAAGATCAAAAGTGAACATATTATAGCCCGAGATGCTTATCTAGTTCTTTGAGTGTCATCTTCCTCTTTTTCGGATGTTTCTTATAAATCATATCGATCTCATGAAGAATGCTTTCGTTAACTGGGGGATCAAGAAGCTCATCACCGTACTCACGAGCGAATTTTGACAAGGCTTGGTTTCTGTTCTTTAATCCCCACTTTCCTTTAGCTACATCTAAGACTCTTTTCGTATACTCATCCAATTCTATTCTCATTTGTGTCATTTTGTAACATTATGTCACTATTTGTATATAAATTTTTTGGTTATTGAATAAATAATCAATGCTTTGCTTGTCTTTCTATCATTCCGGTAAACACTTCTAACTGGATGGTTATGATGAGAGAGAATTGATCTTGCTTTTAAATGATTATTAGAAATCCTATCCTACTTTCCTTAATGCTTCAATCCTTTCATTCCATTCAGGAGGAGAAAAGCGTTCCATTGCTGCTCTTGTTTTAGTTTCGTATGTTGTGTGGGTATCGCAAATTTCGAGGAGTTCTCCGTACATTTCCTGAAATCTCACGTGATCTACTCTTAAGGGAATCAGTCCTTTTTCGATGGCTGTTGCTTCTGCTTCATACACCCCAGGGAGGCTAGGTCTATTGCTCCATTCAGGTATCCAACGATCGTCTTGAGAATCGCGAAAAGAAAAGACTGGAATGCCTTTGTGAGTTGCCCTATAGATTGGTTCAATCACAGCAGATCCTACTGTTCCGCTTGCATAAGCATTGAGGAGAATTGCATCTACATTTTCACCGATGCATACGTCCATCATCTGTGCAGTTAGTGGACTTGGTGAAATTTTTAATAGAGGTACATCTGCCATAGGAAAGGAAAGCGCTCGTTTTCTTATAAATCTTCTTTTGTAACTACTATAAAGAGACGATAAAATAGAAAGATTTAAAAAGGGGTTGTTTTTAGCTGAATATATGGCAGATAAAGCCCTTGAAGGGAGACTTGAAGATATTAAATTTTACAAACAGGAGTATGGTGTAGGTACTCAGGATGCTCTCAGCTATCTTCGATCTCAAACCGACTTGAGTAATCTTCGTGATAGGGTAATCAAGAATTTAGAAAAGCAAGGTGTGAAAAGAAAACCTACTCATGCGGAGCTATCAAAAGTAATCGATTATGCAGCATATTTTTCGAACAGGGTACTAGGCATAGCAGCCGACGAAAAAGGACTCGAACTCGATAAGACTGAACGCGATGTGACGACTCTGCCTTATTCTCCACATATGGAAAGCGTTGGCTCTTTTGCTACATCACTAGATATTCTTCTCAATTTCGATTATGAACATTTTGCCACTGAATTCTTTAAACAAAATGGACATAAAAACCCAGGAGAAGTATTGGAGAGACTGACTGGAGATATAATGAAAGGAGATCATCCTTACTATACAGATAATGGAGGAAATTCATTTACCCTTGCAGAATTTTGCCTTTTCGACGATAATCTTGTTACCGATATAGAAGCGCAATATCCATTTGGACGAGATCAGGCTTTATTGAATTTCGCAATGGATAAAAACGCATTAGAGACTGGTGAAGATCCGGACCCCTATAATTTTACTTTTGCAGGCCCTCTTCCTGAAGAAGTGTATCATCTTCTACGTCCAAGTAATGGTAATGTCTACCAAAGGGTGGTGATAGATAAGACTCTTAAGTATTTGTGGACTGAACGAAGGATTGCCCTGCATGCAGTTCTTGGAATGAATCCTGAAGAGTCGCCTTCTGATCAAGTTCAGTTAGCCACTGAACACTATCGAGAGAAGATTATGCATCAAAGAGGAGATTATGAAAATGAGATCGGAAAAGGTACCCATGAGTGGTTACTTGAACGAAGTCTACAAAATATTCAAAAAAGCGGATACACTATGAAAGCTATCCGTCAAAATCGGAAATGGCTTGTTAATGTTCTTAAGAACCAAATCAACACATTTAAATACACATAATTCTGGTTTTGATTAGAGGTGGTAGAGTGCAAGTTATTCTCAAGAAAAAGCCCAAAAACCCCATTATCATAGCTGGTTTTCCTGGTGTAGGGCTGGTTGCGACCATCGCTACTGAATATCTTACAGAGCATCTGAAGGTTGAGCTTATAGGAACGATAACAGTAGAAGAGATGCCTGCTGTGGTTGCCATCCATAACAATAAGATGGTGCAGCCTTTCGGGATCTATTACAATAAGCAATATAATATCGTCATCATCCATACTGTTGCTGCCACTCAAGGATTTGAATGGAAATTGGCTGGTTTTGTCGATGAGCTGGCAACCAAATTGCAGGCAAAAGAGGTCATCAGCATAGAAGGGCTGGCAGGCGTCAATGCGACAGAATCAAAGACCTATTTCTTCACGAGAAACACCAAACATGCGGACAAGTTGAAAGCATACAACATCGAACCCATCAAAGAAGGCATTGTCATGGGTGTTACTGGAGCGTTATTGATGAAGGATGATAAATTACCTATAACTTGTTTATTCGCAGAAACACATAGCCAGCTGCCAGACAGCAAGGCAGCTGCAAAGATCATCGAGGATCTCGATAAATATCTTGGATTAAGGGTTGATTATGAACCCTTGATGAAGCAAGCAGAGACATTTGAGAAAAAACTCCAGAATCTCATGAAGAAAGGCCAAGAGACAACAGAGTTGAGTGATAAGAAACGGATGAGCTATGTCGGTTAGCTGATATCTTTATCTAATTTCTTCAGATCCTTGTTGATTTTGTCAACGTCTTTCTCTATCGCACCTACTTTGTCCTTGATATCTCCTACAGCCTTCTTAATAGCTCCAATCTCCGATTTAATTGCGTTTTCGTCTATCATACTAATGGCATCTTACCGCCGTATAATGCCTGGAAGCCGGTCTTGCTGTATTCCAACGTAAAGACATCGACACTTACCTTGGTGGCTCGCATCTTGGCGACGTTAATCTCCCTCGTCACTTTCCTGTTTCTTTCCACTAGCTGTATGACCACTACGGCATCTGCCAAGAATGGTTCGATCTCGTATTCAGAGTATTTGCTTGCATCTTTAGGCATCTCTGAGACAAAGAAGGTGGTTACATCCAATTGTTTGAAGAAATTGTAGATATGAAAGATTTTATTCCTCGGCTCCTTGAAGTCTGAGAGGACATATAATGAATTCAATGAATCCAGGACGACTGCTGTGATATTTGTCTCTTTCTTCATTGTCTTTACGATCTTGGCTATGGTGTCCCACCAATTCTCGGTTGCACCTTTTCCTTTGATGGTCGCCCGTAGAGAAGCGAGATCTGAAAGAATCAGATGTCCTTTCTTCGAGGCATTCACTTGTTTGATCTTTTGCCTGATGATATTGGGATCAGAGCCTATTATGGTCACGTCGATCTTATCAAAATTAAAACCCATGTTGATCATCTGATTCAGAAGAGAAACATAGCTTTGCTCTAATGTGATATAGAGAACGTTATTGCCCTTGCTTGCTTCAGTGTAGATGGCGTTGAAGCAGACCGAAGATTTCATTGTTCCTGCTGCGCCCGTTACTAGGACAGATGATCCTAAAGGCACACCTCCTTCAGCATGCTCGTCCAGACCTTTGATGCCGATAGGCATTCTCTTGATCTGGCCTTTTGCAGAAATCAATTCTTCTGGCATATGGGTTTCTTTAAAAAGGGAGTATAAATAATTTTCTATCTTGGTACGAGAACGAAACGTTGATCATGACTATACTGGGCGAAATATTGACAATACCTTGGGCGTAGACCCTCTCGAACAGGTAGATGATCAAGATCTACAATTGGAGATCTTACAATCTGATCCCCTATAACAATATCGAAGGTAGAACGCTGCAGTTGCAGTTGCGAGTCATCAAATACTTCCTCTAATAATCCCATATCCAGAGAAGTGATGCTCGCTGGATCGCGAATAGCAAGCTGTCTGTTAGCAGTCATGTCTTCGGAGACTATTGCCTGGACACCATGTAATTTGAGATAGACTCGAGAAAGATCTACACTGCCTCTTGCGACTTCATATAGCAGACGCATTTTTGCGAGAATATCTTGGAAGTTATTATTTGGCATATGGTGGGGATTGGTGTCGACTCCGAGGTAGATTCCATCCATTGAAGTGGCAGGAGCATATCTCTCTGGGGTATTTTTCGCCCTTTCAAAAAGAACCCTCACTATTCCAGTATCTTCTTGTATCTTCCTGTGCATTTCAAAGTATCTTTGATCGAACTCTTGCATCTCAATTGTAATTATGCATCCCCTTTTATAGATTACTCCATATAGTCACCTTTCTCCAAACCCAAATCTTAGTGTATAGAAAGGTATATTCAGTCTAATTCTTCAGAATTCCTGCCTTTTAAGGTCTAATAAGTTTGAATTATGAAGCACCTTCTGGTGCCTAACTGTTCGAGTGAGTATACTTTGATGTATAAGGCCAGCATAGTTTATTCTTTTCTATATTGTAAAGAACGAAAAGTGAGTGTTTGTGGATTGTTTCATCGATCCGTGCTTAGCCTTTTCTTGTATAAGCGCTCACTTTTGGGCAGATGGTTCTCTTGTTTTGTTATTCTTTTCTATATTGTAATTATTTATATAGATATTTTAACATCGATATTACATTAGCTATTTTTAAAAGTATATATTGTATCACCATTAAGTATTAATATCAATAAACTATATTCTTTGGTATGCATACCAGAGTAGTCAAATCACGTTATGAGCCGTTGTATCGGCAATGGATAAGTGAATATGGATATAGCCTTGTGTCGTCGAAACATCGGAGTATATATGCAGAGATGATCTTCAAGAAATACTGCCGAGAGCATGGAATAATCGCCATTAAAATCAACCCCCATATTGATGTTTTGGACCAGATTCCGCTTGATTTTTTGACCTTAAAACAGCAGGAATTGCTTCGAAACAAGAAGTTTAAGGTACATTTCTTCTGTATTGAGAAGGATCAGGGCTACTTTGTTGATGTCAGGATGGGGTTTTCAAGCGTTTTCCATGGAAAAGAGCTCGAAAAGGTGTTTTTGTTCCGAGTTTTTGAAGATGGAGACATAGTAATCAAAGAATTTAAGAAAAAATAATTATTTGTAGATATGTGCTATAACCAAGCCGTTGATCATGCTGACAGCAAGGCCTGAGACAAGCCAGACGCCGACTAAAGCAGCTGATACAGGCATAAAGACCCAGGAGATCAGGCTTCCAGCCAAATCACGGACTAAAAAGATGATTACGCCGAATTTGAGGCCTTTTTTCAGCACTTCCTTTTTCTTGCCCAATGCGGTATTTGTCCATGCATAGACAAATACGGCAATGATTGCTAAAATCAAGTTGAGAATGATGATGTTTCTCGTCATAAATGGTGTTGGCATTGCCCTCCACATACCAGATGTCAGATCGTACAGATAGCTGAAATATTGTCCGAAACCGGTGTTTATGGCGCTTCTAATCAGGAATGCAGCCAATCCCGCATACAGAATCTTTGACCATTTCATAGGTTCACCCCGGAGTAGAAAATGAAAAGAAGTTTATTAAGATTTAGGAAGTGGAGAGGCTATTTTGCGTGACGGTTATATGAAGGTCCGGGCCTAATCTCTGGTGAAGGATCAGCGTCGGGTAGGTAATTACGATAACCGACTATACTAAAACCCTCTTCTCCTAGTATGCCGACTAAAAATTCTGCACATGCCTGTTTATTGGGTTCAGGTATGTTGCCCAGATCGACTGAAACGCTACTTAATCCTTTTCGTTCTCTCCTTAGTGCAGTGACGACAGCATCTACTGAAGCCATCATCTGGTCTGGATCGCTTGGAACAGTGAAATGGGCTACATTTCCTCCTTGTTCCATCTTGTATAGGGGTGTTGGATTTGCCATTTTCGCAAAGGAATGTTGTCAAATTTTTAAGCTTTATGTGTAGAAAAGCCTTTTAAATCGACAGCTGTTCTTCTCGAGAATGGATATCTTTGATCATATCCCAGAACTGCCTGACGCTCGAAGAAAAAAAGAACAGGAGCGAGAGAGCAGAATGCTTCGGAAGCTTGAAGTGCTGGCGCATCAGAGTGGATTCTATACAGCATTTGCTGGACTCAAGGGTTATTATAGCGAGGGGAATCCCTTCTCTCAGTATCCCATCATCATCGCGCAAACGCCTCCTCAGTTTACCGACCTAGATAGTGGTGATTTACGTGGATATTACTTCGAAAATGGGTTAGTTTATCGGGTGGGGGGTGAAGTCTCTACGAATCAGATGGATTTTACGGCGACTTATGATCATAGCGGCAGTACCTTATTTCATAAGTTGGTTTGTGCTACTTTTGGTCGTTTATTCTTTGAGAAAGGTGAGAGGATGTGGGAATTACCTGATGAGTTTGCACATACATTCAAAGGTGTTAGCCTAGATGGTCGAAAATTCACTGGAGTGTGGAATGGTCGGATCGAGGATGCTGATATTGCTTGGGATGGTGAATATGACATCCTCCCCGACTTGAAAGTCGGGGTATCCGCTTAAGCTTCTGCGTGGTGTTGTTCTTGATTTACTATGTACTTGAATACTGTA
>JAAOYF010000042.1 GCA_018221205.1 Candidatus Woesearchaeota archaeon | reverse complement strand
GTCCTATACTTCTTAGGATCGTCAGCTGTTGTATGGGGGCCTTGTCTAAAGGTAACTGCTTCAATCAAGGTCGGAATGCCTTTTCTTGCATTTTCTAACGCTTCTTTTGTTGCAAGATGCACTGCAAAAATATCATTTCCGTCAACCTGTATGCCGTTGAAACCATAGGAAAGCGCTTTTTGTGCTATTGTCCTTGATGCTGTCTGTACTGAACGGGGTGTGCTGATCGCCCATTGGTTGTTCATGCAGAAAAAGACTGTCGGGGTCTTGAAGACGCCTGCAAAATTCAGTCCTTCATGGAAATCTGCTTCTGAAGATGCCCCATCACCGAAAAACACCAATGATGCTATCGGGTCTTTCTTCAGCTTTGCTGCCCAACTGATGCCTACTGCATGGGGGATCTGAGAGCCGATAGGAATGGAAAGAGGAAGCATATTGAGGGAAGCAGTATTCTTTGAGCCTTGCTCGTTTCCTGAAAGATATATCAACAAGTCCTCTAAAGAGGCTCCCCTTAAGATATATCCTGCCAGTTCCCTGAATGCAGGTACGAGCCAATCTTCTTTCTTCAAAGCAAACACAGAGGCAGCTGCAGCCGCTTCCTGTCCTGCCTGCGGGATGTATGTTATCAATCTTCCCTGCCTTTGCAATGCAGTGGCTTTCCAGTCCATCTGTCTTGAGAGGACCATTGCCTTATAGAGTGTGATGACTTCCTCATCTTTCAGAGAAGGAGGATATTTTGAACTGAGATTGCCATCTGTATCTAATACCTGCAGCATCTCTCCTTTTAAAGGGTCAAAATCTTCAATAACCATCGCTGGCTGTTAGCGGTGGTTGGTTTTTATAACTTTTGGCTGGTCTCTATACCAGGGTTGAGATGAAAAATCCTATAGAATATGCGACTACAGCAGTGAGGCCGCCTACAAAAAAAGTCTCCAGGCCTGCTGTGAACCAGTTCTTTGATGTGACTTTTACTTTGAGTGAGCCTAAGGCGAATAAAGTTATACCTGTAAGGATGGAGGCAGCGAGAAACACGTTGAATCCTCCCACCAATGGATAAATAACATAAGCAAGCAGAGGTATGAAACCGAACACAGCGAAGGAGAGGAATGTCGCTATGGCGTTCTTTATGGGAGATTCGTCTGATTCCACTATGCCCAATTCTTCTATCAAATGGAGATCGATCCACGCTTTCTTGTTCTTTGACATTAGGGAGACAATAGATGCTGCGTCTTTTTTTGTAAATCCTCTCTTCGCCAGCATCTTTCTCATCTCATCCTTTTCCTGTTCTGGATGCTTTTCGATCTCGTCTTTTTCTCTTTTTCTTTCTGCCTTATGATATTCCCTTTCTGCTTTTGAGCTTAGGTAGTCTCCTATGGCCATGGATAGGCCGTCAGCGAAAAGATTTGCAAAGCCGAGAATAAGGACGATGTTGAAAGAGAGGGATGCGCCTGCGACACCGGCAACAACGGCAAAGGTCGTTATGATACCATCAAGGCCTCCATAGACAATACTCTTGATGTATTTTCCTTGTGGATTATGGTGCTCTGGTATGACTCTCATAGCAGCTCTTTGAGTTGTTTATCGAATATCTCAGCTATCTTCTCAACTTCCTCTTCAGTATTGTAAAGATATGTCGAGAATCGTACAGAGCCTGGGAGATCATGCTTGTTGAACCACGAGTGGACACAATGCGTCCCGGAACGGGTCATGATGTTATTGTTGCTCAATAGGAGGTTGAGTTCATGTATCTTCATCTTTTTCGGTATGATGCTTGTTATCCCTGTCCCTTCTGGATTGAGTATGTCCACATTGAAATCTGCAAGCATCTCTCTCAGCTTTCTTGTTATATTCTTAGAATGTTCCTCGACCTTCGACAATCCTATCTTCTGCAGGTATTTTGCTGCTGCCGCCATGCCATAGATTCCTGCATAATTCTGCAGGCCGCCCTCAAACCTGAATGGCAGATCTTCCAATTCATACTTATCGATCCAGCTCTCTTTGACAGTCTCTCCTCCTAAGATGAAGGTATCGAGCTTTTCTAATAACTCTTTTTTTCCATAGAGCATGCCGGTTCCTGAGGGACCGAGCATCTTATGGCCGGAACAAGCATAAAAATCAATATCCAATTTCTTTACATTGACCTCGATATGGGGAGCAGACTGTGCCCCATCTACCATGACTAATGCATTATTATCGTGGGCTAATTTGGTTATTTCTTTTACTGGGTTTTCGATGCCGTCCATATTTGAGATATGGTTTATTGCTACGAGTTGGACGTTTCCTTCTTGGAGGAGTTTTTCATATGATTCCATCGAGAATTTTCCCTCTTTTGTCTCGATAGCTTTGTGCGTGATTTTTCCTTCTTTGGCCAATTTCAGCCAGGGGATAAGATTAGAGTTGTGCTCTTTGTCTGTTGTGAGGACAGTGCCATCCAGTTTCAATGTATGCGAGATGAGGTTTATTGATTCTGTTGTGTTTCTGGTGAAGATGATCTCCTGCTCTTTCGCATTGATGAACTTTGCCAAGGTTTTCCTTGAGTCTGCAACTTTATTCGTCGCTAAGTCTCCTAGCTTATGGTTGCTCCGTGCAGCGCAGGCTGGGAATTTGTAATAATATTCATTCATGGCTTCTATCACTTGAATGGGCTTGAGGGCGACACACGCAGAATCAACGTAGATTATTCCAGGAACTTCTTTGTAGAGGGGGAAATCCTGCCTTATTTTTTCGTTCATTTTAGGAGCCTTTTGTATACTCTCAAGGGCTTGGGGCCGACTACTGGTTCGCCGTTCACAAAGACCAATGGTGTGCCATAAATGCCTGTCTTCTTTGCTTCTTCTAATTGCTTATTGCTGAATTCAATTGTTGAGTTTGAGGATGCGCAGGCCAAAATATCATTCTTGCTCGCGCCAATCTGATCCAATACTGCTATGATTACTTCATCTTTCTTAATCTCTTCGGTATCTATCGAGAAAATGACATCATTGAACTCCTGAATCTTATCCTTATCCTGTTCATAGAGACAGTTCAGGATAGGTGATAAGATCGGAGAGTGCTCTTTGACTGGAAAATGGACAAAATCATATTCGACATCATCCCTCTCTAATAATTTTTTGATTGTCGGATAGGCATTTCTCGTGTAGGGACAGGCGTAGCAGCCTAAAAAGACAATCTGGTTTGGTCTATCTTCCTTAAAATGGAGGAAATATGCTTGGTCTACATCATCGAGCTTAAGATTAGCATCTCTGAGTTCGGGAATAACACAGTTCTCTGGATTCTCTGTCTGGCTCATACCTGTATTCTTTCCAGTTGGATCGAACAAGCAGAAGCCTTCTTGGTTTGGACCGTTGCAGTTGCCGTAGATCCACCAATTATAGCCTCCCCATGCAATTCCAATGATGCTTGCGACAAAGATGATGGTGAAGATCGTTGAGATGTCTTCAAAATGTTTGAATGTGAATTTGCCTATCCTTGGATTCACCTTAAAGAATAATCCTGTTATCTGGGCTTTGAGTCTTGAGTCAAGGCCTGTCTGGCATTTTCTTAGTGTTAATTTCCTGAAAACGCAGTCAAATGCTTCTTTCGCGAGCCTTCTATGTGTGGCTGAGAATATGCCTAAAATGGCAAATAGTATCATAGCTATGAAGCATATCATACCAACCTGGATATGTAAAAGGTTTATAAAATATGTGGATACGTTTATTAATAAAATGGCATTTCTCAGCTGCATGGAAACCTGCTTCGAACGGGCATTATTCTTCAGCTGGGGCTGCACAATCGGCGATTGCCAATTCTGCTACATGAGCACCCAGCCTGATGACAAGCCTCCAAAAGAGACAAAGAGAAGCTCTGCATCTATTATTGCGGAGACTATCCTGGCCAAGCATCTTGGTTGGGACATTGGTTTCTTTACTGGCGGTATAGGTGTGTTGTCTCAAGATGAGTTGGTGTTTCTGCTGAAGGCGATCAGTGAAATCATCGATGAGAAAGTATGGTTATCTGTGGGTCCTTTGACTAAAAAGCAGCTAGAGGTTTATCTGCCTTATATCAAAGGTGTTGTAGGCAGCACTGAGACAATCAATCCTGAACTGCATAAGAAAGTATGCCCTTCTAAGCCTTTGAAGCCTTATGAACGGATGTTTGAGTCTGCAAAGGAACTTGGATTGAAGAGGGCGATGACCTTTATCGTCGGTATGGGAGAGAGCCGAGAAGATTTTTCGTTGTTGAAAGAGTTTATTTCAAAATATGATATCTCTAAGATCCATGTGTATGGATTGATCCCTCAGAAAGGGACTCCGATGGAGAACTATCCTGTTCCGTCGACAGAAGATCAGGCATGGTGGATCAGTCAATTACGTCAGGAATTTCCTTCTCTGGATATCCAATGCGGGATATGGGAAGATAGGATAGACCGTATCCATGATCTTCTGGAGGCTGGAGCCAATACTATCTCGAAATTTCGCGCGATTAAACTCTTTGGGAGCCCTCTTGCTCGGCAAATTGAAGAGGAAGCTGCAAAGGCTGGACGGACATTCAGAGGGACATTAACTGTACTTCCTGATGTTGATTGGGATAAAGAAGTCGATAAGCTTTCTTTGGATGATGAGATGAAAGGGCATGTTCGAAAGAAATTACATCAATATATCAAAGGAATGAAGGTTATGACATGACTGAGATAATGGCACCTGCAGGAAGTTTTGAAAGTCTTCATGCAGCCATCAAGGCTGGGGCTGGCTCTGTCTATTTCGGAGTCGGTCAGCTGAATATGCGGAGCAGGTCTGCTAATTTCAAAGAAGAGGATCTAGAGAAGGTCGCTGAGGTATGTAAAGAACATAAGGTGAGGAGCTATCTTGCTCTGAACACCATCGTCTATGATGAAGATATCCCATTGATGAAAGAGTTATGTGATCGGGCAAAGAAAGCTGGAGTGAGTGCAGTCATTGCAAGCGATATCTCTGCTATGGAATATGCCTGTTCTATCTCTTTAGAAGTGCATTGTTCGACGCAGTGCAATATCTCTAACTTCGATGCTGTCAAATTCTACTCACGCTATGCAGATGTTGTTGTCTTGGCAAGAGAATTGAGCTTAGAGCAGATCAATAATATATCTGAGCACATCAAGAAGGAGCAGATCAAAGGTCCGAAGGGAGAACGTGTCCAGATCGAGCTTTTTGTGCATGGTGCATTATGTGTTTCGATCTCTGGACATTGCTACATGAGCCTAGCTACTTATAATCACTCTGCTAATCGTGGAGAATGTCTGCAGAATTGCAGACGGGCGTATAGAGTTACTGATGACGAGACTGGCGATGAACTGGTTATCGACAATAAGTATGTGATGTCTCCTAAAGACCTGTGCACCATCGGCTTTTTGGATAAGATAATCGGTGCTGGCGCTTCTATCCTAAAGATTGAGGGCAGAGGAAGGGCTCCAGAATATGTGCATACTACGGTCAGGGCGTATGTCGAAGCTGTTCTCGGTGTAGAAGATGGCTCTTATGATGAAGACAAGATAAAAAAGTGGATGGGACAGCTTAAAGGTGTCTATAATCGTGGATTCTGGGAGGGCGGCTTTTACCTTGGGAAGAAACTGGGAGAGTGGAGCGGTGCTTATGGCTCTCAGGCAACCAAGGAGAAGCATTATATCGGCAAGGTGCTGAATTATTTCCCTAAAGTGGGTGTTATGGAAATCGTTCTTGAGAGCATGAATCTTGCTAAAGGAGAAGAGATGATGGTGAGTGGCCCTACGACTGGTGTTGTCTCTTTTAACGGTTCGGTTATTGTCAAAGATGAGAAAGAAGTTGATGAAGCGAAGAAAGGAGAATCTATTACGTTGAGAGTGCCTGACAAAGTCAGGAAAAATGATAAAGTGTTTGTGATAAAAGAAAGAAATTAGTCTTATTCAACACTTTCATTGAACTATCTGTTTCTTCTATAAATGTTTTGCTATATTCTCTAACATTTTGGTATACTTGGCAAACTAACCTTTTATTCTCTTTAATTAGCATAACTATTGTGCGAGGTGAAAATAATGGGTGAAACAGTAACATTTCATACTGGATCTTTTACATACAAGATCTACAAGTATATCTTAAAGAAGAAAGCAGTCATCAGTAATGAGGTTGCTGAAGAGTTTAAGAAAACTAATCTTAAGAAGAATCATATTTCTAGTTATATGGCTCAGATCTTAAAACATGATCTTATTGTTAAAAGTAAGGTAAGAGTCCAGTCCAGTAATAGGATGTGTTCGAGGTCTTTTGTTTATGGTATTAATGAGACTGAGGTTAAGCGTAAGATTCAGATAATGACTCAAAAGGTGAATAAGGATGATCTTTTGGTTGGTGTTAAAGCTAAGGTTTTTGAGATTCTTCAGAATAGTTCTAGGGGTTTGACCACTGGTGAGATTTTCTATCAGTTGAGAGATTATCCTTCTAT
Organism: Candidatus Woesearchaeota archaeon; assembly: GCA_018221205.1. Classification (GTDB taxonomy): domain Archaea; phylum Nanobdellota; class Nanobdellia; order Woesearchaeales; family WJIZ01; genus JAAOYF01. The sequence continues at coordinate 2,808 of JAAOYF010000042.1, read as the reverse complement.
GGAGGATTATAAGAACTGGGATTATTGTTATCAGTCTATTAGAGAATTGTTTCTTACTAATCGTATTAAGAGAAGTCCTTTTGTCTTACCTAGAAATGCTATGATTCATGGGAAAAGACCAGGTTATGTTTATGGTATTGATGATGAGACTATTCGTAAGAAGATTATTGATATGATGCCTAAGGGAGTTAGAGCTTCTTATCTTGATATCATCCAATCCAATGAGATCTATCCTATTGATATGCTTAAGGAGAAATATCATCTTGATGAAGAGATTATCAAAACTTGGTTTATTCAAAGATTAGTTACGATAAATTGGATTAAGTATTATTCTTATAAGCAAAGAAGGTATTATTATAATCCTGCAAGACCTGAAAAGACTGTTGCTGAGCTTGTTCCTAAGATTCATCAGAAAGAGGTTGTTAAGAGTATTCTGGACAATTCTACTCTAGGTTTTGCTTTTGAGGAACAAGCTATCTTTTACTTCACAATGTACCTTATAAAACGATATAAGTTACAAATAAGGCTTAATTCTGAGTTCCCTAAGAAGATACCTAGCTGGTTTAATAGAGATAGTATTCATAAGTATACAGACGAGAAAGGTAAGCGATTAGTTGATGTCTGGAAGTTTGATAATGATCCAATAGATTATCTTATCTATGTCTATGATGATATCATGCAGGTTCCTATCGCAGGATATGCTATTTCAATTAAGCGTGATAAGAAAGGCAAGTATTTAGGGATGGCAGGAAAAAGATACATCACTTCTATGATTGGGTGTATGTCTCAAGGATATTCGTTTGATATGAGAAAGATTCCTCAGTTTAATTCTTTACGACCAGTGCTTATAATGAATAATCCAATGGGAATAAAATTATTTGACTGGGCAAGACAAACTGGTTGTTTACTTCTTTATTCTAAGAAAATTGAGAAGATTATAGCATATTGTAATCAGATGGGAATTAAGTATGACAAGGATAAGCAGATCAAGGACATGAATGAAGAGACTATGCTTCTTGAAAGATATGAAAATCATGAAGATGTGATTATTGGTAAATGCAAGGCACATGATCTTGTAAAAAAACAATTGGAGGTAAAAGAAGATGAAACTAAAGAGCCATCTGCAATATGAAAGAGACTTTTGTAATCTTATGGATGAGAAAGGTTTTCATACAGAAAGAGTTGCAGCATCAGGACGTCGTAGGCATTCAGTTTGTGATGTAATCTTGTTTAGGAAATTTAGGGTGTTTATGGTTGAAGTAAAAAGTACAGGACTTGCTAAGTTTAGAGTTAAAGGATTACATGGTGTGGTTGAGAAAGCTTTGGAGTTTAATGTGATGCCATTACTTGCTGTTTATTTCAAGAGTTCACACTCGTCACAGGGTAAAGGAAAGTGGGTTTTGAAGCTACTTGATAAAGAGGTTAAGGAGGTAACGAATAATGATAGATCTGACGAAATTTAAGCCACAATTAGTAGGAGAAGGCGACTTAGGAATCTTTCTTTATAACAACGAAGGAGTATTTGTAGAACCAAAGATAGATGGAGTTCGCATCCTTTGTTTAAAACAAGGAGATAACATCAAGTTCTTTACAAGAAGTGGAGCAGACTGGACTAAACGATTTGGGAATCTAAAAGATGAAGTAATAAAAGGCATTCATGGAATCAATATGATCTTAGATGGAGAGATTGCTGTCGTTGATAATGGCAAAATATTAAGTTCTAACTCAGTTTTACAAAAAAAACTTCCTCCAGGACAAAAGTTCGTTTACTTTGTTTTTGATGTATTGCAGATAGGAGAACATTTTCTGTATAAAGATCCATTACTCTCTCGAAAACAACATCTCGGATTAATGATTGAGGAGAATGATCATCTAAATCACGTTCCGTTCTTTTGCACCAATACTATTGTAGACATACAAGAATTTTATAAAAAAATGATTGAGAAAGGAATGGAAGGAATAGTAGTTAAAAACTGCAGTCCATACTATCCAGGATCAAGATATAACTGGATCAAAAAGAAACCTTTGAGAACAGTGGACTTAGAAGTAATTAGTAGAAGAGAAAGAAAGGATAAACGAGGATGGATCTATACGTTAAATGAGGGAGATAAGCTAATAGGGACAGCAAGTTCAAAGTTAGATAATAAAAATGGACAAACAGTCGAGGTTGGTTATGACATGATGTATAAAAAAGAAGATAGCTACAAGTTAAGATTTCCTAAAATACTAAGGGTTAGGGAGGATAAATAATTACCTTTTCACTTTCAAAAAGTTAGCATTTATGGCAACTATTACTGTACTTAAGGACATTAGTGCAGCACCAATAGCAGGGGAAATTACTATCCCATAACCAAACAATACTCCTGCAGCTAAAGGAATGGCAAATGCATTGTATCCTGTTGCCCAAAACAAATTTTGAATCATTTTAGAGTAAGTAGCTTTTCCAAATAAGATTAATGAAACTACATCTTTTGGGTTGCTGTTGACTAATATTATGTCGGCAGTTTCAGCTGCAACATCTGTTCCTGATCCGATAGCAATACCAACATTCGCTTGTGCAAGTGCAGGTGCATCATTAATTCCATCACCAGTCATAGCAACAAATTCTCCTTTATCTTGAAGTTCTTTGACCTTTTCTAATTTTTCATGAGGCAAAACTTCAGCATAGAACCCATCAAGCTTTAATTTATCTGAGACTGTTTTTGCAATTATTTCATTGTCTCCGGTAAGCATCCAGCATTTTATTCCTGATTCTTGTAACTGTTTTATTGCTTCATATGATTCTTCTCTAATTTTGTCTGCAAGTGT
>JAAOYF010000008.1 GCA_018221205.1 Candidatus Woesearchaeota archaeon | reverse complement strand
GGTAGAATACTCTTACGTATTAATACTTTTCTTTTGGATATACTTCTGATGGTACTTTTCTGCCTCATAGAATGTCTGCACTGGCTTGATCTGTGTAGTGATCTTCTTTTCTAGTTTTTTCTGGAGCTTGTCTCTTGATTCTTCTGCTTGTTTTTTTTGCTCTTTTGAATGATAGAAGATAGCTGACCTATATTGAGGGCCCAGATTAAAGCCTTGTCGGTTGCCTTGGGTAGGGTTATGCATGCTCCAGAATTTCTCTAATAGTCTTTTGTAGGAGACCATTTTTTGATTGAATGTTATCTCTATTGATTCTGCGTGTCCTGACAATCCAGTGCATACTTTCATGTAGGTAGGCTTGGTCCACTTTCCTCCTGTGTAGCCTACTCTTGTCTGTTTCACTCCTTTCAGCTTTCTGAATATCTCTTCAACTCCCCAGAAACATCCGGCAGCAAAGGTCGCTTTTTGCATGACTTCATCTAGGTGTTATTGTATAAAAATCTAGTGTTTAACCGAAATAATTTTAAAGGGCAGTTTTCAAGAAGGAGTTATGGTAAAGAAGGTGAAACAGCTGAAAGGGATGGGTAAGAAGTTTATCGTCCATATGTGGTACTTGGCTATCCTGTTCATCGTGTTTGCCTTTATAGCATTCAACTATGAATCTCCGCTTGCTTTTGCTATCGGAGGAGGCATCCTCGGTTGGGCTGTCCTTTTCCTCTTCGTGGCGATTTTTCTCAGTAAGAAAAAATAAATTATTTGAACATCCTATAGAGGAGCCAAATAAGTGCCAGCACGATAATAGCGACTACTGTCCAGACATTCTGGATAAAGAAGTTTGCAAAATATGCTCCTATCAATGTGCCTATCAAGACCAGATATATCTTCAATACGCTCACATCCCACATATTGAATTTTTTCAATCCGTCCATACCCCATTTTATGAGTCCCATAGTATCACCATGAAGAATCCTGGCATGTGAGTTTATAAAATTATGCAGAATGTTTTGTGATCTTGACAAAAGTCTCTGCTATCCTGGTTATCATGACTGCTGCCAGGCCCCAGATAAAGGGCAGCCATAATGGTATGCCAAGAAATGTTGGGTTGGCATAGCTCCATACACCAAAGGAGATAGAGATGATCTCTGCTACTGGCCCTAAGATGGCTCCGATAATGTAGAAGATATACTCATGCTCCTTGTGCCAGAATCGATTTGCTGCAATGTACAATGCAATCAGGATAAGGGTAAGATAGATATTCTGTCTCCAGAGCAAAACGATGAAGAATATGCATAATACAAAGATAAAGAGTTCATAGAATAATTCCTTTTTGATTCTTCTCATTCAGTTATATTGGATTGGCCAGTATAAAAAACTTCGGGTGAATACTGCTCTTTACTGCAGCTCAATATAGAAATAAAAGGGGATATTTGAAGTAGGAAATTCTACGCCGGATTGGGGCAGGATCATCTGCCAGTCGAAGACAGAGCCGTTAATGAAGCTGTCACTCTTATTCTCTAATGTCGTCACATACACTAGATCCCACTGCAAATTAGTACCTTCTATCGCAACCTCTTCTTCATAAGTCAGATCCATCATGATCACTTCCTGCCATAACGCCGATTGATTTGTCTCGTTGATATTAAGATGCAAGCCATAACAATCACTGCCATCCTGATCTTTACCATTGATCACAAAGGCATTCTGCCCGACGTAGAAATCTTTGGAAGCTGTCCATCCTGCGCCCTGCTGGATGAATGTACTGAGCAATTGGTCCTGGTCACCATAAGAACCATACGCTATAGAGTGATTCATCAATTTGGTCTCAAATGTCAGATTCTCTAGATTTGCACACACCAGATTTTCCCATTCTGGAATGCCTCCTCCTTCTATACCATCGCTTAAGGCCCCATTTTTTGGCCCTTCTTTAGTTGCATATATCTCTCCTCCTACAGTAACTAGATCCCATCTGAACAGTGATTCGTCTCCGGAACCTTGGAGGACTATCTGACCAGAGATGTTTCCCGCATAACCAATCCATTTCAATGATGTCTGTTGTGCATCGAGCTTGATGGTATGGATAGAGGCCCGTGTCTTATTTACTATCTGGCTTCCGTTAGCTCGTGCACCAGAATAATTTCCCCTGTATTCAAAAGAAGTGGGAGCTGATGGTTCTATAGTATTGTCTGCATACACAATCGATAAAACAAATAGAATGAGAACTATGTATATAATCCTAGCTTTCGCTGTCCCACTTTCATTCGACCTTTTGGTCATCACTTACTCTTCCTATACACTTACGCTTCCTTTATGGTTTGCGTTTACGTTCTATATTTCTCTATAATAATATGGTAATTTATATACTAATATATAAATATTGTGCAGTTTGCACAAGAATAGTTTTCATTATTTCACTACTTGCTAGAAGTATTCGTGGAAAGGTTTTTAAGGTGGTATTTATTCGTATGCTCATGAAAGATCTTGAATTATCAGAAGGGGAATTGAAGATTCTGTCTGAACCTCCGAGAGAAGACGATTGGCATTTCTTTACAGATCGTCTAACGGCTCAAGAGTACGAACAAACTAGGCCTGTCTGGGATAAAATACTGGGTGCCTCAGAGGTAGACGATGGAGTTATTGCACGGGTAAGCTCATTATTACCGAATGGTCCGATTAGCATAGAAGAAGAGCCAATGTTGACTGGCTATAATTGTTTTGTTGCAGTCGCCTATGCACTAGGCATTGAAGTGCCTATTATTGAAAAATCGGTTGGAGAAGCAGGAATCATGACCATTCCTATGGGGATAGCAAGCTTCAGTCGACCTGGATTTGGGAGAAGTGGCTTTAGTGAAGTTGAATCATTTGAAGAACCAGGATGCCAGGGTGCAATCTTGCTTGAGAGTTCTAAGCGACCTGCCTACAATCACTCAGGAGTATATGTTGGCAGTAATGGAGGCACAGACTTCTTTTTCCATAAGAACTGGAAGTCTCTTCCAACAATCAGCTCACTGGATGCCCTCCTTGTGGCGTCATCTCATATTTTTCATAGAGAGGAGCCCATAGTAGCAAAGTCAGATCCGGCGTATTTTCAAAAGCATGCATAAACCCGAGAAATTCATTTCTTTTGATAAAACATAAAATTATCCATGCCCCTGCTGAATTAGTTGAAAGAAAACAAGAAATGTTGGAAAATGAGATATTATCATCAATCTGGGCCTGTAGGCGAGGCATTCGGCGGAGCTTCTTTTGCTAATCATGCCGGAACAGACACAGATATGCCAATCCAACTAATAACTGGTTGGAAGTATGAGCAAAAAATCATTTACAAAGGGGATGCTGTTTTAGTGTGTGAACGTGTCCTCAATATTAATGGGGTCCCACAGCCAAATATTCTCATTCCAGGTAGAATACTATCAAGAGAAGGAAATGTGTCTGAAATTGAGCCTATAAAAGATGATACTGAAAAAAAGAAATTGACAGACTTAATTCGATCCAAAAATATGAAGGGTCCTGTTAATTTTTGGTGATCTTAATCTATAGTCCCGATTCTGTAAAATTAACGCCCCTGCCGAGAATCGAACTCGGATCTGAAGCTCCGCAAGCTCCCGTTCTGATCCATTATACTACAGGGGCATGGTCTAACGGATTCAAATCAGTTATTTATAGTTATTGGCTCAG
>JAAOYF010000041.1 GCA_018221205.1 Candidatus Woesearchaeota archaeon | reverse complement strand
TCAACAAACATCCAAAGAGCCAAAACAATTACTGCTGCAATAACATTCACAATCCTGAATATTTTGAATATAATCTTTCTTATTGAGGATATTTGGCTATACTCTTCGCTTTTATAGAATTTCTGAGCCCTTACTACTAGAATTACACCCGTTATGGCAAATACAGGACTCAATACCCAGAACAGCATCGATAGATCTACCATCAAATTTCCTATAAATCCCATTCCAATTATTATCAAAGTAATCAATTGTAAAAATCCTACGAGTATCATTGCTCCTTCAAATTTAGTACTCCTTTTCATGGATGGGGTAAGGTATTGAAATAATCGATAGACTGTATAGATAGTATACGCACTTACAATAATTACTAAAAGAATACTTGGTAGCAAACCACCAAATCCCATACTCGTCTCAAGAAAATACCATTGAAATCCACCAAAAACTGAAGCTATTATTGTTATGATAATCCATTCAGTAAGCTTTTTCAATTTCATCACCCTTATACTTGCTTAACAGCATCTAAGACTTCATTTATTCCAATAGCCTTCATACATTTCTGATACTCTTTAGAGTCTTTTTTGTAGAGGCAGTTAGGTACTTGGCCTTTGTGGACGTTGATGCAAGGAGAAAACTGACATGATTCTGGTTTGTAGATGGCTATACTGTTCGGATTGAAAGGGCCGAATCTTATTGGAGTGTTGGGACCGTATAGGCCAATGACTTTCGTGCCTTGGGCTGAGGCGACATGGACCGGGCCAGTATCATTAGAGATGAGAAGATCGAGATTATCCACTAAGCAGAAGAGTTCTTTGACTGATAGTCTTCCTGTTGTGTCTATTACCTTTCCTTTAATCTTGATCTTTTCTACAATTTCTCTCACTAATGTCTTTTCATTGTCAGAACCAAGAAAAACCAATGTACATTTCTGTTCTTTGATGAGTCTATTCGCCAGATCAGCATATCTTTCTTCTGGCCACATCCTTGATCTGGCAGATTCTGCTGCTCCTGGCGCAATGCCGATGAGCTTATGAGATTTTGGAACGGTCTTGAGGATATTCCTGATCAAATCTTTTTCTGGCCTGTCACACTTTAAGCTAATGCGTCTATTGGAATCTGAGGCGCCGATAGTCTTGACGACATCGAGGAATGTTTTTACGACATGCTGCTTATCATTATAGGGAACTGATTGATGATAGAGTTTTGAGCGGATCTTATGGGAGAAACCAATCCTATACTTTCCGAGGAAGAATGCGAGAACTGAGGAAATATTCAGGTATTCTTCTAAGTCGATGACCAGATCAAATCTTTTTGTCAGGATGAGCTTGATCAGGGAGAAGAGATTCAGCTTAGTCGTTATTATCTTGATATCAAGATCAGCAGCTTCAAACACCTCTTTATTGCGATCTGTGCTTAATACAGATATCTTAGCTTCTTTATACTTTTTCTTTACTGCAGCGATGGCCGGTAGAGTCAAGATAGTCTCGCCGATGCTCCATAATTGGATGAAAAGGATATTTTTGGGATGTGCCAAAGCCTTTTTCCTTATGAATACTGAGAGAATCAGGCAGAGCAGTGTACCTAATGTCCTGTCTATGGCACGGATAAGCTTCACATTTGTCATAGCCCACAAGAGCAGAAAATAGTATATAAACTTATTTCTTCTTCGCTATCTTTCTCACGATATGTTCAAGTTTTTTCTGGTTGATCCTCACCAGAGTGTAGGTGTAAATGAACATGCTGATGAGTGCCATGAATCCGAGGATGATGAACAGATCCATTGTCCTGGCGATGTTCAACTGCTTGACGATGAAATCAAGAGAGTTGGGAAAGAAGGCTATATAGATGAAGATGATCCAGAGCAGAACCCAGAAAGTGAACTCCTTCAATGTGTACTCTTTCCTCTTATAGTGCATGAAAGAGTAATAGATCATGAACAATCCGAAAAACAACCCTATAATCTGGATGCCTAGTACCATTCTATCTCTTGCTTATCTTCCACCAGATCAGGTTAGCGACAATCTTGACGCCGTCAATAATCGTGGTGCCTTTATATCTATCTGAGTAGATTGTGCTGATAGGTACGAACGCATATTTTAATCTTTTCTTTCCTACTTGCGCAATCATCTCAGATTCCATGCTGTAATTTGAGCTTGTCCATCTTATCTTCTTATAGGCACCTACCTTGAAGGCCCTGAAGCCGCACTGTGTGTCTGGAATATATATCCCATATAGAAGTTTTGTCGCTTCATTGATGACCCAATTACCGAATTTCAAGACAGAAGGCATATGCTTCCTTCTTGTGCGGATGCCGAAGACAATATCGCACTGCTTCAGCTTATTGAGTATCTTTGGAATCTCCTTCGGGGCGTGCTGACCGTCGCCGTCGATGAGAACGATCGCCTGAGCGCCATGCGAGATAGCATACTCGATCCCGGTCTTGGTGGCTGCACCCTTTCCCAGATTAACAACATGCTCTAGGACAATAGCACCAGCCTTTTCAGCCCTCTGCCTTGTCTTGTCCAGAGAACCATCATCTACAACAATTACACTATGGACATGTTTCTTTATCTGTCTGACAACAGCAGAAATATACTTTTCCTCGTTTTTTGCTGCTATCACTGCGAAGGTTTTCATATGTCAGGAATACCCCTTTATTGAGAAAGGAGCAAGTTGTGATTATTAAAGCTAACTGTTGGTATTCCTGATCCTGATCAAGAACCGCCTGTCTACTGATCGGCGGTTATTGACATGTCAGAAGAATTCAGTGAGTCATTTAATTCTTTCTCTTCAGTATCATTCATGCTCTCTTCGGGCAGGACTATCTCCTCAACAACTTCTTCAACTTCAGGCTCAGGCTGGAAATAAGGATGGACGTTCTTCTCTGTACCTTCCCAATCAACCTGCCAGACGACTATCCTATTGCCAATGACTGATTGCTGTTCAGAGAATTTCCTGAACTTAGTGAGGCCATGGCCTTCTTGGAAGTAGAGCCTTGTAAAGATGCTGTCTTCGAGAGGAGAAGCCATCATGATATATGCCCAGTTATTTCCCTGCGGGAAAAGTGTTACACCCACCCCTAGAGTATTATTGGTGAAGGTGAGCTT
>JAAOYF010000007.1 GCA_018221205.1 Candidatus Woesearchaeota archaeon | reverse complement strand
TTTTTTTTCTTTCTCTTATTCTTTTACTATATTAATAGAATTCTATATATCATTCAGGATGCATATGCTTGATAAGCTCCATACCAGAGGTTGACTGGACAAAGCCGAATTTCTCATAGAAAGATTGATTCATATCATTCTCTTCCCATTTCCACAGGCCAATAGAGGCATAGTCTTTACCCTTAATGTTGCCAATTAGCTTCTTCATAATAGCTGATCCGATGCCTTTTCCTTGATGATCAGGTAGGACAGCAATATCATAGAACATGCACATGATTCCATCTTCAAGAATCCTTCCACAGCCTATAAGGATATCTCCATCCCAAGCTGTGACGAAATAAGAGGATTTAGACAGTATTTCCTTCCATTTTTGGCTTCCCCTAGGTTTCCAGCCTATCAACTCCCAAAGCGGGTCTAATTGTGTAGAATCAACATCTATTCCATCCTTATAGGTAATGGTCATGAATAGATGAATCACTTAAGAAATAAATAGCTTTCTAAATATCATACCCTGCTTCTGGGTTAGAGAAGCCTGCTCCGGGATCTTCTCCTGAAGGTGGGGGGGGATCATCTGGAGGAGGATCGTCAGGTGGTGGATCATCTGGAGGTGGGTCATCTGGAGGAGGATTGTCAGGTGGTGGATCATCTGGAGGTGGGTTTGTAGGTGGGGGATTTGTAGGTGGTGGTGTATCTCCTCCTGCTCCTCCACTGCCTCCGCCACCGCCTCCTAGGCTGATTTGCCTATCAGGCAGGCAGGGGAAGACGATCTCATTATCTTCAACAGTGGGATCTGAAGGGATATCCACAAGAAGATTCTCTCCTATGAACCACTTCTTGAACGTACCCTCGGGGCAATAGAGCCTATAATCGCTCTCCTTGATATCTAATTCCACAATAGCGCAAAAATCCCCCCGTTCGGCACATCTTGTCTTGCAGGTCTCGGTGATGAAGGCCTCTACCCATGCTAGCGCGTCCTCGTCGCTCGTGTCGCAGGATAACTTGGTATTCAATCCCTTGACAGGATCCATAACGGTCGTGGGAATCACATCAAATTCATCCTCTTGGGTCTGCTGATCTGCAACATGCGGATCAGTACTGGACTGCTTAGGGATGAAAAAGAATACTATGATGACGATGACCACTGCTAAGATGATTCCTCCTTTTTTCCAATCAAGCATTGTTCTTTTTTCTTTGTCTTCTATTTAAAATTATCGACAACCAAAAAATTATTATAAGGCATGTTCCAAAAAACCATTATGAAAAAATACTTCCTCATTTTACTGCTATGCTGCTCATTCGCATACGCAGAGATGACATTTGATGAGGTATTTAATGGCGAAGTGAAGAATTACGAGGATTTTACTGCTGATGATAAGACATTCAGTGTTATTGCATTTGACACAGAGAGAGCAAGGATAAGTTATCCTTCTGGAAGGGATGAGATAATAAATGTCGGTGAGTGCGAATCTGATGATGAATATAGGGTATGTCTATTGGTTATTAGGATAGGTAACGATGATGAATTTGATATAGCAAAGCAGGAATATCCTCTTTTTCCGAAATTGTCTGTGGAGAAACCATCTGAAGATATCGGCCTTGAGAGGACATTTCAGAAAACTGAGTTCTTCGCTGGAGAACGTGCAAGGGTAGAGATTGTTCTCACCAATACAGGCACCTCTCCTGTAGATAAAGCCAATTATTACGAGGAGATATCCGACAGTGTAGAGTTGACAGATATCAATGGATTGAAACTCGAAGGAAAGAAATTGACGTGGGAAGGTACCTTGCCCATAAACATTAAGAGAGAATTCTCCTATATTTTTGAGGCAAAAGAAAACACCACATTCACCTCAGAAGGCTACCTTGTGTGGGGGATAGAGACATTGACAGACAAGCAAGAGATCATCATTGAAGAGCCTCCCTTGTCTCTGACAACGAACATAACTCAAAAAAGATTGGACATCGGTGAAGAATCGCTCATACTCATAAGCTTCGAGAACAAACACGATGAGTTCGATATCATCAACATCCGATATGCAATATCCTTCCCTGATGGGCTGAAGAAAATCGCAAAAACAGGGAAATCAGAAGAAATCGGCTCAGCCTATGTACATGAAGGATCCTTGGCTCAGGGTGAATCAAGAAACATCACGTTCACCTTGCTTGCGATGGAGATCGGCAACTATACCATAAATGAGGAAGTGATGTATACCCTTCAGACTGGCTCACCGAGGCCGCCTGAACGATTCTCAAGAAGCTATGATATCGAAGTAGCGACAGAGCCCCTCAAGGTAAATTTCGAGAAGATCGCTCATGTGCCGGGCCAGGATATCACCCTTCCATTATTCATTCTCAACCAGAATAAGAAGCAGGATTTCAAGAATGTCCTCGTGAAGATAAAATCAGATCTCTTCGAGGATAAGCAGTTCCTGTTCACTGATTTTTTCTCTGGGTCGACAGACAGCGTGGATATCCCTATAAGGGTTCCTGAAATGCCAGGGACCTATGAGATCGAAGCGACAGTGACCTATGACACAAAATATGGGGAATCGCTCAAGAATGTCCAGACCTATACTATAACCATAGATGCTCCGACTGGATTTATCGACCCGCCTATTCAAGAAACAGGAGAAACCCCTCTAGAGCAGACCGAAGAACAACAGCCGACGATTGTTGAAAAGATCGAGGAACAGATTGAGAACAATTCCTTGCCGACCTATACTTACTTCATCGTCGTTGCATTTACTATCATGTCCTTACTTGCTCTCTTCATGCTAAAAAGAAAGAAATCAAAATCAATTGAGGATAAGCTGAAAAAGATAGAATAATGGCGCGCCATCCTGCTGTCAGTGGACAGTTCTATGAATCTTCTCCAAAAAAGCTACAGGAGCAGATAAAATCCTGCTTTCTCTCGAGATTTGGGCCTGGATCCCTGCCAGAAAGAAAAGATAGAGAACACCCTATAGGCATCATCTCTCCCCATGCAGGCTATATGTATTGCGGAGCATGTCAAGCCCATGGCTTTAAAGAGCTGGCAGAAAGCAGACTACCTGAAACATTCCTTATTCTCGGTTTGAGTCATGGAGGCTATCCGACTTGTGTCTCTTTAGAAGACTGGGAGACTCCGCTGGGTAAAGTGCAGAACGATACAGAGCTTCAGAAATCGATAATGGATGACCTTTCCATTCCAGTAGATGAAGCAGCACATGCAGCTGAGCATAGTCTTGAAGTGCAGGTTCCTTTCCTGCAATTCATTGCGAAAAACAATATCAAGATCGCCCCACTCATAGTTTCCCCTGATCTTGATTTCAAGAAGATAGCTCAAGCCTTGCACAAAGTGATAAAAAAAGATGTGGTGATAATAACCAGTTCCGATTTCACCCATTACGGCTTGAATTATGGATATTCTCCGTTTTCAGAAAACATAAAAGAGAATATGTACAAGCTTGATCAAGGCGCTTTAGATTTCATAAGAAAATTAGACGCTGCTGGCTTCCTCCAATACACCGTCGAGACAGGCGCAACGATCTGCGGAAAATATCCTATAGCAGTATTCCTCGAATTCGCAAAGCTAAGGGGAGCGAAAAAAGCAGAGCTTTTGAAGTATTATACATCTGGAGACGTAGTTGAGGATTATTCTAGTGCCGTGGGTTATGCTTCTGTAAAGATAATCTAATCAAAACCATTATATAGAGATATTTCACCTGAAAAAACATGAAAGCGATCATAGTTGCTGGTGGATTGGGAACAAGGCTCAGGCCTTTGACAGACAACATTCCAAAGCCCCTTCTTCCTATTCAAGGAAAGCCGACAGTCCAGTACGCGATTGAACAATTGAAGAAGCATGGAGTAAAAGACATGGTGCTGGCCTTAAGTTATTTCGCTGAAAAGATCATGGATTTCTTCAAGGATGGAAAACAATTAGCTGTAAACATGAGCTATTCCATAGAAAAAGATCCTTTAGGAACAGGCGGAGCAATCAAACAGGCTGCAGAAGGATTCAAAGATACCTTCATCGTTGCTTGGGGAGATAATCTGATGGATATAGATTATGGAAAGATGGCTGCAGAGCACAAAGCCAACAAAGCATTAGTCACGATTGCCCTCACAAAGCGCGAAGATGTAGAACATTTCGGCGTTGCCAGGCTCGAAGGCAAGAAGATTATGGAATTCATAGAAAAGCCAAAGAGAGAGGACGCTCCTACAGATCTTATCAACATGGGTGCTTTCGTCATGCAGCCGGAGATCCTCGACCTTCTTCCTGAAGGAAAATCCTCTATCGAAAGAGATTGTTTTGAAAAGATCTCTCCTGAAGGAAAGATTTTCGCTTATATCCATGACGGCCAATGGTTCCCCACAGACACAAAAGAAAAATATGGACTGGCAGAGAAAGAATGGAAGGCATAATCAATTCAGATAATTCTACCATAGCAAAGGAATTCAAAGTCTGTACATCCATCGCATCAAAAATGCGTGGTTTGATGTTCTCAAAGAAAAGAAATCTTATCTTTGTCTTCCCGAAAGAGCAACGTATTTCCTTGCACATGCTTTTCGTCTTCTTTCCTATCTGGGTCGTATATTTGGATGAAAAAAAGAAAGTTGTCGCGATAAGAAAGTTGCTTCCCTTCATCTCGTTCTGCTACCCTAAAGAAAAGGCAAAATATATCATAGAACTGGCTGAGAATCCTTCTCTGAAGACAGGCGATAAGCTAAGCTGGTAAAACAAAAAGCCTTATAAAATCTTTATTACTCTTGGACTGTTGCGGGGCTGTAGTATAATCTGGCTAGTATGGCCGGCTCCAGTTGCTGGAGCGCTGAGTCGAAAGACGATGACAAGCAGGCTAAACCGGTAGATCAGGGTTCAAATCCTTGCAGCCCCACTTTTCTTCAATATGTTTAAATACAGACTAGATAATAATTTGATAATGGATAGGAAAGCTATCATCGTGATTATAGGTGTGATTGCGTTCTTACTCATAGCATATTTTACGCATCCAATTGTGATAAATGCTTCTGTTGAAGCACACAATAAAAAAATTGATTACTCTTGTAATTCGAATGAGGATTGCACAATTAAGTACGTCGGTACTGGAATTTGCGAAACAGGGAAATTTTCTTGTGTGAATATTGAATCTATCGAAGGTAAACCAGATTACATCTGGCCCCCATCCCAAATAACTTGTGCTGCGCTTGAGCTATGGCCAGAGAATTGTCAATGTGAAAATAATTATTGTGTAAATTATAGGAATGGAATACCATTACGCTAATCGATTACAAGAAATCCTCTATTAAATTAACTACTCTTCTACTTTATTCAATATGGCCAATAGAATGATCAGAATTAATACTCCGATGATAACATACAATCCATACTCAATTGCTGCACTGACTATAGCGCCCCAGAATATGGTAAGATAAGGTGTGTAAGTAGCCAATAAACCAAGGACAACAGCGATGATGCCGCCGATGATGATCACTTTCCAGTTTGTTGGCTCTCTCTTTTTCTTTTTCACTGCTTTTTTGGTCTTCTTGACAGCCTTTTTCTTCACTTCCTCTTTCCTTGCCCTATAGATTAACTTTCGTATCTTCCAAACTTTTGCTTTATTTCTCAGATAAGTGAGCAGGATAACGACTAAGATCAAGACAAGGATTCCACTATAGATCCAATACCTGTTCAAAGAGATATAATCGCCGGTCTTATGCAGGAATGATTCATCCTCTCGCAGCTTAAGCTTCAGTACTTTCTTGTACTCGACAGCGCTGGTCTGCATCTTGAGGTTGACATAATAATTATCCTCTGAGACGTTTCCTGGCTGTGCGATGACATTGAAGGCAAACCGTTCTCCGGGCTTCAGGGTGAATTGGTCAGCGTCGATGCTTATCCACTCTTCTCCCTCCTTTACAACAGTATAAATAGCTTCTTTCGTCCCTTCGTGGATCAAAGTGATGGGGATGATTGATGTCTCATAAAGCACCCTATGTGTCCGGCTGTTCTCCATCTTGACATCATAGCAGCTCTCGATCGGGATGACTTCTAATCTCTTGATATCCTCTGCATAGGCATTGCC
>JAAOYF010000006.1 GCA_018221205.1 Candidatus Woesearchaeota archaeon | reverse complement strand
TTTTATTTAAAGGTTTTGATAGAAAAGAGCTTAAATGGGAAGTGGTTTTGATTGATTATGGGATTAGTAACAGTTATTTTGGCCATCGCTTTGGGTGGAGCACCTGCTGATAAGCCCTCTGTTGAACCTTTTCAAGGTAGCCCTATCCAAGATCCTGAGCCAAAACCACTCACTTATTCCCCTATGAATGCGCTTCCTGTTGATAATCGGTTTCTTTGTTATTTACGCGGAGAGAAAAGATATCTCGGAAATCTTGATCAGAAAGGAAAATCCAATAGTGGTAGAACTCAACGCATTGATGGTTGGATCGGGTACGGATAACTTTAAATAAATCTTTGCTCTCATGCTTCCTATGGAACTCATCGCTGACTTGCATATCCATTCTAAATATAGCCGGGCTACTGGGAGAGAGCTTGATCTTGCCAATTTAGAGAAATGGGCTCGCGTGAAAGGCGTTTCTTTACTGGGCACAGGGGATTTTACCCATCCAGAATGGTCTGCTCAGCTGAAAGAAGAACTCATTGAAGATGGTTCTGGGATTCTGAAAACCAAGACCGGGTTTCCGTTCATGCTGCAGACAGAGATCTCCTTGATCTATTCTCAAGGTGGAAAAGGGAGGAAAGTCCATAATTGCGTCTATGCTCCTGATCTAGATACAGTCAAAAAAATAACTGACTGGTTACTGACAAAAGGGAGAGTTGATTATGACGGCAGGCCTATCTTCGGCATTCCCTGTCCTGAATTCGTTGAGAGATTAAAGGCGATAGATGAACGTATTGAGATCATCCCTGCCCATATCTGGACACCATGGTTCAGCATGTTTGGCGCCAACAGTGGATTCGACTCTGTCAAGGAATGTTTTGGAGATATGGAAAAACATATCTTTGCTCTGGAGACTGGATTGAGCTCTGACCCTGAGATGAACTGGAGATTGAGCCAGTTAGATAAATATACTTTAGTAAGCAATTCTGACCTGCATAGCTTCTGGCCGTGGAGGATGGGGCGAGAGGCGAACGTGTTCGAGCTGAAAGAGCTTTCGTATAAGGCAATCATGGATGTCATGAAGACAAGAAAGGGTTTTACCGAGACGATCGAGGTGGATCCTGCTTTTGGAAAGTATCATTGGACAGGCCATCGGAACTGCGATGTCAACTTAAGCCCTAAGGAAGCGGTGAAGCATAAGAACATCTGCCCTAAATGCGGAAAGCAGCTGACTGTGGGGGTTGAGCAAAGAGTAGAAGAATTGGCAGACAGGGAAGAAGGCTATCAGAAAAAAGATGCTATCCCTTTTTCGAGGATGATCCCGTTATCAGATATTTTAAGTATGTTGCTGAAGAAAGCAGTTGCAACAAAGACAGTGTGGACAGAGTACCATAAGCTTGTTGCTCAAGACCGGTCTGAATATGATATACTCAGGACGATTTCAAAAGAAGAATTAACTCAGCTTTCAAATGAGAAAATTGCGGAAGTCATCATCAATAACAGGGAAGGGAAGATTAAGATCGTTCCTGGCTATGACGGTGTGTATGGAGTTCCGCAAATCATTACAGAAGCTGTTTTGGAAAAAGAAGAGTTCAAACCGAAACAACGCGGATTGGGCGATTTTATCTGACAGCAGCATTTTTTGATGTTTTCTCCTCGAGTTCTCGTCTAGAAAAGCGTAACATTTATATACTTGTTCCTCGTGGAAATGGGTAACGAGAATCATTCTCGTCTAAAAAAACAACGGGGGATGAAACCACATGGCAACAAAAGTAACTAAAGTTGGCGTCAAGAAGGCAAAGGGATACCTCTACTTTGTCGATAAGAAAGGAAATGTCGCCAGAGCCAAAATGGCTAGAGGAAAGAAGAAAGGGAAAGGAAAGATTGAAGTCGTCGCTAAAGTAGGCATCAAGAAGAAGAAAGGATTGCTCTATTTCATCGATAAGAAAGGAGATATCTCTTCTGCAGTCATGTCGCGAGGCGGCAAGAGAAGAAAGAAGAAGGCTAAGAAGAAGAAAGCCAAGAAAAAAGCTAAGAAGAAGAAACGATAATTCCCTAATTTTTTATTTTTTCTTTCTTCAACACCAATTTCATTGAAGTAATGGCGACTTCTACTTGTTTATCAGAAGGCTTATTTGTGGTTATTCTCTGGAGCCATAATCCAGGTGCACTTACCATCTTCATCAAAGGATTCTCAGTATGCTTTGCGCTGAACCGGAGCATCTCATAGGTAAAACCTGCGATGACAGGAAGCATGAGTATCCTAAGGAAGAATAATATCGCTTTTCTCCAGATGAAATGAAGATTAAGAAAATTCGGAAAGAGCCCTAAAATTATCGGCGGGATCAAGGCAAAGAAGAATATGCTGACCATGACCACCAATAAGATGAAGCTTGTCCCGCACCGTGGATGCAAGGTGGAGAATTTCTGGACGTTCTTCACTGTCAAAGGCTTTGCATTTTCATAACAATAGACCGTCTTATGCTCTGCCCCATGATACTGGAAAACGCGCTTGATATCTTTCATGAACGAGATAAGGTAGAGATATAATACTAATATGACTGCTTTGATCACTCCATCGATGAGATTGAAAAGAAAAGGAGAGGCCTCTTCATTGACTCCTGTCAAGACGCTCAGGAGATAAGGCAAAGCGACGAAAAAGCCAAGCGCCAAGGTAAAGGAGAATGTCAGGGTAAGCACCAATTGGGTTGTTGTCAGATCTTCAGAATCATCCTCGAACTGGTTTGCTGCCCATGTCAATGACTTTATGCCGATGATCAACATCTCAAATAGATTTATGACTCCCCGCAAAAAAGGGATCTTCGTGAGAGAAGGCTTGATCCATGCTTTTTTCAGTTGAGTGACTATCTTTCCTTTGTCATTCCGGACAGCAGTGGCATAATAGCCAGGGGAGCGCATCATCACTCCTTCAATGACTGCCTGCCCTCCAATCAACGGTTTTTCTTGCATTCGTAGAGAAATCCCAAGTGAGTTTATTAACGTTTCTTCTTTTTTCTTGCCAATGATCTCTTCAGTTTTGGCCAATGATCCTCAGAGAGGATATAGCCGACGCATTTGTCAGAGCCGCAGTGGCAGACATGATCCTCATAGTCTTCATAATCATAGCCATAGTTATAGCTCAATTCCTCTCCTTTCTTGATCTGTCTCAAGGCGATGATCCAGATCTTATCATTGCTGATCTCGACATCGCAGTTTGGATTGCAGGAGTGATTTATGAATTTGGCTGTATTGAAGTAGAAATCACCATCAATATCATATTTCTTGTTCAGTTCGAAGATATAGACTGCGCCATTATTCTTGTCTTTGGCATGCTTGTCCAGAGCGACATCTGCTCTTTTGTCAGATTCTTTCTTTGTGAGCTTTTCTCCCACATACTCAATTATTTTCGTCCCCTTCCTGATGCCTTTTTTTGCATAGACACCAGTACTGTGGATTTTGGATCGAGCTACCCGTATATGAGGAGATGTTGTCGGTTTCATAGAATTATCTCTTTTTTTGCATCTGCTTCTCTACTTTGGCCAAAGCGCCTGACAAAGATTTCTCCCCTCCGAAATCATGACTGTCAGCATGGAACTTGCCTTGATCAGTGTGGACGGTCAATTTGCAATGATATGAAGGACGACCACGAGAGGTCTCCTTATGAGTATGGCAATCTAAGTTGATGAGCATCTCTGAGAAATCATTATCATGCTTCTCGATGAATTTATCAATACGTCTATTGAAGAATTTCTTCTCTTCATCATTGATCCTGGAGTAATCTCCTGTTACCTTTATCTTGTCTTCCATCTCAATCACCTCATTTAAGGGTATTTATAAATCTAATGTTTTGCGGTTATAGTGAATGAAGCTCATTTTTCCCCGAGAGAAGTAAAGCTCTACGCTATATAAAGTTTCAGTTTTTTGGAAAGTTCCCCATAGCAATGATTCATGATCTTTTTCAGATTGATGACATCCTCCTCATTGTATTCTACTAAGAGCTTCAGATAATAGTCATCTCCGGTTGCCCGATACATCTTCCATAAAGTCAAGGCATCTCCTCCTGAGAACTTCTCTATTATCCTGCTTCTGTTGATATTGAATCTCTTTTCTATCTCTTTTAATCCTCCTGTCAACCCTAAACGTGCGCAGAGGTGCCTTAAGTCAATATGAGGCACTGGAGGCAGGATATCATATCGCTTTCTTATGAAGGGAAGGTCAAAGCTTGCGCCATTAAAGGTTACGATCAATTTGTACTTTGAAAGCTCATGCTTCAATACTTGATAGTCTAAGTTGATCCCTTTGATCATGGATTTTGTCTCTAGGCCATTGAATAGGCCGATAACAGTTATGTCTGCATCAGCACCTAAACCATCAGTCTCGATGTCTAAAAAGACTGTCTCTTCCCTAAACACACCATATAAACGCCATGTCTCTGTTGAAGGAAGCTTATTGAGAAAATAGCTGGAATCCTGGTTGAAGAGGGCTTTTTTTGAATAATGCAGCTGCCTGTTGAAATAGGCTTTCTTCTCCTCTGGAACGCCTTTGATAGCCTGCTTCTGGATGAAGGCATCCCAATCCGGAATGCCCTGCTGCCAGAGATTCTGCTCTTTTTTCTCGCCTACGCGCTCTAGGATCTGGAAAGTCTGCTGAATCATGTATATCCTTTGGAGGAGAGCCTTATATATCTCACTCAGACACTGGACTGTCCAGTGTAAAGATTTAAAAATAGAGATGCCTTGCCTTTTGAGTATGGAAAAGATCACCGGCATCGTCAAAGAGGCTCGGACAGACAGCGAGAAAGATGGAAGCAACATCGATCTCTTCATTGAGGGAAGTGTCCATCATGAAGGGGCTATCTTCGGAAAGGACAAGATGAATATGGAGATCAGGATGAAAGGGCCTTCTATCCAGAAATTAAGGGAAGAATATGGAAGAGAAGGCCTGCAAGAATCTATGTCTCTCTTTGAAAAGCATCTGGCTTATCTCGAAGGCGGAAAGATCATCATCAAATTGACTGATTAAGATGGAAAAGATTATAGCGGTCATCATCAATGTGTATGTGAAGCAGTTAGGAGAGCAACTGGTTCCACATATCTTCGCCACTGGTGCGATCCAGCATGAAGATAAAAGCTATGATAATATCGGGATCGAGATTGAATTCAATGGAGAGGGAGTCGCTGATCTTATCAAGCATTATGATGTGAACGAAATGATCAAACTAGGAGATAAACACCCGACAGAGGGGTGGAATAAGCACTTGTCTTTTTTAGAGGGTAAAAAGATGATCATCGAACTGCCGAAGGTGAGAGAATGATAGCACTTGTTACAGGAGGCAATAGAGGAATCGGCTATGAGATATGCAAACAGTTAGCTGAGCAAGGACATACAATCATCCTTGCTGCACGGGATGCTGCCAAAGGAAAAGAAGCTGCTGAAGCATTGCAAAATAAGAAATTGGATGTTGTCCATTGTGCATTAGACATCACTGACGATAAGAGTGTCAAAGAATGCTTTGAATTTGTCCGCAATGAGTTCGGAAAGCTGGATATCCTTATCAATAATGCAGGCATCATGCTCGATGAGTTCACTCCTGCCTCTGAGGTGGGTGCTGATGTCGTAAGAGAGACATTGGAGACGAATACTATCGCTCCTTTGAGAGTGGCTCAAGCTTTCTTACCGCTGATGAAAAGCAATCATTATGGTCGGATTGTCAATGTCTCCTCTGGTGCAGGTCAATTAAGTGCGGCTTTCAGCGGATTTCCCGGCTATCGCATCTCTAAAGCGGGCATGAACATGGTCACGAATGTTTTAGCAAATGAATTGGAACAATATAATATCAAAGTCAACTCTTGTTCTCCTGGCTGGTGCCGGACAGATATGGGCGGCAAGCACGCCCCTAAATCAGCAGCTGAAGGCGCTGATACTATCGTCTGGCTGGCTACTTTGCATGATAAAGGGCCATCAGGTGGATTCTTTTCTGATCGACGTAGGATTGAGTGGTAGTTATTGCTGTAAGAATTCTTTTGTTCTTTCGTTTTTAGGATTTTCAAAAATTTCTTTTCCGCCTTGCTCAATGCTCTCTCCCTTATCAAGGAAGATGAATTTATCTCCTACTTCTCTGGCGAACTTAAGATTATGTGTTACTAAAATCATAGTCATGCCATCCTGAGCTAAGTTCTTTATAGTGTCTTGTATGCCATTCACTAATTCAGGATCCAGGGAAGAGGTCACTTCATCTAACAAAAGGAGTTTTGGATTCATCACTAATGAGCGTGCTATCGCAACTCGTTGTTTCTGTCCTCCGCTCATTTGATGGGGGTAGTGATTAAGTTTGTCTAGCAGCCCGATTTTTTCAAGTGCGGCAAAGCTTTTCTTGTGCACTTCCATTTTCTTGCGTTTCTGCACTATCTGGGGAGCGATCATGAGGTTTTCCAGTACGGTCAGATGACTCCATACGTTGAAATCCTGAAAGACCATACCAATCTCTTCATTTCTTCCTTCGAACGTTACGCTTCCTTTCGTAGCCTGCTCTAATCCTTTTATGCACCTGAGCAAAGTAGTTTTGCCGCAACCGCTTGGTCCTACAAGTACCAGCACCTCTCCTTTTTTGAGACTAAAACTCACGTTAGCAAAAACCTTCTTTTCTCCAAAATATTTCATGAGTCCGTTAACCTCTAACATGGTGGGCCTCCATCTTTTTCAGGAAATGGGATAAGGGTATAATCAATATCAAATACATGAAAGCAATAACTGTGTATACTTCCAGAGGCCGGTAGCTCACTGCGATGAGGTTTTGGCCTTGATGAAGCAATTCGTTCACCGCAATCATTGAAGCAAGAGCAGTGAGTTTTATGGTTTCAATGAATCTTCCTGTTAAAGGAGGGATGATTACTTTGAGCGCCTGTGGAAAGACAATGTGTCGCAAAATATGGAATCTTTTCATTCCTACAACCTTTGCTGCTTCGATCTGGCCTGTAGGAATGCTGTTAAATCCACTACGAAATATCTCTGCACTGAATGCACCTAGATTCAATGAAAGTGCGACAACTGCTGTTGTAAATGGTGAAAAGTTCAATCCTATCATTGAAGGAAGCGTGTAAAATATCCAGATCATGAGCACGAGTAAAGGCAATCCTCTGAATATCTCTATAATCCCCGCAAATAACGAACTTACAGCACGAATTCTTGATGCTTTGAGTATGAAGAATAGCATTCCAAGAATCAATCCAAAAAATAAAGTGAGGATTGTCAGCTCTGCAGTAATCAATAATCCTTTCAGTAATGCGACCTTATTGATCCATACTACGCTGAAATCCCAATTGTACGATACCATGTTCAATAGAGCTGCTCAAACTCGTCCTCCACTTGAAACCATCCTTCTGGGTTGTACTTCCTTGCTTTGTTCTCAAGGAATCCTGTAAACCTCAGATAGGTTATGGAATTGTCAAGGAAATTCAAGAGCCTCTGATCGTTCGATCTTACTGACCAGGTTACTGGTATGGTAACATATGGCTGTCCTCTGTACAGGTCCTTGATACCAGGATTCTCCTTTGTGAATGCACTAATGACATCGGTCTGGGAGAATCCTGCATCTGCCTGTCCGCTCAGGACTGCAACCAAAGGCATGGTGAAATCTGAGCTTTTTTCCAATACTACTAACTCAGCTTTCGGTAAGTACTTTTTCGCGAAAATCTGTCCAAATTCACCCTGAATAACTGCTACTTTTGTTCCTTTCTTGTTCAGATCTTCAACAGTCTTTATCTTGGTGTTATCTGCTCGTACCACTGCACCAGATCCTGCAAAGAAGAATGGTCTGGTAAATGAGACACTTGTTGACCTTCCGATCAGAGGATAGATTCCTGCAATGGCTGCATCGCATCTTCCTGTATTCAGATCAGCAGGGAAACCTCCCCATGTTGACTCTACATAGTTAAGCTTTAATTCAGCTTCATTCGCAACTTCCTGTACAATATCAATCAAGAAACCAGAAAGCTCGCCTGTGTTGGGATCCTTCACTATTGAAGGCGGCCAAGGAATATAGCACACTGCCAGCTCATCATTCTTCATGATTTTAGCAAACGTGTCCTCTTCTTCAATTCCTGCCTCTGGCGCCCTGAATAAACTAAAGACAGCCAGGACAATTGCCAGAACACTTAATCCTACAATCCAATTTTGCTTTTTCATTCTTACCTCCTTATTTTAGTGTAACCACCATTTAATAGTGATAATTGGGGTACTACTTAAATATTTATGACCACAATTGTGATTATAGTAGAAAGTATTAAATAAAAGAAAAAGAACCTGCACTTATGGATACCTCTATATTGGAAGATATTGGATTGACAGGGGTAGAGATCAAAGTATTCCTTACTTTATTGGAACTAGGATCATCAACTGCTGGATTGATTGTTGAGAAATCTGGTTTGCAGAATGCGGTTGTCCACAGGGCATTTCACTCATTGCATAATAAGGCTTTAATTACATATGTTTTAGAGGGAAAGATAAAGCATTACCAAGCTATCGAACCAAAGCTGCTGCTAGAATTCCTAGATGAAAAGAAAGCGAAATTGCAGAAGATTCTTCCGGAGCTTGAGGCAAAAAGAGATCTTGCCAGGAAAAAACCTCAAGCAGCCATCTTCCAAGGAGGAAGGGGAATAAAGGAACTGCTGAACATGATGCTCGATACTCATGTGAAAGAATACCGAAGCTATGGGGGCGGCCAAAAAAGCGATGAGGTCCTTGGTATGCACTTTTGGGAAAGATTCCACAAAAACAGGGTGCAAAAAGGTATCAAAGCAAAATTGCTTTTTCATCAGTCTCTCGAATGGTGGGGCAAAGAACTCATGAAATTAAAACTTACTGAAGTCAAAGCGACGAAAGAAAACTTCGAGGAATTGACAGAAACAGTCATTTGTGGCCATCGCGTCGGCATCATAATCTGGACAGATAATCCTTTTGGATTCTTAATCGAAGAAGAATTGGCAGCTAAATCATATATGAAATTCTTTTCTTTGCTCTGGAATCAGAATTAATCTTAGAAATAATTACTCTTTCTTCTCAGCTGGCTTGTCTTTTTTTTCAACATAACCACACTTGCCGCAGGACAATCTGTCTTTGTGGGCTGCTAAGAATGAATCGGTGCCGCATTTTGGGCAGGTCTTGTTCTTTCTCTCTACTTTATCGCCAGAGACAGTATACATCTTGAATCTCTGGAACGGTTTTTTCTTCTTTTCGGCTTTTGCTTTTTCTTTGGCCATGAGTATCACTCTTTCTTATCTTCTTTCTTTTTTTCTTCTTTAGGAGCGTCTTCTTTCTTTTTTTCTTTTACTTCTTCTTTAGCTTCTTTCTTCTCTTCCTTCGGCTCTTCTTTCTTTTCTTCTTTAGGCTCTTCCTTCTTCTCTGCTGGAGCCTCTTCTTTTGGAGCTTCAGTCTCTGCTTTCTTCTTGGCTTCAGCATCTTTCTTGGCAGCCTCTGCCTCTGCTTTCACAGTCAGAGGTTCTAGTCTATCTCTCTCTTCCTTGCTGATATATTGGTAAACAGTCACTTTAGCGGTCCTGTCGCCGAAAGCAGTATCGATGATCTTGATGACAATGAGGCTTTTGTCCACTTTCAGTTCTTTTGAAAGCGCTTCTTGCACATTTGCTCTGGAAGGTGTAGCTTTGTCGAAATGTACCACTCCCTGGATCTCAAATCTCGACAACAGAATATTTTCCTTTTTTTCGTTAATGTCTATCTTCAAGAAGCTCACCTTACCTTAATGGCATATTCTCCATCAGTCTTGATCTCTAGTCTCTCGGCAATCTTTGATTTGCCTGTCTGTAATACACTCAACCGCCCTTGCCATGTAGGGGTAAAGTCAGACTTCTTCCAGCCTTTCTCCCTGATCATAGTCTCTAAGACAAGTTCTTTTGTCTTTTTTGATGCGAGTTTCTTTACCATCTTATTTCTTCTTTCCCTTTTTCTTCTCTTTCTTCTCTTTCTTCTCTTCTTTCGGCTTCTTCTCTTCTTTAGGAGCGTACTTCTCGTCAATCCATTCTAATTTGCCCAGATATTCCTGGCGCATGGTTAAACCGAGCTTCGGATTCTGCAGATCCTTGAAGCTGACGGCAATCACTCTTGCACGGCAGTTATCGCCGACCTTCAATGTCCTCTTGGACTCTTTTCCTGTCAACACCTTCTCTTTCGAGAAACTGACAAAATCATCCATGGTCTGAGAGACGTGAATCATGCCGTCGATAGGCCCTAAGTTGATGAATGCGCCGAAATCAGCCACATCCTTTATCTTGCCCAGGATAACTTCCTGCATCTCTGGCTTATAGGTCAAGAGCTCGAATTTGACATTATAATAAGGAGCGCCGTCTCCTGGAATGATTGTGCCTTCTCCTATCTCTGATACAGAAGAGACATCGATGACAATGCCGATCTCTTTTGAGATATATCCCTCGAACTTCTTCTTGACACGCTGGATGACTGCATCTTCTACAGCAACATCAAACAAGTTCGGTGGAACCCTTATATGATCTTGTAATTCAGTCTTGTAAAACATAGTCTTTCCTCTAAATGATGGAACTTGGAGGAGGAGGGGGGTTTATAAAGCTTACTGAATATTCAAATGGGATTTCTGTCTGAGGAAGATGACTTTCCTGCCCTGCTGCCTGAGCTTTTCTTTCAATTCCTTATCCTGGGTTGCGACAATGTATTCCTTCAACGCAAGGATCTCCCCATCAGCATGCCCTTTCCCGGTCTTTATTATATTAAGGGGCCGCTGTTCGATGATCTGCAAGGCGAACGCTGCAGCCTGCTTGTCTTTTCCTGATTGATCCTGGATGATGGTATTGAGCTCCTCTATGGTCTTGTCTACGACAAAGAGCTGGAACGGCTCATCCATAATGCGATCAAACTCAGAGAAGATGTCCACTCCCTGGGTTATAGGGATGAGGAGGAAATTGGTGTCTATGATGATCTTCTTCATGATTTGCCGTAATCTGGGCTTCTTTAAAATATTTGCCAAAATGTTTTTATAATGCCTCCCTATTATAGATGTATGGCTTCAATCAAACAGCTCGAAAAAGAGATCCAGAAGATAAAAGAACGAAACAAGAAAGTTGAGGCCGATAAGGCCTGGGAAACAAGCTGGGCAAGACGAATCATTTTGTTCCTCCTTACCTATATCGTCATCGTGATCTTCTTCCTCTTTGCAGAGTTGCCACAACCATTCATCAATTCCCTTGTGCCTGCTTTGGCATTTGTGCTCTCCACTTTATGTTTGCCATTCTTTAAGGGGATATGGATAAAATGAAAGTAAAAGGTCATTTCTTCGAGATGGAGATTCCTGAAGACAGGGAGATTGTGGAGACAGACAAGCTCTCGTTTCCGTGGAAAGAGGATCCCAAGGGTTATTTTTTGGTAAAGATAGAGGATGGCCTGATTCTTTGCGGCTTTCTGGAGAAGCATACCATGACGGTAGAATTCAAGGGAAAGAACGCCTACAACATCATCAAAGAGATCGCCAAGAGGAAGATGGTGACCCCGGAGCATATGGGCTACATCGCTGCTGAGCTTATAAGGGCCAAGCAGTGCCTCGATAATGACCAGAAATTTGTCCAGAGATGAAGAAAACTTTATATAGACTTATTCTAAAAAAGCATTATGCTCATTAAAAAAGGACAATGGCCTGCCATTATTGTGCATTCTCTAGCCTTGTTGATATTTTCCTTTATCTTTATCTTCAGGCAAAACTATGAGTTCCTTTGGTATATCGTTGTCATCATCCTCGTGATGCTCCTGGTCCTGTTCACGAATGATAAGGTAGACTACCCCACTCCATTGATATGGGGACTGACCATCTGGAGCATCATGCATATGGCTGGAGGCGGGCTATATTTCGGTGGCACACGTCTGTATGAGATCATCGTCATCCCTTTGATAGGGGAGCCCTATCTGATCTTCAAATATGACCAATTGGCCCATTTGGTCGGTTTTGCGGTCGCAACAATGCTTATGTATTATCTCATCAGGCCATTGATACCTGATCCAGGAAGAAAGATTGCCCTGTTCATCGTCGTTGTCATGGCAGGGATAGGTGCTGGTGCGCTGAATGAGATCATCGAATTCTTTGTCACGATTGTTGTGCCTAATACCGGGGTAGGGGGATATGTGAACACTGCCCTTGACCTTGTGTTCAACCTTCTTGGCTCTCTTGTAGCATTGGTCTTTTTATTGATTAAAGAAAAGACTTAAAAACAATTTTCTCGGCTTTTAGAGTATGGAAAAGGGGTTCCCTGATAAATGCCGGGTTCAGGAAAAGCCTCTGAGAACGAAAATTATTTATATGATTAGTTATATCAACTGATATACCATGTTAGTACATAAGAAAATTCTCCGTTATCCTCGATTAGATACTGTGCTCATGGTGGAAGAGGCTATCAGAAGATATGACGGCGAATTCAGAAAGAAGGCATTGTGGCAGAACCTTCCCAAAAAAATGATGTACCAGACCTTCTGCGTCATCATCGATTACCTTTTTGCATCGAGAAAAATCTCGGTTGACGCGGAAGGCAAGATCGGTTGGATCCATTACCCTGATCATGCAAAGAAATACCTTCTGCGAAAGGATTTGGTTTGGAAACGATAACTTCGAATATCTTTCGAATTTTTCTCACTTCACTCTATTAACTGTTAGAAATTCCCTTCTGGTATGAGGAACCCAAGCAGGATAGTGTTCGCAGATGAGAAACTCAAAAGTTCTTTCTCCAAACTCAAGAAGGGCACCCACTCCGAGCGGCAGCTATTCAAGCATATCACTCATGCATTTGAGGCACTCGAAGAAGACGCTTTCGTAGGCATTCATCTTCCAAAACGGCTTATCCCTCAGATTTACAAGAAAAAATATGATATCAAAAACATCTGGAAGTACAATCTACCCAATGGTTGGAGACTTCTGTATGCTGTTGAAGCAGTAGATATCATCGTCATCAGCATTATCCTCGAATGGTTAGATCATAAGAAGTATGAGAGAAGGTTCAACTACTGAGTGAATCAATGACCTTCTTTGTCTTGACTGAATCCTTCAATGGAGAAGGAGATTCGTTGATGATGGTTATATCTGCTTTTCTTTTGAGGATTTCTTTTGCCAACGGCAGAATATCTTTCTTTTCTGTTATCTTATGGTGCCTCTCTCCTTTCGGGCCCCACACAATTCCTGAGAAATGGGCATGGATATGATTCATGGATCTAATTTCGGTAAAGATCTCCTCATAATCGATCTTGCCCTGGTTCCTTGCTAATTGATGGGCGAAATCAATGGTGATATGGCAGCCTGTCTGCTTTCTCAGTTCCATCAATTCTGGAATGGAGCCGAATTGAGAAGGCTTTCCTGTCAATTCTGGAGCGATGGTTGTCTTCCAGCCGTTCTCTTTGATCTTATCCATGATAAAGCCAGTCTGCTCCTGGATGATCTCAGCAACTTTCTTCGGATCCTGCTTCTGGAAGAAACCAGAGTGATAGACCACATACTTTGCACCCATATGGTGGGCGCGTTCGCAGCTATCTAAGATCCGTTTTATGGAAGCGGTTATCTTCTCTTTCTCTAAAGAGGCGAGATTGATATAATATGGGCCGTGGATCGATAAGGCAATGCCTAATTTTTTTGCCTGCTTGCCGACTTCTTTTGCCTGCTCATTAGGCATGCGGACGCCATATGTAAAAGATAGTTCTAGTGCATTTAATCCTAGACGGGCTATCTCGTTCAACCCTGCCTCATAACCCATCCCAGAAACTCCTGCCGGCCCTAACCTTATCATGCTTTTATGGAGATATGGGACTTATAAAAAGGTTTTTAAAAGAATTCAACTCGCATTTGAATAATGAAAGCCCTGTTACAAGAAGTGCTGAAGGAAATAAAGCCGAGCAAGAAAGAAGAGAAAGAAGTAGCTGACAGAATAAAAAAAGTCATCGCTAAAGTGCAAAAACTCCTTCCTCAGACCAAAGTCATACTTGGTGGATCAGGACAGAAAGGCACCTGGCTGAGGACAGCGCATGATGCTGATATCTTTGTGAGATTTCCTGCTTCGCAGAAAAGCGCTACATTGGCCGATATTCTGGGCAAAGCATTGAAAAAAGGCTTTTCTGTAGAACGGCTGCATGGCTCACGGGATTATTATCGGTTCTCGCAGAATGGATTCACCTTTGAGATTGTCCCTATCTTAAATATCAAGAAAGCAGAGCAGGCAGAGAATATCACTGATGTCAGTCCGCTGCATTCCAAATGGGTGAGAAAGCATAAAAAATATGTTGATGAGATACGGCTGACAAAGCAATTCTTCAAGGCTGTGAAAGTATATGGTGCTGAGTCCTATATCAACGGCTTCTCTGGGTATATCTCTGAGATCCTGACTATCTACTATAAGGGCTTCATGAACGTGATGAAGGCTATCTCGAGATGGAAGCCAAAAGTCATCATCGATATCGAGAACTATCATAAAGGAAAAAAGCTTCTCTTTGAACTGGACAAGGCAAAGACAAGAGGGCCCTTAGTGGTGATCGATCCTGTCCAGGCCTCGAGAAATGCTGCTGCTGCAGTGAGTGAGGAGAGATTCTATCATATCATCGCTTACGCAAAAGCATTCCTGAAAAAGCCATCAACAAGCTCCTTCGAGATAAAACCGATCGACAAAAACATGCTGAAACGGAAAGGAGCATTGTATATATACAAAGTCCTGCCGAAGAAAGGGAAGAAGGATATCATAGGGTGCAAGATCGTCAAGGCATTTGAGCACATGAAAAAAGAGATTGTCAGCAAAGGTTTTACGTTGAAAGCAGCAGAGTGGGAATGGCCAAAAGAAGCTTTTCTCTATTTTGTTGTCAAGCCGGGTATATTGAGCAAAGAGGCCATCTTCACAGGCCCCCCTTCAAAGATGAAATATCATGCAAAACAATTCAGGAAGAAGCACCGGGATGTCTATGAAAAGAAAGGAACGCTCTATGCGAAAGAGAAAAGGCAGTATAGAAAGCCTGATGGATTGATGAAAGCTTTTATAAAGGATGAATACATTAAAGAAAAGGTAAGAGGGATAGATTTACTATGAAAGCAGTCATCTTGGCAGCTGGAAAGAGCACGAGGACGTATCCATTAACTATTCATAAGCCCAAGCCTATGTTGAAAGTAGGCAACAAGACCCTTCTTGAGCATAATCTAGAGCAGTTGGTAGATATCATCGATGAAGCCGTCATCATCGTAGGATTCCATGCTGACAAAATCAAGCAGCACCTTGGAGAGAACTACGAAAGCATCAAACTCACCTATATCGATCAGAAAGAACAACTGGGCACGGGACATGCCTTATTGCAGGCTGAGCCCCATGTGAAAGGAGAACGGTTCATAGTGCTGATGGGTGATGATCTTTATTTTAGGGGAGATATGAGAAAATGTCTTCGTTATCCTTTGTCTGTTCTGGTCAAGAGAGTGGAGAATTATGGTGATTTCGGCGTCTTCATCCAGAAAGAGGATAAGGTATTGGATATCATCGAAAAGCCTGAGAAATTCATCTCAGACATCGCCAATACTGCTTTCTATGTATTCAACGAGAAGATCTTTGAGAGCATCAAGAAATGCTCTACCTCTGAAAGAGGAGAGGTTGAGCTGACAGAGGCGTTCAGATTTTTGGCATTGAAAGAGGATATCTTCTCTGTTGAGGCCCAGGTATGGCTTCCTATCGTCTATCCTTGGAGCCTACTTGAAGCAGATCAGATTGTGAGAGATGAAGATGTCAAAGTAGGCGAGAACTCGGAGATTATTGGAAAGGTATTCGACTGCTCTATCGGCAATAACTGCAAGATAGAAGGTTTTGTCAAGAACTCCATCATCGGAGATAATGTCCATATCCACCGGGATGCTGTTGTGGAGGATTCTATCATCGGAGATAATGTCAATTTCGTCGGTACGATCAAGACAAGAGATAAAGTCGAGATGAAGATGAAAGGAAAGACTGTTGAAGTGATCAACTTCGGAGCAGTCATAGGAGATGGTGCTGATCTGCAGAATGTCCTGTTGCAGCCGGGTACGATGGTATGGCCTGGTGTAAAGAAAGAAGGCGTAGAGCTCAAGGGGCTTATCGAGAAATGAGCATATTATTATTTCTGAAAGGAATGCTGATGGGTGTGTGCGACTTAATTCCTGGCATATCTGGCGGGACGATCGCATTCATCACCGGAATCTATGAACGGCTCATTGCTGCTGTCAAAAGTTTCTCTCCTCAGCTTGTCAAAGATATATTTTCTTATCTTGGAAAAAGAGATAAGAAATCATCCAGTGCATTGAAGCAGAGTGTTAAGAGACTTGATCTGGTATTCCTGGTTACGCTGTTGGCAGGCATCGGCACTTCTTTATTCTTGGGTGCACACCTCATCTCAATCTTACTCGAAGATTATTATGTGTTCACTATCTCTTTCTTCATCGGATTGATCCTTGCCTCTTCTAAGATCATCTTTGATCATATTGAGAATCACAAGCCGGCAACAATCTCTTTTGGTATCATGGGATTGCTTTTTGGTCTTTTGCTGGCAGTATTGATCCCTGCCACTGTTGAGCCGAGCCTATTTTATATCTTCATCAGCGGCTTTTTGGCCATCAGTGCGATGTTTCTGCCAGGTATATCAGGAGCATTCATCCTCTTGATACTAGGTGCGTATGAATTCATGCTGGGTGTGTTGAAAGATATCCCTAACAACGTCCCTTATTTTCTGAGTTTTGCCCTCGGTGCTGCATTAGGTGCATTCACGATTTCACGCATCATCTCCTATTTTTTCTCTAAGGATAAATCAAAAACCTTATATGTTCTGTTAGGGTTAGTTATCGGTGCATTGGGCATCCCATTGCGAAACATCATTGCATTGGCCCAATGGGACATCCTTATGGTCATCTTTTTTGCCTTGGGATTCGGTGTTGTATTCGGAGCGGATAAGCTAATAAAATGAAAGCAGTCGAAGTCAGAAGGAAGTTTTTCCATTTCTTCATGGGTCTTGTACTTATTGTCCTCATCCGCTATGATATCGCAAATGTCTATTCTCTAGCCATATTCATCTCTGTGATGGCATTTATGTTCTATCTCAGCCATAAAGTCACCATTCCAGGATTGGACTGGCTCATCAGGAA